>NZ_JAGYGG010000026.1:0-81027 GCF_019947335.1 Pseudomonas sp. BF-R-24
GTCAACATCGATGTTGAATGATAAACCGCTTTCGCGAGCAAGCCCGCTCCCACATAGGGTGTGTGTAAGGTCTGAAAACACAAACCCCGGCACAGGGCCGGGGTTTGTGATGTTCCCTTACAACCTTAAACCAGCGCAGCGACAGCCGCGTTGAAGGTTGCGCTTGGGCGCATGGCCTTGCTGATCAGCTCGGCGTCGGCGTGGTAGTAACCGCCGATGTCCACTGGCTTGCCCTGAACGGCGTTGAGTTCGGCAACGATGGTCGCCTCGTTCTCGGTCAGGGTCTTGGCCAGGGTCGCGAACTGCGCTTGCAGTGCAGCGTCTTCGGTCTGGGCAGCCAGGGCCTGAGCCCAGTACAGCGCCAGATAGAAGTGGCTGCCGCGGTTGTCGATATTGCCGACTTTGCGCGATGGCGACTTGTTGTTGTCCAGGAACTGGCCGGTGGCCTGGTCCAGGGTCTTGGCCAGAACCAGCGCCTTGGGGTTGTTGTAGGTCACGCCCAGGTGTTCCAGGGACGCGGCCAGGGCCAGGAATTCACCCAGCGAATCCCAGCGCAGGAAATTTTCTTCCAGCAGTTGCTGAACGTGCTTCGGAGCCGAACCGCCGGCGCCGGTTTCGAACAGGCCACCGCCGTTCATCAGCGGCACGATCGACAGCATCTTGGCGCTGGTGCCCAGTTCCATGATCGGGAACAGGTCGGTCAGGTAGTCGCGCAGTACGTTGCCGGTTACCGAGATGGTGTCCTTGCCGGCGCGGGTGCGCTGCAGGGTGGACTTCATCGCGTCGACCGGTGCCATGATCTGGATGTCCAGGCCGGCAGTGTCGTGATCCTTCAGGTAAGCCTGAACTTTCTCGATCACTACGCCGTCGTGGGCGCGCATCGGGTCCAGCCAGAAGATCGCCGGGGTGCTGCTGGCGCGAGCACGGTTGACGGCCAGTTTGACCCAGTCCTGGATCGGCGCGTCTTTGGTCTGGCACATGCGGAAGATGTCGCCGGCTTCAACAGCCTGTTCCATCAGCAGGTTGCCCTTGCTGTCGGTGACGCGAACAACGCCGTCAGCCTTGATCTGGAAAGTCTTGTCGTGAGAGCCGTACTCTTCGGCTTTCTTCGCCATCAGGCCAACGTTCGGCACGCTGCCCATGGTGGTCGGATCGAACGCACCGTTGGCTTTGCAATCTTCGATCACGGCCTGGTAGATGGTGGCGTAGCAACGATCCGGGATCACGGCTTTGGTGTCGTGCAACTGGCCGTCGGTGCCCCACATCTTGCCGGAGTCACGGATCATTGCCGGCATCGAGGCGTCGACGATCACGTCGCTCGGCACGTGCAGGTTGGTGATGCCTTTGTCGGAGTTGACCATCGCCAGGGAAGGGCGAACGGCGTAGACCGCCTGGATGTCAGCTTCGATGGCCGCTTGCTGTTCAGCAGGCAGGGCCTTGATGCGCGCGTACAGGTCGCCGATGCCGTTGTTCAGGTTGAAGCCGATCTGTGCCAGCACGTCAGCGTGCTTGGCCAGTGCGTCTTTATAGAACTCGGCAACGATCTGGCCGAACATGATCGGGTCGGAGACCTTCATCATGGTGGCTTTCAAGTGAACCGACAGCAGCACGCCTTGTGCCTTGGCGTCTTCGATTTCAGCCGCGATGAAGCTGCGCAGGGCGTTTTTGCTCAGTACCGCGCAATCGAGGATCTCACCGGCTTGTACGCTGGTCTTTTCTTTCAGGACGGTAGCGGTGCCGTCTTGGGCGATCAGTTCGATTTTCACGGCGTCAGCGGCGTCGATCAGGGCGGCTTTTTCGCTGCCGTAGAAATCGCCGGTGCTCATGTGCGCGATGTGGGACTTGGAGTCCTTGGCCCACGCGCCCATTTTGTGCGGGTGCTTGCGTGCGTAGTTCTTGACCGACAACGGCGCGCGGCGGTCGGAGTTGCCTTCGCGCAGGACCGGGTTCACGGCGCTGCCCTTGATCTTGTCGTAACGCGCCTTGGCTTCCTTGTCGGCGTCGCAGGTCACGGTTTCCGGGTAGTCCGGCAGTGCGTAGCCCTGGGCTTGCAGCTCTTTGATCGCGGCTTGCAGTTGCGGAACCGAGGCGCTGATGTTCGGCAATTTGATGATGTTGGCTTCAGGCGTAACGGCCAGGGCGCCCAGTTCGGCGAGGTGGTCGGCTACGGCTTTGTCACCCAGTTGCTCGGGGAAGCTGGCCAGGATGCGCCCTGCAAGAGAGATATCGCGGGTTTCAACGGCGATATCAGCCGAGGCGGTGAACGCCTCTACGATAGGCAACAGTGAATAGGTGGCGAGGGCAGGAGCTTCGTCGGTGAAGGTATAGATGATCTTCGAGCGGGTGGGCATATTCGGATTAACTCTCTCTTCTTTGCTAAAGCGTGCGCAGAAACTCGAGGGCGCCGGGTAAGCGCGTTCGTTCAAAGTCATCCATGAGCCGAATATCGAGGTTTCGTTGCTGTGATGTTGGGTGCATCAGTAGGGCGTCAAGTAGCCGGACTGCGATAACAGGCCGGCTTGCCGGGCGGAAAGTCTCATCGTAGAGCACTTCAGCCGTCGTGACCCTGTGGTCAGCGGGCGGCATTATACATAGGTAGCTGGCAATCTGCCGATGGTTCATATGCAACGAATGTCGTCCATTGGTCTAAAGGTCGCAGGGGCGAGCAGGGCGCAAGGTCACTCGTCGTGCTTGGTTTTGGCGCTTTTCCCTTTGCTTTCAGGCTTGTAGCGCGCGAGTTGCAAGGCTTTGCGCCAGATCGATGGAACATAGGGTTTGCGCGCCGATTCAACTGGGTTACGCTCGAACCAAGCCAGATGTTCAATCCAATCAATGGAGTTCAGCATGGGTTACAAGAAGATTCAGGTTCCAGCCGTCGGCGACAAAATCACCGTCAATGCAGACCATTCTCTCAATGTTCCTAATAACCCGATCATCCCCTTCATCGAAGGTGACGGCATTGGTGTCGACATCAGCCCGGTCATGATCAAGGTTGTCGATGCTGCTGTTAAGAAGGCCTACGGTGGCGAACGCAAGATTTCCTGGATGGAGGTGTACGCCGGGGAGAAAGCGACTCAGGTTTACGATCAGGACACCTGGCTGCCTCAGGAAACCCTGGACGCGGTCAAGGATTACGTGGTTTCCATCAAGGGCCCGCTGACCACTCCGGTCGGTGGTGGCATCCGTTCCCTGAACGTGGCCCTGCGTCAGCAGCTCGACCTGTACGTCTGCCTGCGCCCGGTGCGCTGGTTCGAAGGCGTGCCTAGCCCGGTCAAGAAGCCAGGCGATGTCGACATGACCATCTTCCGCGAGAACTCCGAAGACATCTATGCGGGCATCGAGTGGAAGGCCGGTACGCCGGAAGCCACCAAGGTCATCAAGTTCCTGAAAGAAGAAATGGGCGTTACCAAGATCCGTTTTGACGAGAACTGCGGTATCGGCGTCAAGCCGGTGTCCCTGCAGGGCACCAAGCGTCTGGCGCGCAAGGCCCTGCAATATGTGGTCGACAACGATCGCGATTCGCTGACCATCGTACACAAAGGCAACATCATGAAGTTCACCGAAGGTGCCTTCAAGGAATGGGCCTACGAAGTGGCGGCTGAAGAGTTCGGCGCGACCCTGCTCGACGGTGGCCCGTGGATGCAGTTCAAGAACCCGAAAACCGGCAAGAACGTTGTCGTCAAGGATGCCATCGCCGACGCCATGCTCCAGCAGATCCTGCTGCGCCCGGCCGAGTACGATGTGATCGCGACCCTGAACCTGAACGGCGACTATCTCTCCGATGCCCTGGCGGCGGAAGTGGGCGGTATCGGTATTGCGCCGGGTGCCAACCTGTCCGACACCGTGGCCATGTTCGAGGCCACCCACGGTACGGCGCCGAAGTACGCCGGCAAGGACCAGGTCAACCCGGGGTCGTTGATCCTGTCGGCTGAAATGATGCTGCGCCACATGGGCTGGACCGAAGCGGCCGACCTGATCATCAAGGGCACCAACGGCGCGATTTCCGCCAAGACCGTGACGTATGACTTCGAGCGTCTGATGGAAGGCGCCAAGCTGGTGTCGTCTTCCGGCTTCGGTGATGCGCTGATCTCGCACATGTAAGAAAACGCAGGCACACAAAAACCGCCTGATTCAAGTAGATGAGTCAGGCGGTTTTTTTATGACTGGTTGACGGTGCGGTGTTAAACCGAAACGGTCTCTTCAGCTGTGGATATCGTGGCTTTCGAAGTATCCACCGGGTTGCTGATACTGACCGCGTGCAGGCCTTTGGGGCCCTGGATGATGTCGAATACGACAGCTTGCCCGGCTTTCAGGGTTTTATAACCTTCCATCTGGATGGCGGAGTAGTGGGCAAACAGGTCTTCTGTCTTGCCGTCCTCATTGATGAAACCGTAACCCTTGGCATTGTTGAACCATTTGACCTTGCCGCTGACCTTGCCGCCTGACATACCCAACTCCCTCTGCAACACACTCCATCACTGGAGTATCATCCAGTACATCCGCAGTCGAATCTGTAAATAAGATTGACTCCGCGGACCTTTTTTACCCACTGTGGGCTCTATTGGTTGTAACACCGTTTTGCCGATAGTCAAGCTGACCCGGCAGTCGGAGTTGAAATCGCTGATAGCCGCCCCCACCACTGTATTTGAACAACTGACGAACCTTTCTTTCCATGCATGCAATCAGCCAGATTCGACTAACATTCAATCAGGATCGCCCGACTCTCCAGAAGGATCGCCCGGAGGAACACGACGACGATTCCGCAGGCATTGCTGTTCAGGAGGCCAAGCCTGCTTTACAGGCGCCGCCGATGTACAAGGTGGTTTTGTTCAATGATGACTACACACCGATGGATTTCGTCGTCGAAGTGCTCGAGGTGTTTTTTAACCTGAATCGCGAGCTGGCGACCAAGGTCATGCTGGCCGTCCACACAGAAGGACGGGCAGTATGTGGAGTGTTTACCCGCGACATCGCCGAGACCAAGGCCATGCAGGTCAACCAGTACGCCAGGGAAAGCCAGCATCCGCTACTCTGTGAAATCGAGAAGGACGGTTAATCGCCGGACACTTGGGTATGAGGTGAAGCTATGTTAAACCGCGAGCTCGAAGTCACCCTCAATCTTGCCTTCAAGGAAGCTCGTTCGAAGCGTCATGAGTTCATGACCGTCGAGCACCTCTTGCTGGCCCTATTGGACAATGAGGCTGCCGCCACCGTTCTGCGTGCGTGCGGCGCAAACCTCGACAAACTCAAGCATGACCTGCAGGAGTTCATCGACTCCACCACGCCATTGATCCCCGTGCATGACGAGGATCGCGAAACCCAGCCAACCCTGGGCTTCCAGCGTGTACTGCAACGTGCTGTGTTTCACGTACAGAGCTCGGGCAAACGCGAAGTGACTGGCGCCAACGTGCTGGTCGCGATCTTCAGTGAGCAAGAGAGTCAGGCGGTGTTCCTGCTGAAACAGCAGAGCGTTGCCCGTATAGATGTCGTCAACTACATCGCCCATGGCATTTCCAAAGTGCCGGGGCATGGCGATCACTCTGAAGGTGAGCAAGATATGCAGGACGACGAGGGCGGTGAGTCTTCTTCCTCAGGCAATCCCCTGGATGCTTATGCCAGCAACCTCAACGAACTCGCGCGCCAGGGTCGCATCGATCCGCTGGTGGGGCGTGAGCTGGAAGTCGAGCGCGTTGCGCAGATCCTGGCGCGTCGGCGCAAAAACAATCCGCTTCTGGTGGGCGAGGCGGGCGTGGGTAAAACCGCGATTGCCGAAGGCCTGGCCAAGCGCATTGTCGACGACCAGGTACCGGACCTGCTGGCCAACAGCGTGGTTTACTCTCTTGATCTCGGCGCGTTGCTGGCCGGGACCAAATACCGTGGCGATTTCGAGAAGCGCTTCAAGGCGTTGCTCAATGAGCTGAAAAAACGTCCGCAGGCGATCCTGTTCATCGACGAGATCCACACCATCATTGGTGCGGGTGCCGCGTCCGGTGGCGTCATGGATGCCTCGAACCTGCTCAAGCCGCTGCTGTCCTCGGGTGATATCCGTTGCATCGGTTCAACCACCTTCCAGGAATTTCGCGGCATCTTCGAGAAGGACCGTGCTTTGGCCCGGCGCTTCCAGAAGGTCGATGTGTCGGAGCCTTCGGTGGAAGACACCATTGGTATTCTGCGGGGCCTGAAAGGGCGTTTCGAAAGCCATCACAATATCGAATACAGTGATGAGGCCCTGCGCGCGGCTGCCGAACTGGCCTCGCGTTACATCAACGACCGTCATATGCCGGACAAGGCCATCGATGTCATCGACGAGGCGGGTGCCTATCAGCGCCTGCAACCGGTCGAGAAGCGTGTGAAGCGCATCGAAGTGCCGCAAGTCGAGGACATCGTCGCGAAAATCGCGCGCATTCCGCCAAAACACGTCACCAGTTCCGACAAGGAGCTGCTGCGTAACCTGGAGCGTGACCTGAAGTTGACCGTGTTCGGTCAGGATGCAGCGATCGATTCGCTGGCAACCGCGATCAAGCTGTCCCGTGCCGGCCTCAAATCCCCTGACAAGCCTGTCGGTTCGTTCCTGTTCGCAGGGCCTACCGGTGTCGGTAAAACCGAAGCGGCGCGTCAGTTGGCCAAGGCCTTGGGTGTCGAGTTGATTCGTTTCGACATGTCCGAGTACATGGAGCGCCACACCGTATCGCGTCTGATCGGTGCGCCTCCTGGTTATGTCGGATTCGATCAGGGCGGTCTGCTCACCGAAGCCATTACCAAGCAGCCACACTGCGTGTTGTTGCTCGATGAAATCGAGAAGGCGCATCCGGAAGTCTTCAACCTGCTGTTGCAGGTCATGGACCACGGTACGTTGACCGATAACAACGGGCGCAAGGCGGATTTCCGTAACGTGATCGTCATCATGACGACCAACGCCGGTGCCGAGACTGCAGCCCGCGCTTCGATCGGTTTCACCTATCAGGATCACTCCTCCGATGCGATGGAAGTGATCAAGAAGAGCTTCACGCCGGAATTCCGCAACCGTCTGGACACCATCATCCAGTTTGGTCGCCTCAGTCATGAGGTTATCAAGAGCGTGGTGGACAAGTTCCTTACCGAGCTTCAGGCGCAACTGGAAGACAAGCGTGTGTTGCTGGAGGTCACCGAAGCAGCCCGCAACTGGCTGGCCGAAGGTGGCTACGACGCGGCGATGGGTGCTCGCCCAATGGCTCGCCTGATCCAGGACAAGATCAAGCGTCCGCTGGCGGAGGAGATTCTCTTTGGCGAACTGGCCGAACATGGCGGTGTGGTACACATCGACATCAAGGACGGAGAGCTGACCTTCGAGTTCGAGACCACAGCCGAGATGGCCTGACGTTCAAAAGCAAAACAAAAAGGCGCCGAAAGGCGCCTTTTTGCTGTATCGGTCGTACACAATTCAAATGTGGGAGCGGGCTTGCTCGCGAAAGCGATGGGTCAGAGAAGAAGATGTCGATTGTCACAGCGCATTCGCGAGCAAGTCGGGTTGCCGCACCACCGCTCCCACACAAACAAAAACGCCCGGCATAAGCCGGGCGTTTTGTATTGACTTGCTTAGCGAGTGAGCCCTATCTCTGTAGGAGCGAGCTTGCTCGCGATGTTCGTCAATGATGATGCGGGGACTCTGACTTGACGCGGTACCGTCAGGTTTATCGCGAGCAAGCTCGCTCCAACCTTATCGAGCGCGGTAAGTGATGCGCCCTTTGCTCAAGTCATAAGGAGTCAGCTCTACGCGCACTTTGTCGCCGGTAAGAATACGGATGTAGTTCTTGCGCATCTTGCCGGAGATGTGCGCGGTTACGACGTGCCCATTTTCCAACTCCACACGAAACATGGTGTTGGGCAGGGTGTCGACGACAGTGCCTTCCATTTCGAAGCTGTCTTCTTTCGACATGCAGTAAAGCCCTCGGTGTCCAATGAATGGCCCGGTGCAACTGCGCCAGGCAAAAGCGGCGTGCATTGTGCCCGAAAAATGGGGTTTAAGCCAAGGGGTTTAGGGGCTGCTCTAGTTTAGAACCACCCAGCGCTGATTAATCAGCAACTCAATAGGGCGATATTGAGTCTTGTAGTTCATTTTTTTGCAGTTTTTGATCCAGTAGCCGAGGTAGACCGCATCCAGCCCCAGCCGCCTGGCCTCGGCGATTTGCCACAGGATCGCATAGCGCCCAAGGCTGCGACGCTCTTCGGAGGGTTCGTAGAAGGTGTAGACCGCCGAAAGACCGTTCGGCAGTAAATCGGTGACGGCGACGGCCAGCAGCCGGCCATTCAGGCGAAATTCATAAAATCTTGAAAACGGCAGGTCCCGCACCAGGAATGTCGAAAACTGGTCGCGACTCGGCGGGTACATGTCGCCATCGGCGTGACGCTGTTCGATATAGCGCTGGTAGAGGTCGAAGTATTCTTCGTTGAAGCCGGGCTTGGCTGGACGTACCTGCAAATCCACGTTGCGCTTGAAGATGCGTTTCTGTTGCCGGTTGGGCGTGAACTGTCCCACGGGAATGCGCGCCGGAACGCAGGCATTGCAATTCTGGCAATGCGGCCGATAGAGATGATCGCCACTGCGACGAAACCCCATCTCCGACAGGTCTGCATAGACATGCACATCCATGGGCTGGCTAGGGTCGAGGAACAGGGTTGTGGCCTGCTCCTCCGGCAGATAACTGCAAGAGTGCGGCTGAGTGGCATAGAACTTCAATCGCGCCAACTCGGTCATGATCAACCCTCGGGATAATGCTTTTGAATAAGTGTAAGCCACCTGCGCAAAAGTCGCTCAGCAAACCCAGCTAGCGCGATTGGGCTGGTCCAGATGCCTGGCCAGATAGTTGGCAAATTCATGGCGGGGTATCGCCCGGGCTCCGAGACTGTGCAGGTGATCGGTGGGCATCTGGCAATCGATCAGTACAAAACCCGAGTCTTTCAGATGCCGCACCAGTGTGGCAAAGCCGAATTTCGAGGCGTTGTCAGCGAGGCTGAACATGGACTCGCCGAAAAACAGCTGGCCCATCGCCAGGCCGTAGAGCCCGCCCACCAGTTCGTCCCCGTCCCACACTTCCACCGAGTGCGCGTGGCCACGCCTGTGCAGTTCGATGTAGGCGTCCTGCATGGCCTCGGTGATCCAGGTGCCGTCGGCGTAATCCCGGGGCGCGGCACAGGCGCGGATGACGGCGGCGAAGTCCTGGTCAAAGGTCACTTGATAGCGTTGCTGGCGTAGCAGTTTGTTCAGGCTGCGCGAGACGTGCAATTCGTCGGGAAACAGCACCGTACGCGGGTCCGGAGACCACCAGAGGATTGGCTGGCCCTCGGAAAACCAAGGGAAGCAGCCGTGGCGATAGGCCGAGATCAGCCGATCGGCGGACAGATCACCACCGGCAGCCAGCAGCCCGTTGGGGTCGCGCATGGCCTTTTCCAGTGGAGGGAAATGCAAGGTATTGCGTTGTAACCAAGTCAGCATGGCATCCGGGCTTGCAGAAGGGGAGGGCAGTGGCGGGTGTTGGCCCGCCATAAAGTTTGCCTTCAAACGGTTGGAATGTCGTCCAGGTATTTTTCAGCGTCCAGCGCCGCCATGCAACCGGCACCGGCAGATGTAACGGCCTGGCGATAAACGTGGTCGGCCACGTCACCGGCGGCAAACACACCTGCAATCGCCGTAGCGGTGGCATCGCCTTCGCTGCCACCCTTGACCAGCAGATACCCGTCGCGCATTTCCAGTTGGCCTGTGAACAGGTCGGTGTTGGGTTTATGGCCGATGGCGATAAACACCCCGGCCAGCGGCAGCTCCCGGGTTTCACCCGTGTGACTGTCCCGCAGGCGGGCACCGGTCACGCCGCTGGCATCGCCGAGCACTTCGTCCAGGTTTTGGTTCCAGTGCAGGCGAACATTGCCGTTGGCGGCCTTTTCAAAGAGTTTGTCCTGGAGGATTTTCTCTGAGCGCAGTTTGTCGCGCCGATGGATCAGGTGCACTTCTTTGGCGATGTTCGACAGGTACAAGGCTTCCTCGACCGCCGTGTTGCCGCCGCCGACCACAGCAACCACTTGATTGCGATAGAAAAATCCATCACAGGTCGCGCACGCCGAAACCCCTTTGCCGGCGAACGCTTCTTCCGACGGCAGGCCCAGGTATTGCGCGGAGGCGCCGGTGGCAATTATCAAGGCGTCGCAGGTGTAGGTGCCGCCATCGCCGATCAGCTCGAACGGTCGTTGTTGCAACTTGGCGGTATGGATGTGGTCGTAAACGATCTCGGTGGCAAAGCGTTCGGCGTGTTTTTGCATGCGATCCATCAGCACCGGTCCGGTCAGGCCTTCAACGTCGCCTGGCCAGTTATCCACTTCGACGGTGGTGGTGAGCTGGCCGCCTGCCTGGATGCCGGTAATGACAACCGGCTTGAGGTTGGCGCGGGCGGCATAAACTGCCGCGCTGTAACCGGCAGGGCCGGAGCCCAGGATAATCAGGCGGGAATGCTTCGCTTCGCTCATAAAAAACACCTCATAAGCCTTTGTCACCAAAGAGAATGCATGCTCAAATTGAATGGCATGTCATGTGCTGTTGACTATGCTGCATCCAAGGGTCTCAAGCATGGCGTCGTGCGTACAAACCCGTACAATGCCCTGCGTGTTACATATATTCAGTGTGCGCCGTGTTTATAGAAACAGGGGTGCAGTGTTAAAAGTAGTCCCGGTTACACGTGTTAACTTTATTACCTGCCTGGATTGGGCAGTTTTTTCGCGGTTTTTATAGACATTCACCAGATGGACGCGCCATTGGCGCAGGAAAAGAAGCGTTTTGAAGAAATCCACCGCAGCACCCAAACCAGCCGTCGTGCCGCTCTGGCGCCAGCACTTGCACTACCGACTCAAGGAAGGTGCGCTGATCGCCATCGGTGCCTTGTGCCTGTTCCTGATGATGGCCTTGTTGACCTATGGCAAGGATGATCCGGGCTGGAGCCATAACAGCAAGATCGACGACGTGCAGAACTTCGGCGGACCAGCGGGCTCCTACAGCGCCGATATCCTGTTCATGGTGCTGGGTTACTTCGCCTACATCTTCCCGTTGCTGCTGGCCATCAAGGCGTACCAGATCTTCCGCCAGCGTCACGAGCCGTGGCAGTGGAGCGGGTGGCTGTTCTCCTGGCGCCTGATCGGCCTGGTGTTCCTGGTGCTGTCGGGCGCCGCTCTGGCCCATATCCATTTTCATGCCGCGACCGGTCTGCCGGCCGGTGCGGGCGGTGCGCTGGGGGAAAGCCTCGGCGAACTGGCCAGGAACGCCTTGAATATCCAGGGCAGCACGCTGTTGTTCATTGCGTTATTCCTGTTCGGCCTGACTGTGTTTACCGACCTGTCGTGGTTCAAGGTGATGGACATCACCGGCAAGATCACCCTCGACCTGTTCGAACTGTTCCAGGGCGCCGCCAATCGCTGGTGGGCGGCCCGTACCGAGCGCAAACAGCTGGTTGCCCAGTTGCGTGAAGTCGACGACCGTATGGATGAAGTGGTTGCGCCGACCGTCACCGACAAGCGCGAGCAGGCCAAGGTCAAGGAACGCCTGATCGAACGTGAGCAAGCCCTGAGCAAGCACATGTCCGAGCGCGAGAAGCAGGTGCCGCCGGTGATTGCGCCCGCGCCGCCAAAGCCCGCCGCACCGAGCAAACGCGTCGAGAAAGAGAAGCAGGCGCCGCTGTTCGTCGACAGCGCCGTGGAAGGCACCTTGCCGCCGATTTCGATTCTCGATCCGGCGGAAAAGAAACAACTCAATTACTCGCCTGAATCCCTGGCTGCGGTTGGCCATTTGCTGGAAATCAAGCTCAAGGAATTCGGCGTTGAAGTCGCAGTGGATTCGATCCACCCGGGCCCGGTGATCACCCGTTACGAAATCCAGCCGGCGGCCGGGGTAAAAGTCAGCCGAATCTCCAACCTGGCCAAAGACCTGGCCCGTTCCCTGGCCGTGACCAGCGTGCGCGTGGTGGAAGTGATTCCGGGCAAGACCACTGTCGGTATCGAGATTCCCAACGAAGATCGGCAGATCGTGCGTTTCTCCGAGGTGTTGTCGACTCCGGAGTACGACAACTTCAAATCCCCGGTCACCTTGGCCCTGGGCCATGACATCGGCGGCAAGCCGGTCATCACCGACCTTGCGAAAATGCCGCACTTGCTGGTCGCCGGTACCACCGGTTCCGGTAAGTCGGTGGGTGTGAACGCGATGATCCTGTCGATCCTGTTCAAGTCTGGCCCGGAAGACGCCAAGCTGATCATGATCGACCCGAAAATGCTGGAACTGTCGATCTACGAAGGCATTCCGCACCTGCTGTGCCCGGTCGTCACCGACATGAAGGACGCCGCCAACGCCCTGCGCTGGAGCGTTGCCGAGATGGAGCGACGCTACAAGTTGATGGCCAAGATGGGGGTGCGAAACCTGTCGGGCTTCAACGCCAAGGTCAAGGAAGCCCAGGACGCCGGCGAGCCGTTGAGTGATCCGCTGTACAAGCGCGAAAGCATCCACGACGAAGCGCCACTGCTGCAGAAGCTGCCGACCATCGTGGTCGTAGTCGACGAATTCGCCGACATGATGATGATCGTCGGCAAGAAGGTTGAAGAACTGATCGCCCGTATCGCGCAAAAGGCTCGTGCGGCCGGTATCCACTTGATCCTTGCGACCCAGCGTCCGTCGGTGGATGTGATCACCGGTCTGATCAAGGCCAACATCCCGACCCGCATGGCGTTCCAGGTATCGAGCAAGATCGACTCGCGGACCATCATCGACCAGGGCGGCGCCGAACAACTGCTGGGCCACGGTGACATGCTCTACATGCCGCCGGGTACCAGCCTGCCGATTCGTGTTCACGGTGCTTTCGTGTCCGACGATGAGGTTCACCGTGTGGTGGAAGCCTGGAAGTTGCGGGGTGCGCCGGAATACAACGACGACATCCTCAATGGCGTCGAAGAGGCGGGCAGCGGCTTTGAAGGCAGCAGCGGTGGCGGCGACGGTGACGATCCCGAGGCCGACGCGCTGTACGACGAAGCGGTCCAGTTTGTGCTGGAAAGCCGTCGTGCCTCCATTTCCGCGGTTCAGCGCAAGCTGAAGATCGGCTACAACCGCGCTGCGCGCATGATCGAAGCCATGGAAATGGCCGGGGTCGTGACGTCCATGAACACCAACGGTTCGCGAGAAGTCCTGGCCCCGGGGCCGGTGCGCGACTGACCCGAGTATGAAAGGGGGGCGCCTTTGCGCCTCCCGCACTCCCACGAATGTTATGAGGACTCCCATGCGTCTGATCCGCATGCTGTTGCTGCCGGTACTGGCCTTGACCACGCTCCAGGCTAACGCCGATGACAAGGACGTGGCGCGCCTGACCCAACTGCTGGAAAAATCCCAGACCCTGACCGCACGTTTCTCGCAACTGACCCTTGATGGCACAGGCACCCAATTGCAGGAAACCGCCGGCGAGATGTCCCTGCAGCGTCCGGGCCTGTTCTACTGGCACACCGATGCGCCGGCCGAACAGACCATGATCTCCGATGGCAAGAAAGTCACCTTGTGGGACCCGGACCTGGAGCAGGCCACCATCAAGAACCTCGACCAGCGCCTGACCCAGACCCCGGCCTTGCTGTTGTCCGGTGACGTGTCGAAGATCAGCCAGAGCTTCGACATCAGTGCCAAGGAAGCCGGCGGCGTGATTGACTTCACCCTGAAGCCGAAAACCAAGGACACCCTGTTCGACAGCCTGCGCCTGTCGTTCCGCAATGGCCTGGTCAATGATATGCAACTGATCGACAGCGTCGGCCAGCGCACCAATATCCTGTTCACCGGGGTGAAGGCGAACGAGCCGATCCCTGCGTCCAAGTTCAAGTTCGACATCCCCAAGGGAGCGGATGTGATCCAGGAATAAAACGCAAAACCTCTGTAGGAGCGAGCTCGCTCGCGATGAACGCAAAGACACCGCAGGGTGTCAGGCTGCCAGCGTTATCGTTGACGTCCATCGCGAGCAGGCTCGCTCCTACAGGGAATAGAGAACCAGTGAGGTTTTAAACGTACGCCATGGATCTGTTTCGCAGCACCCCCATCGCCCAACCCTTGGCCGCCCGCCTGCGTGCGGCCAATCTGGACGAGTACGTCGGTCAGGAACACGTGCTCGCTCGCGGCAAGCCCCTGCGCGAGGCGCTGGAGCAGGGTGCCCTGCATTCGATGATTTTCTGGGGGCCGCCGGGCGTGGGCAAAACCACCCTGGCGCGATTGCTCGCGGAAGTCTCGGACGCGCACTTCGAAACGGTCTCGGCAGTGCTGGCCGGGGTCAAGGAGATCCGTCAGGCGGTGGAAATCGCCAAGCAGCAGGCCGCGCAGTACGGCCGCCGCACCATTCTGTTCGTCGACGAAGTGCATCGATTCAACAAGTCCCAGCAGGATGCGTTCCTGCCCTATGTCGAAGACGGTACGCTGATTTTCATCGGCGCAACCACGGAAAATCCCTCGTTCGAACTCAACAACGCCTTGCTGTCGCGGGCGCGTGTCTATGTGCTGAAAAGCCTCGACGAAGCGGCCCTGCGCAAACTGGTGCACCGCGCGCTGACCGAAGAGCGTGGTCTGGGCAAACGTAACCTGACCCTCAGCGACGAAGGCTTCCAGATGCTGCTGTCGGCCGCCGATGGCGATGGTCGGCGCCTGCTCAACCTGCTGGAAAACGCCTCGGACCTGGCGGAAGACAACGGCGAAATCGGCACCGACCTGCTGCAAAGCCTGCTCGGTGATACCCGCCGGCGGTTCGACAAGGGCGGCGAAGCGTTCTACGACCAGATTTCCGCGCTGCATAAATCGGTGCGCGGCTCCAACCCCGACGGCGCCTTGTACTGGTTCGCACGGATGATCGACGGCGGTTGCGACCCCTTGTACCTGGCCCGGCGCGTGGTGCGCATGGCCAGCGAAGACATTGGCAATGCCGATCCCCGCGCCCTGAGCCTGTGCCTGGCGGCCTGGGAGGTGCAGGAGCGCCTCGGCAGCCCCGAAGGCGAGCTGGCGGTGGCCCAGGCCATCACCTATCTGGCCTGCGCGCCAAAGAGCAACGCGGTGTACATGGGCTTCAAGACGGCATTGCGCGCCGCCGCCGAGCACGGCTCGCTGGAAGTGCCGCTGCACCTGCGCAACGCGCCGACCAAGCTTATGAAACAATTGGGCTACGGCGATGAATACCGTTATGCCCACGATGAGCCGGACGCCTATGCCGCTGGCGAAGACTATTTCCCGGAAGAACTCGACCCGATCCCGTTCTATCAGCCCGTGCCCCGTGGCCTGGAGTTGAAGATCGGCGAAAAACTCAATCACCTGGCGAAACTCGACCGTTTAAGCCCAAGGCAGCGGAGAAAATAGTGCTTCCCTTGATCGTTGCGGTTTCCGTCGGCGGGATGGCCGGCACGTTGTTGCGCTTCGTCACGGGCAACTGGATCAACGCGAATTGGCCTCGGCACTTCTATACCGCGACGCTGGCCGTTAATATCGTGGGCTGTTTGCTGATCGGCGTTCTATACGGTCTGTTTTTGATACGCCCGGAGGTGCCCATCGAGGTGCGTGCCGGGTTGATCGTTGGCTTCCTCGGGGGGCTGACGACTTTTTCATCCTTTTCACTGGATACGGTGCGCCTGCTGGAAAGCGGGCAAGTGCCGCTAGCCCTGGGCTATGCGGCGCTCAGCGTATTCGGCGGGCTGCTTGCCACCTGGGCCGGCCTGTCCTTGACCAAACTTTGATAAACGAGAAACCGACATGCTCGATTCCAAACTGTTACGTAGCAACCTTCAGGACGTAGCGGACCGCCTGGCATCCCGTGGCTATACCCTGGATGTTGCGCGCATCGAAGCGCTGGAAGAACAGCGCAAGACCGTCCAGACCCGCACCGAAGCACTGCAGGCTGAACGTAATGCGCGCTCCAAATCCATCGGTCAGGCCAAGCAGCGCGGCGAAGACATCGCGCCGCTGATGGCGGACGTCGAGCGCATGGCGGGCGAATTGAGCGCGGGTAAAGTCGAACTGGACGCGATCCAGACCGATCTGGACTCGATCCTGCTGGGTATCCCCAACCTGCCGCACGAATCGGTGCCGGTCGGCGAAGACGAAGACGGCAACGTCGAAGTGCGCCGCTGGGGCACCCCGACTGCCTTCGATTTCCCGGTTCAGGACCACGTCGCCCTGGGCGAGAAGTTCGGCTGGCTGGACTTCGAAACCGCCGCCAAGCTGTCCGGCGCCCGTTTCGCCCTGCTGCGCGGCCCGATTGCCCGTCTGCACCGCGCCTTGGCGCAGTTCATGATCAACCTGCACGTCACCGAGCACGGCTACGAAGAGGCCTACACGCCTTATCTGGTCCAGGCCCCGGCGCTGCAAGGCACCGGCCAGCTGCCGAAGTTCGAAGAAGACCTGTTCAAGATCGCACGCGAAGGCGAAGCCGACCTGTACCTGATCCCGACCGCCGAAGTGTCGCTGACCAACATCGTCGCCGGCGAAATCGTCGATTCGAAACTGCTGCCGATCAAGTTCGTCGCCCACACGCCGTGCTTCCGCAGCGAAGCCGGTGCATCGGGTCGTGACACCCGCGGCATGATCCGCCAGCACCAGTTCGACAAGGTGGAAATGGTGCAGATCGTCGAGCCATCGAAATCCATGGAAGCGCTGGAAGGCCTGACCGCCAACGCCGAGAAAGTCCTGCAACTGCTGGAACTGCCTTACCGCACTCTGGCGCTGTGCACCGGCGACATGGGTTTCAGCGCGGTCAAGACCTACGACCTGGAAGTATGGATCCCGAGCCAGGACAAGTACCGCGAAATCTCGTCGTGCTCCAACTGCGGCGACTTCCAGGCCCGCCGCATGCAAGCGCGTTTCCGCAACCCGGAAACCGGCAAGCCGGAACTGGTACACACCCTGAACGGCTCCGGCCTGGCGGTGGGCCGTACCCTGGTCGCGGTGCTCGAGAACTATCAGCAGGCTGACGGTTCCATCCGTGTGCCTGAAGTCCTCAAGCCCTACATGGGTGGCCTTGAGGTCATCGGCTAAATGAACTATCTGCCGCTGTTTCACAACCTTCGCGGCAGTCGTGTGTTGGTCGTCGGCGGGGGGGAGATTGCCTTGCGCAAATCCCGCCTGCTGGCCGATGCCGGTGCGCTGCTGCGGGTGGTTGCACCTGAAATCGAAGCGCAATTGCGTGAACTGGTTGCCGGCAGCGGTGGCGAGTGCCTGTTGCGTGGCTACGCCGAGGCGGATCTGGACGGTTGCGGGCTGATCATTGCCGCCACCGACGACGAAACGCTGAACGCACAAGTTTCCGCCGATGCCCATCGGCGTTGCGTGCCGGTCAACGTGGTGGACGCGCCGGCCCTGTGCAGCGTGATCTTCCCGGCCATCGTCGACCGTTCTCCCTTGATCATTGCAGTGTCCAGCGGCGGCGATGCGCCGGTGCTGGCACGCTTGATTCGCGCCAAGATCGAAACCTGGATTCCTTCCACCTACGGTCAATTGGCCGGGCTGGCTGCGCGATTCCGTCATCAGGTCAAAGGCCTGTTTCCGGATGTGCAGCAGCGTCGGGCGTTCTGGGAAGATGTTTTCCAGGGCCCGGTTGCCGATCGCCAACTGGCCGGGCAGGGCGGTGAAGCCGAGCGGTTGCTCCAGGCGAAAATCGATGGTGAGGCGCCAGTGGCGACCGGTGAAGTCTATCTGGTGGGTGCAGGGCCAGGTGATCCCGACCTGCTGACGTTCAAGGCATTGCGTCTGATGCAGCAAGCCGACGTGGTGCTGTACGATCGTTTGGTGGCACCGGCGATTCTCGAACTGTGCCGTCGCGACGCCGAGCGGGTTTACGTCGGCAAGCGCCGATCCGATCACGCGGTGCCGCAGGATCAGATCAACCAGCAATTGGTGGATCTGGCCATGCAAGGCAAGCGTGTGGTGCGATTGAAGGGCGGCGATCCGTTCATCTTCGGTCGTGGTGGCGAGGAGATCGAAGAACTGGCGGCCCATGGCATCCCGTTCCAGGTCGTGCCGGGGATCACGGCAGCCAGCGGTTGCGCGGCCTATGCCGGGATTCCGCTGACCCACCGCGATTATGCGCAGTCGGTGCGTTTCATCACCGGCCACCTCAAGGACGGCTCCAGCGATTTGCCATGGGCCGATCTGGTCGCCCCGGCGCAAACCCTGGTGTTCTACATGGGGCTGGTGGGCTTGCCGATCATCTGCGAACAGTTGATCAAGCATGGTCGCGCCGCCGATACCCCGGCGGCACTGATCCAGCAGGGCACCACGGTCAACCAGCGGGTGTTTACCGGCACCCTGGCGGACCTGCCACGACTGGTGGCAGAGCATGAAGTGCATGCGCCGACCTTGGTGATCGTGGGTGAAGTGGTGCAACTGCGCGAGAAACTGGCGTGGTTCGAAGGGGCTCAGGGGCAGGTCTGAGACCGAGTTGCCCCCATCGCGAGCAAGCTCGCTCCCACAGGGGATTTGTGAACGACACAAATCAATTGTGGGAGCGAGCTTGCTCGCGATGAGGCCTTCAAGTCCTCCAAAAATCTCAAGCCTTGCGCCAAACCCCTTTCCCACTCAACCGCTCCCGATCATGGGGCGCGGTGAAGTCCTGGGCTGGGCCTTTCGGCACCACACCCGTCGGGTTGATGGTGCGGTGGCTGGCGTAGTAGTGATTCTTGATGTGTTCAAAATCCACTGTCTCGGCGATCCCCGGCCACTGGTAAATCTCCCGCAGCCAGTTCGACAGGTTCGGATAATCCGCAATCCGCCGCAGGTTGCACTTGAAGTGCCCGTAGTACACCGCGTCGAAGCGAATCAGCGTGGTGAACAGGCGGATGTCCGCTTCGGTCAGGTACTCGCCCGCCAGATAGCGGTTGGCACCCAGTAGCAGCTCCAGTCGGTCCAGCTCGGCAAACACCTCATCGAAGGCTTGTTCATAAGCCTGTTGCGAGGTAGCAAACCCGGCGCGGTACACGCCATTGTTCACCGCCGGGTAAATCCGCTCGTTCAACGCATCGATTTCTCCCCGCAGCGGCGCCGGGTAGAAGTCCAGGTCGTTACCGGTCAGATCGTCGAAGGCGCCATTGAACATGCGGATGATTTCCGATGATTCATTGTTGACGATGCGCTTTTGCTGTTTGTCCCACAGCACCGGCACGGTGACGCGACCGGTGTAGTCGGCGGTGTCGGCGGTGTAGCGCTGGTGCATGAATTCGAAATGGTCGAGTTTGTCGCCGGTCGACCCCAGGTGCTGGTCGAAGGTCCAGCCGTTTTCCAGCATCAACCAACTGACCACCGAAACGTCGATCAGGTTTTCGAGGCCTTTGAGTTTGCGCAGGATCAGTGTGCGATGGGCCCATGGACAGGCCAGGGACACGTACAGGTGATAGCGCCCGGGCTCAGCCGCGAAACCGCCGACGCCGGTCGGTCCCGGCTTGCCGTCAGCGGTCAACCAGTTGCGACGCTGTGCCTGTTCGCGCTGGAACGCGCCGTCCTTGCTGCTCTCGTACCACTTGTCCTGCCAGCGGCCATCCACTAACAAACCCATGTTCAAGACTCCCGAAACCCATAATCGATGGAGTTGAGTCTATTCCGATGAGTTCGAACAAAAAGCGCAAAGATCGGGCGCGAATGATCGATTAAATCGATTTGTCCCGCGCAGCCCAGTATTTTTCAGCGGTTTCGAAGGCCTGTTCGCGGGTCTGGCCGAGGCCACGCAGGGCCAAGGCCATGGTCGAGATCAGGGCCATTTGCGGGTAGCTGTCGACCACGTCGCCACGCCAGACCGCTTTCAAATGCTCAGGATCAAGCGAGGCAGGTTTGACGTGACGCTGCGCCGACAACTGCGGCCATTCCTCGTCCCAGCTCTCGCCCCCGGTGGTGCCGTACAGGTGACTGTCGGCGTCCGGGTTGATCTCGATCTCGCCGCCATCGCCCTTGATCACAATGGCGGTATCACCGAGCAATCCACTGGCGTCGCGATGCACGGCCTGATAACCCGGGTGGAAAATGCTCTGCAGGCCACAACGGGCGCCCAGTGGGTTGAGGATCCGCGCCAGCGAGTGGATCGGCGAGCGCAGGCCCAGGGTGTTGCGCAGATCGATCATGCGTTGCAGCTGTGGCGCCCAGTCCATCAATGGCATGAAGGCCAGGCCGCCGTTATCCAGCGCCGAACCCACCTGTTGCCAGTTACGGCACAACGGGATGTTCAATTCGCCCAGCAGTTGCTCGCTGTACAAGCGTCCGGCCGTGTGGGCGCCGCCGCCGTGCATGAAAATCCGCACGCCGTTTTGCGCCAGGCACTTGGCCGCCAGCAGATACCACGGCAAGTGCCGCTTCTTGCCGGCATAGGTCGGCCAATCCAGATCCACTGCCATTGCCGGAGGATTCAGGCGTTCGCGCAATGCCTCGGTGAAACCCGCCATCTCCTCGAAGCTTTCTTCCTTGTGCCGCAACAGCATCAGGAAGGCGCCGAGCTGGGTTTCCTCGACCTTTTCATCGAGCACCATGCCCATGGCTTCCCGGGCCTCGACCCGGGTCAGGTCACGGGCGCCGCGCTTGCCTTTGCCAAGGATCCGTACGAACTGGGCGAACGGATGCTCGGCGGGCGTTTCGAGTGTCAGTGCTGGGTAATCGGTCATAAGCAATTCGTCGGTTTGGGCAGGCCCGCCAGTTTCGCGGCGAGTTTGGCGGGAGTGCCTTTGAACAGTCGGTTCAGGTGCAGGCTGTTGCCTTTTTCCGGGCCGAGTTTCAGGGCGGTGTACTTGATCAACGGGCGGGTGGCCGGTGACAGCTGGAATTCGGCGTAGAAACTGCGCAGCAGTTCGAGGACTTCCCAGTGTTCGGGCGTCAACTCGATGTCTTCGGCCGCCGCCAGGGCACTGGCCACATCGGCGGACCAGTCACTCAGTTCGACCAGGAAACCGTCCTTGTCCAGTTCGATGGCGCGGGGGCCGACCGTCAATGCCTTCATAGCCAACTGTTGACCTTGTCGTAGTGAATCGACAGCTCGACGAAGGCCGGGTAATCGATGGCACTGGCCCAGTCTGGAACCGCAAGCGCACGGGCCTGGGCATCTTCGGCCAGCACGAACAGCTTCAGGCCACGTGCGCTGAGCGCAGTGAACGGCGCGGTGCCTGGTTGCAACGCATAGGCGGCATCACCGGACAACAGCAACCCGTCGTTGGCGCCGATCACGCGTAGGCAACTGGTCAGGCGTTCGTCGCCGAACGGGGAATGAGACAACACATGCAAAGTCGACATCAGAGGGTGATCACCTGGTCGTAACGGTCAATGAGGGCGGTGATTTCGTGGGCGGCCAATACCTGGGCTTCTTCCAGCGACAGGCTGCTGGGGTCCAGGCCACGCTGGGTGATGCTGTCGCCACAGGCAAACAGTTCCTCGACACCGAACATCGGCAGGGCTTGCAGGTTGGCGCTCAGGTCTTTCTGTTGCAGGGCCTTGGCGTTCTGACCGGCGGCCAGCTGGAACACGCCGTCATCGAGAAACAACAGGCCGATCGGCAGATCGAAAGCGCCCCCGGCCAGCACGATATCCAGCGCTTCCCGCGCGCCTGGGCCGGACCATGGCGACTGGCGGCTGATGATCAATATGGATTTGGCCATGTCATGCGCCTCCGAAACAGATCAGACGGTCGGCATCCTGCGCGGCGTCATGCAATTGGCCGAGGCCGGACAATTCCCACGGTGCGCCGACGGCTACAGCCTCACGCTGATAGCGCCTGGCTTCTTCCTCGTTCAACACGCCACGACGCAGCGCGGCGGCGATGCACACCACGCCATCGAGTTGATGGTCGCTGACAAAGGCACGCCATTGCTTGGGCAAGTCCGGTTTATCCTGGGGCGTGACCACGCTGGCGGACGCGTTGTAGACGCCGTCCTGATAGAAAAACAGCCGGACAATCTCGTGCCCGCCGGCCAGCGCGGCCTGGGCGAACAGCAGGGCGCGGCGCGAGGAGGGCGCATGGGCGGCGGAAAATACGGCGATGGCGAACTTCATGACGGACTCGATCAGCGAAACTGCCGCCATGATAATGCTTTATCGGCGGGGCGGCTAAAGTGATGTTGTCTGGGTGGGCCTCATCGCGAGCAAGCCCGCTCCCACAAGGGATTTGCGTCGGACACAAAATCAGCAACCACCACAGGTCCACTGTGGGAGCGAGCTTGCTCGCGATGAGGCCCGCCCAGTCAACACCAGACTCAGCGCGGCATATACCCCAACTGCCAACGCCGCGGGATCTTCAACGACAGCACCCCGAGCCCGGCAGCCAGCAGGCCACTGGCAAACAACGCCTTGAGCCCCAGGTGGTGTTCCAGCACGGCACCGAGTACCGCGCCGGCGAACATGCCGGTCCAGGGGATCAACTGCACCCGCCAGCCGCTACGGCGTTCACCGAGCATCCAGCGGCCCAGTCCGCGGCCGAAACGCGACAGGGCACCGGTAACGTAGGTCAGGCCCACCGGCAGGCCATTCACTTCTTCCACCGCGGCGTTGAGCATGCCCATGGCGATGATCGCCGCCAGCAGGGCTGGCAGTTGCTCGTCATACGACCAGGCCGCGGCGGCGCACAGCAGGGCGGCAATGCACAGTAACAAGGGCAGGGTCCGGCGTCTGCCCAGGCGGCTGACGATAATGCCCAGCGCGTTGCCGACGATGAAGGTGGCGATGAGGATCACCAGGCGCAGGGTCAACCCAAGGTCACCAGTACTGATGGCGACCGCCATCCGGGTGGTATTACCGCTCATGAACGAGACGAAGTCGCCGCTGGCCATGAAACCGATGGCGTCGGTCATGCCGGCGAGTACCGAGAGCATGGCCACCAGGCTCAAGCCTATGCGCCCGCGCCATTTCTGTGTGTGCAAATGACCTGGGCTGGCGTGGGTCCTGGCGGTGTTGGGCAGCATCGGCGATGGCCTCCATGAACAGTGTTTACGGTTTTATCCCATTCAACTCGCAATATTCCAGCCAGTCCATGCCGGCCATTTCCGCCACTTCCCGGTGCACCTCAAGGCGCTGCGCTTCGTAGTCCCGGGGCGTGGCGGCAGTTAACTGCAACGTCAGTTCCCAGGCGAACAACTGCTGGCGTTCAGCTTCAGCTTCAAACGCTTCGTGCAGCCGTTCTTCGCGATACTGTGCCGCCGTTTCACCCTTGGCCTGAGCCAACAGCGGGTTGAGGTGGTCGAGTTCTTCGCGCAACTCGGGGCGCGCATCGAGAAACCGCTTCAGTGCCTGCTCATGTTGCTGCTCGGTTGCCGCCATGGTCGCTCCTTGGATGGGATTACGAAGACTGCTTCTTACTGGCCTTGGCCGCTGCCGCCAGGCATTCGAGGGCAAACTGTTCGGTGTAGGTCATCTGGATCGGCGTGGTTTCGCCTTTGACGGTTCTTTCGCCGTCGAGGATGTAACGAATCCGCTTGTCGGTGACGCCGATTCGCTTGGCAATCCAGGAAGGCGTCTGACCGATCTGGCTGATCAGCTTGTCGGCATATTCAGTGCTCGGTTTGTAGAACTCGGCATTAGGTGTCATCAGGGTTCCAGTCATGGGTGCGATGGGGCGTTATTGGCGCGACAGGGTGCGCGAATCGTTGCGCGCTGTCGCGGTATAAATGCAGTAAAGCAGAACGATACGGCCCGCCGGGGTGATAAAGTCCGCTTTTTCCTGATGAGTGAATGCAATGCGAATTCTGATGGTAGCGCTGGCCGTGACGTTGCTGGCCGGATGCGCCGGCTCGGCGATGAACGACGCCCGCACCAAGGCCCCGTACAAGACCCTGAACTCGGAAAAACCGGGAAAAGACGTCGCCCAGTGCGTGCAGTTTTCCTGGCAGGACGAGGCCGTGTTCGGCGTCGATGCCGCTGCCTATCTGCAACCGGGGGAGAAGGGCGGCACGACGGTTTACACCCGTTCGGCGGAGTCTTTCGTCGACGTGACCACCGATGCCTCGGGCACGGTGTTGAGCTACTACGCTCAGAAGGATGATTTCGTGGCCAAGCGCCGGTTGGCGGCGTTGGCGACTTGCCTGTGATTCGAAGGCTTGCGCAGTAACTTGTGGGAGCGGGCTTGCTCGCGAAGACATTAGTGTCAGTCGCTATCAATGTTGGTTGATAGACCGCTTTCGCGAGCAAGCCCGCTCCCACAGTTGTTTTGTGTGTGGTCAGTAATTCAGGCGCTTCTGGAAGAAGAAGTGCTTGTGGCCCGGCGGGTAATCGGCAATGTGGCCGATCTCGCTGTAGCCGCATTTCTTGTAGAACTCCGGCGCCTGGAACTCGAAGGTTTCCAGCCACAGACCGACGCATTCCTTTTCCCGTGCAAGGTCTTCGGCCATCTGCATCAACCGGGTGCCCATGCCTTGTCCCCGGGCCTGTTCCGGCACCGCCAGCAAGTCTATGAACAACCACTGATAGAACAACCGGGCGTAAACGCCGCCGACGATTTCGTCGTTGTCGTCGCGTATCAGCAACGCGATATGTTCCGGTGGCGGGCTTGCAGACTTCGAGGAGTTGTAGGCGCGTAACGGCACGAGGATCGCCTCGCGCTCTTCGGTGCTGGGGTTGTGCTTGCGTTCGATACGCAGGTTCATGGCTATATCCTTATGGCAGTGAAACCGCAGCCTATCCCGGTTGTCGCGATTGTTCCATCCCCGGAAAAGTTGAACCGTGGCCAATGCGCAGCTGTCATTCCTTAAGACGCGTCACTCCAGAACGCAGCTGATGAGGACAACCACCCCGTGAACATTTTTGAAGCCTTGCGTGAAAGCCACGAACGCCAACGGACCTATGCAAAGGCGCTGATCCATACCAGCGGCGATACGCCTGAGCGGGTCGAGGCGTACAAGCAACTCAAGTCTGAATTGCAGGCACACGCCACGGCCGAAGAGCGGCATTTCTACATCCCGTTGATGGAGGTCGACAACGGTATCGACCTCAGCCGTCATGGCATCGCCGAACATCACGAAATGGACGAAATGATGGAGGAACTGGACGACACCGAGATGTCCAGCCCGGCGTGGCTGGTGACCGCGAAGAAACTCTCGGAGAAAGTGCATCATCACCTCGAGGAAGAAGAACAGAAGTTCTTCCAGATGGCTGGCAAGCTGCTCAACGACAAACAGAAAAAGTCATTGGCCGGACAATACGAGAAGGAGTACAAGGCGCAGCTTGCTTGAGGGGGCAAAGGCTGTGCGTTTTCACTTAACATGTGGACCCTCAGACAAATCACAGGACGCGTTGTCATGTCGAACACAGCCGAGCGGGTCAATATCCTTGAGTCTCAGGTGTTGTCCCACGACTGGTACCTGCTCAAGAAAATCACCTTCGATTACCAACGCAACAACGGCGAGTGGCAACGCCAGGTCCGGGAGGTCTACGACCGTGGCAATGGCGCGGCGATTCTCCTGTACAACCGCGAAAAGAAAACCGTGGTACTGACCCGGCAATTTCGCCTGCCGGTATTCGTCAACGGTCACGATGGGCTGTTGATCGAAGTGGCGGCGGGGCTGCTGGAAGGCGCGGCACCTGAAGACCGCATCCGCGATGAAGCGGAGGAGGAAACGGGTTACCGCGTGCACAATGTGCAGAAGGTGTTCGAGGCGTACATGAGCCCCGGTTCGGTGACGGAAAAACTGCACTTTTTCATTGCCGAATACGACGCGAAGTCGAAAGTCAGTGACGGTGGCGGACTGGAGGCGGAAACCGAAGAGCTGGAAGTGCTGGAGTGGACGTTCGAGGACGCGCTCGAAGCGTTTTACCGTGGCGAAATCTGCGATGCCAAGACCATCATGCTGTTGCAGTATGCGGCGATGAAAAACCTCTTCGCCCCAACCTGACCCTGTGGCGGAAGGGCTTTTTTGGCGAGGGGGCTTGCCCCCGTTCGGCTGCGAAGCAGTCGTCATCGCGGAGCGTGCGAACGTCCAGAATAAAAGTACAAATGCTTTTGGGACCGCTGCGCAGTCCAACGGGGGCAAGCCCCCTCGCCACAAAGATGCAGTGCGTCCCTAAAACAAATCATCCATGCGACTGGCGCCTGACCACTCGCAGCCCTCCAGGGTCAGCAACAACGCCTTCGCCTCAAGCCCACCGGCAAACCCGGTGAGCTTGCCCGACGCGCCAACCACCCGATGACAGGGCGCCACGATCGAAATCGGGTTCTTGCCATTCGCCGCACCCACCGCCCTGACCGCTGCCGGGTTACCGATCTGTTCGGCGATCTGGCTGTAGCTGCGCGTCTCGCCGAACGGGATGGTCAGCAGCGCCGCCCAGACCTTCTTCTGAAATTCCGTGCCGGCAAAATCCAGATCCAGTTCGAAGCGATCGCGGGTGCCGGAAAAATATTCGCGTAGCTGCGCAGCCGTGCGCATCAGGATCGGATTGTCCGGCGCTTCGCTCATCGGTCCCAGGCGCACCCGCCCGGGTTTGTCGTTTTCCCAGAGGATGGCCGCCAGTCGTGAGCCGTTCGCGACCAGCTTCAACTGGCCCACGGGGGAAGCCACGGTGGTGCAGGTATAGGTCATGCAAGGGCTCGCGCAAAATTGCTGAACAGGCGTTAAGGATACTGCCTCGGCGGGGAGGCGCAATACGTAATCCCGACCATACTTGGCTACTGCTTTCGAAACGTTCCCCTGTTTAATAACAAGAAGAGACCGACTCATGAAGTACGAACCTTTTGCCAAATCGCTGATTGCGACCTCCTTGGCGCTCAGCTGCCTGACCGCCCATGCCGCCTCCGTGGCCCCGGCTACCGGGGAAAACGGCATGGTGGTCACGGCCCAGCACCTGGCCAGCCATGTGGGCGTGGATGTGCTCAAGAACGGCGGCAATGCCGTGGATGCGGCGGTCGCGGTCGGCTATGCGCTGGCAGTGGTGTACCCCGCGGCAGGCAACCTCGGCGGCGGTGGTTTCATGACCATTCAACTGGCGGACGGGCGCAAGACCTTCCTCGACTTCCGTGAAAAAGCCCCTCTCGCCGCAACCGCCAACATGTACCTGGACAAGGAGGGTAATGTCGTCCCCGATCTGAGTACCCGTGGCCACCTGGCCGTGGGTGTGCCGGGCACGGTATCGGGCATGGAACTGGCGCTGTCCAAGTACGGCACCAAGCCGCGCAAGGAAATCATCGCCCCGGCCATCAAACTGGCCGAAGACGGTTTCGTGCTGGAGCAGGGGGATGTCGATCTGCTGGACTACGCCACCGACATGTTCAAGAAGGACATCAAGGATTCCGGCTCGATCTTCTTGAGCAACGGCGAGCCGATGCAGGTCGGCCAGAAACTGGTGCAAAAGGACCTGAGCAAGACCTTGCGGGAGATCTCCGACAAAGGCGCCGACGGTTTCTATAAAGGCTGGGTGGCCGATGCCATCGTCACCTCCAGCCAGGCCAACAAGGGCATTATCACCCAGGCCGACCTCGACAAATACAAGACCCGTGAACTGGCGCCCATCGAGTGCGACTACCGTGGTTACCACGTGGTTTCCGCACCGCCACCGAGCTCCGGCGGCGTGGTGATCTGCGAGATCATGAACATCCTCGAAGGCTACCCGATGAAGGAACTGGGCTACCACTCGGCCCAGGGCATGCACTATCAGATCGAGGCGATGCGCCACGCCTATGTGGATCGCAACAGCTACCTGGGCGACCCGGATTTCGTGAAGAACCCGATTGCCCACCTGCTGGATAAAAACTACGCGACCAAGCTGCGCGAGGCGATCAAACCACAAAAAGCAGCGGTGTCCAGTGAACTCAAGCCCGGCGTAGCGCCCCATGAAGGCAGCAACACCACCCATTACTCCATCGTCGACAAGTGGGGCAACGCAGTGTCGGTGACCTACACCCTCAACGATTGGTTCGGAGCCGGCGTGATGGCGAGCAAGACCGGGGTCATCCTCAACGATGAAATGGACGACTTCACCTCGAAGATCGGCGTACCGAACATGTACGGCCTGGTGCA
Organism: Pseudomonas sp. BF-R-24; assembly: GCF_019947335.1. NCBI lineage: Bacteria > Pseudomonadati > Pseudomonadota > Gammaproteobacteria > Pseudomonadales > Pseudomonadaceae > Pseudomonas > Pseudomonas sp. BF-R-24. The sequence continues at coordinate 27,973 of NZ_JAGYGG010000026.1, forward strand.
GGGCGAGGCCAACGCCATCGCGCCCGGCAAAGCGCCGCTGTCATCCATGAGCCCGACCATCGTCACCAAGGACGGCAAAGTGGTGATGGTGGTCGGCACTCCGGGCGGCAGCCGCATCATCACCGCGACATTGCTGACCATGCTCAACGTGATCGACTACGGCATGAACATCCAGGAGGCGGTGGATGCACCGCGTTTCCACCAGCAGTGGCTGCCGGAGGAAACCAACCTGGAAGCCTTCACCACCAGCCCGGACACGGTGAAAATCCTCGAGAGCTGGGGCCACAAGTTCGCCGGTCCCCAGGATGCCAACCACCTGGCGGCGATCCTGGTCGGCGCGCCATCCCTGGGTGGCAAACCGGTAGGCAATAACCGTTTCTACGGGGCGAACGACCCACGGCGTAACACCGGGTTGTCTCTGGGTTATTGAGGGTTGTGTCCGGAGGGGGACGGGCTTATGTTCGTCCCCTGATCCCTCGACATATCAAGGAAGGAAATCATGACCACTGCGTTGTTAATCATCGACGTCCAACAGGCTTTGTGTTCCGGGGAGTACGAGTGCTTCGAGATTGGACGGGTCATCGACACCATCAATGACCTGTCTGCCCGGGCGCGCAAGGCCGGCGTTCCGGTGGTGCTGATCCAGCATGAAGAAGAGGATGGTCTGTTGAAACACGGTGTCCCGGGCTGGCAATTGGCCGAAGGGCTGCAAACATCGCCCGAAGATCATCGCGTACGCAAAACCACTGGTGATTCGTTCTATCAGACCAACCTGCAACGGTTGTTGCCGGTAGAAGACTTCGAAAGGCTGGTCATCAGCGGCCTGCAAACCGATTACTGCGTGAATGCAACCCTGCGTCAGGCGCATCAATTGGGCTATGACGTGGTGTTGGCCGCCGACGCGCACTCCACCGTCGACAATGGCAATGTCACTGCCGAGGACATCATTGCCCAACACAACAAGGATTGGGCAGATCTGAGCGGCTCGGTGGCCCGGATCGATGTGGTCCCGGCTGCTGAAATCCGCTTCTGATAACACCATTGCGCCCCCCTTGTAGGAGCGAGCCGGCTCGCGATGGACGTTAACGATAACGCGGGGGGCCAGATACCCAGCGGTGCCCGGAAGTCCATCGCGAGCCGGCTCGCTCCTACAAGGGTGAACCGAAAATCTCGATCAGCTCGTTCAGGAACGCACTCACCAGATCCCGCTGCCGCGCCGAATGCCGCACCGCCGCATGAAAGCTCACCTCATAGCGCAGCAGATCCGGGTTCAGCGGGTGCAACTGCCCCAGCTGTTCATGCCGGGTCGCGTAGTGCTGCGGCAGAAACCCCAGGTGCTGGCCGGACAGAATCAGCAGGGCCGCGCCGTCCATGCTGTCGGTGAGCACGGTCAGGCGTTCGATGGAGGTGGGGGCCGGCATTTCCGGTAGCGGATGGCTCGGCCAGACCCAGTCAAACCCGCTGACATCTTCCCGGGTCAGCGCGCCAACCTGGTCGAACAGTGGATGCGAGGGCGCGCAGTAGGCAATCTGGGTTTCCGGGAACAGCGGGAAATAATCGATGCTGGGCAAACGGTGCCAGAAGTAACCGATGGCCAGGTCGATATGGCCATTGATGATTTTTTCTTCCAGCAGCGACGACGACAGCTCGGTGAAGTGGAAGTACAGCCCCTCGTGCCGCGCCCGCAAACGGGCAATGGCCTGGCCGATTTTCCTGTTCGCCACCGGGTCGATTTGCCCTAGCAAACCGATGTTGATGCTGCCCGAGACTTTGCGGTTGATGTGTTGCACTTCCACCCGGAAACCCTCGGCCGCCGCCAGCAGGCGTCGGGCCGCCTCGATGAATTGAGTACCTTTGGGCGTCACGGAAAACCCGCCGCGCCCACGCTCGCACAGGCGGAAACCGACCCGCGCTTCCAGCGTTGCCAGTTGCGCGCTGATCGTGGGTTGCGTGGTGTTGAGAGCGGTTTGTGCCGCCGAGATGCCGCCCGCTTCGACGACGGTCAGAAATACCCGGATCAGACGCAGATCCAGCTCCGTTACAGTTCCCAGCATGGGGGCTCCCGATTCTCGCTTACATAGATGCTGATCTATGTGAACAGTGTGCCTGCGATATTTTACTGCCAGAACTCACGCCCTACATTGCCGTGAAACCAGCGTCATCGTCAGCTTTTTCTGGAGTTTCACCTGAACTGGACGTCGTAGCGAGCGCTGTACCCACAAAAACAACAAACAACAGCATAGGAACAATCGTATGTCAGGTTCCCCAGTGTCTGCGCACGCCACCGAGGCGAGCGGCGGGTTGGCCATCGAAGGCCACTCCATCGATTACATTCCGGAAAACGAACGTCACGCCAAACTCAGCAGCCAGGGCCCATTCTGGTTCCTCGGCAATTTCCACTTCTTCACCATCTCCATCGGCTTTGTCGGCCCGAGCCTCGGCTTGTCGGCGCTGTGGACCATGCTCGCCGGTGCCCTGGGCATCATGTTCGGCACCATTTTCATGGCGTTCCACGGCTCCCAGGGCCCGGAAATGGGCCTGCCGCAGATGATCCAGTCCCGTGCGCAGTTCGGTTATCGCGGGGTGATCCTGGCGTTGATGGCGACGATGTTTGTGTTCGTCGGTTTCAACGTGGTGAACATCTCGCTGATCATGAACGGCCTTGAACATGTGTTCGGCATCGACCCGACCATCGTCGCCGTGGCCGTGGTGCTGATCGGCGCGCTGTTGTCGATCTACGGCCACGACCTGATGCACAAGGCCTTCAAGTGGGCCTTGCTGGCGACCTTGCCGCTGTACGCACTGGTGACCATCGCCCTGATGTTCGGTGCCGGTCAGGAAGGCGTCACGCCGGCGACCGATCTGGGCTTCAACTGGGTGGCCTTCGCCACGTTGTTCGCCATCGGTGCCAGCTACAACATTTCCTATGCGCCCTACGTGTCCGACTATTCCCGTTACCTGCCGAAAAACACCAGCCGGACGAAACTGATTGCGGCGGTGTTCATCGGCGCCTCGTTGTCGGGCAGCTGGATGATCGGCCTCGGTGCCTGGCTGGCGCAGCAATTGAAAGCGGCGGATGCGCTGGTGGCGTTGAATCAGGTCGGCTCGTCGATGATTCCGGGGCTGGGCAATCTGCTGGTGATCGTTTCGGTGGCGGGTTTCCTGCCGATCATCGCGCTCAACACCTACAGCGCCATGCTGACGCTGCTGACCGGCGTCGACTCGATCAAAAAAATCACCCCGACACCCCGCGCCCGTGTGCTGTCGATCAGTGTGATCAGCGTCATCCTGTTGACCTGCGTGCTGTCGATCAAAGGTGACGGCATCGCTCTGCTGAACACCTTCCTGGTGTTGCTGCTGTACTTCCTCGTGCCGTGGACCGCCGTCAACCTGGTGGACTACTTCTTCGTGCGCAAGGGCCGTTATGCGATCCCGCATTTCTTCACGCCAAAAGGCATCTACGGCGCCTGGCAATTTCGCGGCATCGTTTCGTACCTGATCGGCTTCGCCGCGATGGTGCCGTTCTTCTACATCTTCAACGCAGCGGCCAACAAGGAAGTGTTCGTTGGTCCGCTGGCGCGGATGCTTGAAGGCGTGGACATCGCCTGGCTGGTGGGGCTTGTGGTGTCGGGGCTGACCTACTACCTGCTCAGTCGCTCGATTGATCTGGCCGCCGAACGCCGGGTGATCGACGCGCTGAGCGAAAGCGACATCGTCGCCATGACCCATTCATCTGCGGAGACAGTGCGTTGAACAACGCTAAAAACACAGTGGTCGCCTGCTGCCAACTGGCACCGAAAATAGGCGACCTGGCCTACAACCGCACGCTCACCGAACGCGCGATTCGCCAGGCAGCCTTTCAGGGCGCGCAAGTCGTCGTGCTGCCCGAACTGGTGCAGAGCGGCTATCTGTTTGCCGACCGCTTTGAGGCGCTGGGCCTGGCGGAAACCGTTGATGGTCCGACCTTGCAACTGTGGCAGGCCCTGGCCCGTGAGCTGAACCTGGTGATCGTCGGCGGCTTCTGCGAGCGCCTGCCCGCTGATGAATTGGCCAACAGCGCGGCGATGATCGACGCCAACGGCCTGCGCGCGGTGTACCGCAAGGCGCATCTGTGGGATGCAGAGAAGGACATCTTCACGGCCGGCGATGCGCCACCGCCGGTGGTCGAAACGCTGCATGGACGGCTCGGCATGCTGATTTGCTACGACCTGGAATTCCCCGAGTGGGTGCGTCTTCCGGCGCTGGCCGGGGCCGAACTGTTGTGCGCGCCGGTCAATTGGCCCGACGGTCCGCGGCCGCCAACCGAGCGCCCGGCCGAAGTGCTGCGGGTGCAGGCCAATGCCTCGGTCAACCGCATGTTCATCGCCGCCTGTGATCGCTATGGCCATGAGCGTGGAGTCGGTTGGGTCCAGGGCTCGGTCATCGTCGATGCCGACGGCTACCCGTTGGCCGGGCCGGCGGAGCAGGGTGGCGAGCAGATGTTGCTGGCCACGCTGAACCTCGCCGAGGCGCGCAACAAGCGCATCAGTGCGCGCAATGACCTGCATCGGGACCGGCGGCCGCAGTTGTACGGCTGAGCGGTTGTTGTAACTGCTGATGTCACGGCGAACTGGACGCCATTCCCGGCGCTATGGCATCGTCCCGGCAACAGACCATGCAGTGAACGGGATCGCCATGATGGAGGAGGGGAACAAGGTCGGCGACGACGGGGCGTTGGCCACGCTGAAGGCGTTCAATCATTGCGTATTGCACCTGGGGCGGCTGGCGCGGGAGAGCGGGGCGTCGCGGTTCATCGCCGATGGCCTGCAGGCATTCGGTCAGCTGGTGCCCTTCGCATCTGCCTGGTGGGGCGAAATGTCTGCACCAGGTCCTGAGGTGCCCATGCAAAGCTGGATGCATGGCAGCATCAATCTTCCTGAATCCTTTGCCGCCGAATGGCATCCGGTGGCGGCCAACGATCAATTCTCCTACGCCACGCTCAATCGTCCCGGTGAGGTGGTATGCGACACGGGTTTCAACGACCCTTGCGAGGCGGTCAATGATTTCGCCCGGCGCTTCGATCTCTATCACTTGATGAGCATCACCTACGAATTGCCCGAAAGCGGCCTGATGTTTTTCGTCTGCCTCTACCGGGGGCAGGATGAACAGGCGTTCGAGGAGAACGAAGCCGAGCTGTTTTCGGCGTTCTGCGATCACCTGTTCCAGCTGTGGCGGTTTCAGGTGCAGGACATGATTCGCTTCGACAGCGAAAACGGCGCGAGTGATTTTGGCGTCGCGCGCATGGACGGCAGTCTGCTCTATGTGGGGGCCAGGTTGTGCGTCGCCATCCAGCGCGAACTGCCCGGCTGGAGCGGTTCCACGCTGCCACCGGAGGTGATCGCGCAATTGTCCAAAGCCCCCTGCGTGATCCGTCTGGGCCGCTGCGCCCTGACCCTGAGCCCCAACGCCGAACACGTCATCCTGTCCCTCGAAGCACCGTCGGGCGGGGACGGCCTGGCACCTCGGGAGCGCACGGCGGCGATGCTGTTCGCCGCGGGCCACTCCTACAAGGAAATCGCCAGAATGCTCGCCTTGAGCCCGTCGACCGTGCGCACCTACCTGCGCAATTGCTACTTGCAACTCGGTGTGAAAAGCAAGGTGGAGCTGGGCTCCGTCCTGCGTTCGCCGGGCGCGCTGGCGGAGTCCGTGCGCCGGGACTGATCCCCGCCGTTTCAATTATTTGCCTGACCCCTCCTCATTTGCAGAGGTCCATTCGCGCGCCGCGCCCTATAGGGTAGGTCCTGTCTATACAAGGGCTTGCGCAGTCGCTTCGGGCCGCTTCAAAACAATAAGAACAGGGGTGAGGCATTTGAGACTTTCCAGGTTGTTCATCGCCGTTGCATCGACAACGGCGTTTTCCTGCGTGGCGTTGGGCGCGACGCCCGCCGACACGGTCATGCGCAATGGCTACGTCTACACCGTCGATGGCCAGAATTCCGTGCAGCAGGCCATCGCCATTTCAGGTGGCAAGATCGTCTACGTCGGCAGCGATGCCGGGGTCGACGGCTACATCGGCAAGCAGACACAACTGATCGACCTGGCCGGACGCATGCTGATGCCGGGCTTCGTCGATGCACACATGCACCCCGGGGATGGTGGTCGCGCCATGATCTTGTGCGACCTGAAATACCAGACCATGACCCGCGCGCAGTTTCAGGCAAGCATCCAGGCCTGCCTCGATGCCGAAAAGGACAAGGGCCCGGACGTCTGGCTGGAAGTAGGCAGCTGGGACCGCATGGGCATGACCGGGCTCGACGGCGACGCCGACAAATCGACCCTGGACGCGCTCAAGACCCAGCGTCCGATCCAGGTGCGCTCCACCGACTTCCACACCGTGCTGACCAACTCCCGCGGCCTGGAACTGGCCGGGATCAACAAGAACACCGCCGACCCCGAAGACGGCAAATACCGACGCGACAGCGCCGGCAACCCGAACGGTATTTGTGAAGACGGCGCCGCTGAATCGTTGGCCGCCGTGGTGCCGCCGGCGACCGACACGGAAAAACTCAATCAGATGCGAGCGGCCCTCGACGCCATGCGCCAGCAAGGCATCACCAGTTTCTTCGATGCGCTGGCAGGGCCGGAAAACGGCAAGGCCTTCACCCGCCTGCAACAGTCCGGCGAGCTGACCGCCCGGGCCTTGCTGGCGATCAAGCTGGACCCGGCCGCCGCGGCCGCCGACCCGGTGAAAACCATCGCCGAGGCCAAGGCCCTGGCCAGCACCTACGACCAGGGCGACGTGAAGGTCGCGCCGGGCGTGAGCATGCGCCACGTCAAACTGTTCATGGACGGCATCATCAATGCCCCGGCGGACACCGGCGCCATGTTGACCCCGTACCTGCACAACAGCGGCACCGACAAGGCACCGAAGTGGACGCCGGGCAAGAACCTGGGCGAGCTGTACTTCCCGCCGCAGGTGCTCAATCCGCTGGTGCTGCAAGCGGTCAAGGCCGGTCTCGATCCGCACCTGCACGCCACCGGCGAGCGTGCGGTGCGCGATGCACTGGACAGCGTCGCCTACGTGCGCAAGGAACTGCCCGGTCAAGACTTCCGCCCGGCCATCGCTCACGCCGAGTCAGTCGACCCTGCCGACTACGCACGCTTCAAGGCACTGGACGTCACCGCCACCATGTCGTTCCAGTGGGCACAGCAGGCACCGTCCACGGTCGACGGTACCAGCGATCACCTCGGTGCCGAGCGATTCGAGCGCATGGAGCCTTCCGGCAGCATCGCCCATGCCGGCGGCCGAGTGGCCTTTGGCAGCGATTGGCCGGTCGATCCGCTGGATGAATTCCTGGCGCTGAAAGTCGGTGTCACCCGTTCCGGCGATCCGACCAATCCGCACAGCTATGGGCCCAAGTATGCCGGGCGACTCAACGCCGATCCGGCGCTGTCGCGAGCCGAGGTGCTGCGCAGCATCACCCTCAGTTCCGCCGAACAACTGAAGCTGGACGCGGTGCTGGGCTCGGTCGAAGTCGGCAAGTTCGCTGACCTGATCGTGCTCGACAAGAACTTCATGCAGGTGCCCGAGGAGGAGCTGGGCCGTAATGACGTGCTGCTGACGCTGGTCGGCGGCAAGGTCGTGTGGGCCAAGGCGCCGTTCCTGGGACTGGCGCCACAGGTTGTTTCCCAAGTTGTCACTTCTCGATCCGTCCAATAAAAACTAGAGAGCGTTCCGATGCGATTTATTCCAAACCTGTTGGCCGCCGCGCTGGCCTTGTCGTCGGTGCAGGCGATGGCCGCCGCTGACCTGGTGTTGTTCAACGGCAAGGTCTTTACCGCCGAACCCGGCCAGGCGCTGGTGCAGGCTGTTGCGGTGCAAGACGGCAAGATTCTGAAAGTGGGCAGCGATGCCGAAATCAATGCCCTGGCCGATACCAAGACCCAGCGCATCGACTTGGCGGGCAAAGTGTTGATGCCGGGCATGATCGACACCCACAGCCACCCGGTGGTGGGCGCTTTCGACAGCATGAAAGCCAACCTGCTGGACGAGGTCAAACCCTTGCCGGAACTGGAGCAATGGTTGATCGAGGAAGACAAGGCTGGACGCGCACGCGCCGGTGATGTGATCAGCGTGGCCGGGGTCAGTTCGGCTTACTGGGAGAAAAGCCGTGAACTGGGCAAGGTGTTCAACCAGGGACGCTGGGCGGATCAACCGATTGTCTTCAGTGGCATCGACGGGCACACCGGTTGGGCCAACAACGCGATGCTCAAACGCCTGGACATCGACGCGGCGCTGGTCAAGAGCCTGCCGGAAAAGGAACGCGGTTACATCGGCCATGAAGCGGACTTCACTCCTAACGGCTACTTTGCCGAATCCCGCTGGGACGTGGTGCGCAACGGGATTCCGGCGCCCAGCCCGGAGGCCATGCTCAAGGCCGCTCGCGAGGCGGTGAAGATCAACAATCAATTCGGCGTCACCGCCTGGATGGACGCGGCGGCGAACGGCGGCAGTGAAGATTCGCTGTTCGATTTCCATGCCACCGCCGAAAGTGTCGGCGTGCTGCCGCTGTACAAGGAACTGGCGCAGAACGGCGAACTCAGTGCCCACGTCGCCGCGCTGATGGTCACCAATCCGAAGAGCAAACCTGCCGACCTGGAGGTGATCGCCACGGTAATGAAACAGTTCGAGGGCGTGCCTAACCTGACGTTCCCCGGCGTCAAGGTGTTTGTCGACGGCATTCTCGAATTCCCGGGGCAAACAGCGGCGGTCGTCGTGCCGTACAAGAACAGCCACAAGGACGGTCAGCTGCTGACCGACCCGGCGCACTTTGGCGAACTGGTGGTGGCAGCGGAAAAACGCGGCTGGATCGTGCACATGCATGCCGTCGGCGACCGCGCGGTGCGTGAAGCGCTCAATGGCGTGGCGTATGCGCGCAAACTCAGCCCGACACCCGTGCCCCACAGCATCGCGCACCTGCAACTGGTCAACCCCAAGGAGTTTGCGCGCTTCAAGCAACTGGGCGTGATTGCCTCGATGCAACTGCTGTGGGCCACCGGCGAGTCCTACACCGTCGAACTGGTCAAACCTTACATCAGCGCCTTTGCCTACGGTTACCAGTATCCCGCGCGGTCCTTGCATAACGCCGGCGCGACGATTGCCGGTGGCAGCGACTGGCCGGTGTCGAGCGCCAATCCGTTCAACGCCATTGCCCAGGCCAGCACGCGCAAGGGGCCGTTGGGTGTACTCAATGCCAAGGAAAGCATCGACCGCCAGACCATGTTCTACGCCTACACCATCAACGCGGCGAAAACCCTGCGCCTGGATCAGCAGATCGGTTCGCTGGTTCCGGGCAAGCAGGCCGACCTGATCATCCTCGACCGTGACGTGTTCAAGGTCAGCGATGACGAACTGTTCGAAACCAAAGTCCTGAACACCTTCTTCGCCGGCAAGCAGGTCTACGCCCCCGCGTCCTGACCTGCGTACACCCAGCACACGCAAAAAACCGCCAGCCCCTCGTAGCGCGAGGGGCCTGGCATCGCCATGCCTGAAATTCCCGTACGCCATAACAACAAGAGAACTGTATGAACGCACTTTCAGCATTGACCCTCGCGACACTGGCATTGATCCCCCTGAGCAGCCAGGCCCTGACCCTCAACGATGATTTCAGCCTGGCCATGACCCTGGGCGTCGTCAGCGACTACCGTACCCGGGGCATCTCGCAAACCTTGGGCGATCCGGCAGTGCAGGGCGGCGCAACGCTGTTGCACAGCAGCGGCCTGTACATCGGAGCCTGGACCTCCAACGTCGATTTCGGCGGCGGCTTCGATACCCGCCAGGAGCTTGAGTACTACGCCGGTTATTACTGGCAGGCGACGGATGCCATCAGCCTGGATCTGGGCTACATCAAGTACGACTACCCGAAAAATTCCGACTTCAACCTCAGCGAGGTCTACGCCGTCCTCGACCTGTACGGCGTGAAGCTGGGTGCCTATTACTCCAAGGACACGCCGAACTTCTTCGGCGAGGACCAGGACACCCTTTACACCTACCTGGGCTACAAAATCGATTTGCCGGCCGAAGTCGGCCTGGACCTGCGCTTTGGGCGCAACGATGTGAATGACCCCGCGTTCTGGTCCGCCAATGGCGATAGCCGTGAGTCTTACTACGAGTGGGAAGCCAAGCTGACCCGCGACTTCGTCGGTGTCACCTGGGGCCTGAGCTATATCGACACGGACTTGTCGAAAAGCGAGTGCGCCAGTTGGTACGGCTATGACGACCTGTGCTCGGCCACGGTCGTTGCCAGTGCCACCAAGACCTTCTAAGTTCAGCCCCGACAACAAAAACAGTTCCTCAAAGGAAACACCCTCATGAGTGCGCAACGCAGTCCCCTGATCGAGACCCGCTCGATCGATTTCATTCCCGAGGCTGAGCGACACGGCAGCCTCTATAGCCAGTTCACCCTGTGGCTCGGCGCCAACCTGCAGATCACCGCCATCGTCACCGGCGCCCTGGCCGTGGTGCTGGGCGGCGATGTGTTCTGGTCGCTGATCGGCCTGTTGATCGGGCAAGTGTTGGGCGGTGCCGTGGTGGCGCTGCACGCGGCGCAGGGGCCGAAGCTCGGGCTGCCGCAGATGATCTCCAGCCGAGTGCAGTTCGGGGTGTATGGCGCGGCGATCCCGATTGTCCTGGTATGCCTGATGTACCTGGGGTTCAGCGCCACCGGCGCGGTGCTGTCGGGGCAGGCGATCGCGCAGTTGATCAGTGTCAGCGACAGCACCGGCATCCTGATTTTCGCGGCGAGCATCGCGTTCCTGACGATCTTCGGTTATCGGGTGATTCACCTGGTCGGGCGGGTGGCCAGCGTGCTGGGCATCATCGCGTTCGCCTACCTGTTCACCCGGTTGATGACCCTCAACGACATCGGCCTGCTGCTCGACAACCGGCATTTCGGCTGGAGCACTTTCCTGCTGGCGGTTTCGCTCTCGGCATCCTGGCAGATCGCCTTCGGCCCCTACGTGGCGGACTACTCACGTTACCTGCCGAGCAAGACCTCATCGTGGAAAACCTTCGCCGCCGTGGGCCTCGGCACCGTGCTGGGGGCTCAGACTTCGATGGTGCTGGGGGTGTTCGCCGCCGCACTGGCCGGGGCGAATTTCCGTGGGCACGAAGTGGCGACCATTGTCGGCCTGGGCAGTAGCGGTGTGATCGCGTCCTTGCTGTACCTGAGCATTGTGTTCGGTAAGGTCACAGTGTCCAGCCTCAACGCCTATGGCAGTTTCATGTGCATCGCCACCATCATCAGCGGCTTTCGTCGTCGCCTGGAAATCACCGCCCGCCAGCGCATGCTGTTTGTGCTGCTGATCGTCGCGGCGTCCACCGCGCTGGCATTGCTGGGGCAGTACTCGTTCCTCAACTCGTTCAAGTACTTCATCCTGTTCTTGCTGAAGTTCTTCACCCCCTGGAGCGCGATCAACCTGGTGGATTACTACTTCATCAACAAGGAACGTTACGACATCCCGGCACTGTCCGACCCGGCAGGGCGCTACGGTCGCTGGAACGTGCTGGGGATCAGCGTGTACGTGATCGGCGTATTGATCCAGTTGCCATTTGTCGACACCCATTTCTACTCCGGGCCGATGGTTGCACAACTGGGCGGCGTGGACATCTCCTGGATCGTCGGGCTGCTGGTGCCGGGTGTGATTTATTACGCGCTGGCCAAGCCGTCGATGAGTGGCGTAGTGGTTGAGCGGGGTTAATTCCCGCATTTGTGGCGAGGGGGCTTTTGTGGCGAGGGGGCTTGCCCCCGTTGGACTGCGCAGCAGTCCCTTTTTTGGGTGCACTTCGTGCCCCAACGGGGCGATGCGGCGTTCCGACAAGCCCCCTCGCCACAGGGTTCAGCGTTTACTCGCGTTCGGGAAGCTCCCAGCGCTGGCGCAACTGTTCGTACTGCGCTTCGGGCAGTTGCACCAGCATCGGGGATTTTCCCGGGTCCAGCCAGTTGAACAACCGCGCGATATCCGCCGGGTCCATGGCCGTACAGCCACGGGTCGGCGCCGTGGGGCCGCGCCAGATGTGGAAGAAAATGCATGATCCGGCAGCGGGAGTGGCCAGGGTGTTGTGCCGGATGAAAATGCCCTGGCGATACAAGTCATCGCTGCGGCGCATGCGTTCGGAACTGTTCCAGTCTCTTGCAATGACCGAGCTGTCGACTAGCTCGTTGTAGCGAGCCGACTGGCTGTCGTCCACGCATTCGATGGTCGCTGTCAGCGCCAGGTAGGGCAGGCGGGTATTGGCCGAAGGCTCGTAGCCAAACGCCGTGCCCAGGCTGAACATCCCGGCCGGCGCCTTGCCGTCGCCTTCCTTTTTGATCGGCCCTTCAGGCCGCCCGGGGTTGAGTTGGCCCTTGCCCCAGCCCATGCCATTCTTGCCGAGCACCACTGCAAAGGGCGCTTCGAATTTCTGCAAGGTCTGCCCGTGCCGTTCATAGCGCTGGGCAGTACCCTGGATGTCATCCCAGCCTTTACTGGTGACTACGATCAGTTGGTCACTGCTGTCGAGTCCCTGGGCCATGGCGGCCAGCGGAAAAAACGCCACCAACAGGGTCTTGAAGAGAATGTTCATGGTGCGAGCGGCGTGATGGGGAAGTTCATGACGTCCGGCTTCGGCGGATTCCCGCTGTACGTGAAGTGCCACCACTCGGCCGAATAACCCACAAAGCCTTCCTTGGCCATGGCACTGGTCAGCCGCTGGCGATTGGCCTTGGCCGTGGCGTTGATCAGCGCCGAGTCGGTGTGCGCCCGCTCATCGAAGCAATCGAAACCGGTGCCCATGTCGAGCGCGCCGTCGTGCCAGCGCTCGCCGTAGGGGGCGGTGCAATCCGCCGGTATCGCCGAAGGTGTCCAGGTGTCGGCGGGCAGGGCGTCGGGGCCGGTCAGGGTCAGGTCGACGGTGTTGCCTCGGGAGTGATTGGACACCCGGGCCACATAACCCAGGCGCCAGAAGTCCTGCTTGTCGACCCGTGGATAGAACTCGGTCTTGAGCGGGTCGCCGGGTTCGCTGGCGAAGCGTCCCATGTCCGCCACCGCGCGGGTCGGGCGATAGCAGTCGAATACCTTCAAGCCGTAGCCTTCGGCTTTCAGTGAGTTTTGCACTCGGGCTAACGCCTTCGCCGCGTCCTGCGACAGCAGGCACTCCGCCGCCTGGTAGCCGTCGAGCGGGTGCCCGGTGAAGTTGTGCGCGCTGGCGTAGCGGATGTCCTGCGCGATGCCCGGGTCGACGCTGCGCACATACACCATGTGCCCGGGTTTCGACTCGTCGGCCATGCATGGCGTGGCAAGGCTCAGGCACAGCAACAACAGACAGGGTGAACGCGACATCGGAAACGGCTCCATGCATGACCAGTCATTCCATCATGGCTTGAAACCGTCCGTACCTCCATGGAGTTGTTGATCGGCGTGATAGGACGAACGCACCAGCGGCCCGGACGCCACGTTCTTGAAGCCCATGCGCGCGCCTTCTTCGGCGAACCAGGCAAAGGTGTCCGGGTGCACGAAGCGCTGCACCGGCAAGTGACTGCGCGAGGGTTGCAGGTATTGGCCGAGGGTCAGCATGTCGATATCGTGCTCGCGCATGCGCTGCATGACCTCGATGACTTCCTCGTCGGTTTCGCCAAGGCCCAGCATCAGGCCGGATTTGGTCGGTACGTGGGGCACCGCTAGCTTGAATTTCTGCAGCAGGTCCAGTGACCACTCGAAGTCCGAACCCGGTCGCGCGGCCTTGTACAGGCGCGGTACCGTTTCCAGGTTGTGGTTGAACACATCCGGCGGCTCATGGGCGGTGATCGCCAGGGCCACGTCCATGCGTCCGCGATAATCCGGCACCAGGGTTTCCAGTTGAATGCCGGGCGACAGCTTGCGGATCTCGCGCAGGCAATCGACAAAGTGTTGGGCGCCGCCATCGCGCAAATCGTCGCGGTCCACCGAGGTGATCACCACGTACTTCAGGCGCAGCTCGGCGATGGCCACGGCCAGGTTCATCGGCTCGTTGGCGTCCAGCGGCTTGGGCCGGCCATGGCCGACATCGCAGAACGGACAGCGACGGGTGCAGATGTCGCCCATGATCATGAAGGTCGCCGTGCCACCGGAGAAGCACTCGCCCAGGTTCGGGCAGGACGCCTCTTCGCAGACGCTGTGCAGCTTGTGTTTGCGCAACAGTTGCTTGATGCGGTCGACCTCGGGAGAGATCGGCATGCGCACGCGAATCCAGTCGGGTTTGCGCGGGAATTCATCCGTGGGAATGATCTTCACCGGAATCCGCGCAACCTTTTGCGCACCGCGCAGTTTGGTGCCGACCTCTACTTTGGCCGGGCTGTTGCCGGTCGACTCGACAATGGCGTTCATGATGCTTTCCTTTTGCACAGACCTGTAGGAGCGAGCTTGCTCGCGATGGTCGCCAACGATTACGCGCGCATTCAGGGTTAACGCGGTGCCTTTGGGTTCTTCGCGAGCAAGCTCGCTCCTACAGGGGGGTGTGTTGTGTGGTCAGTCGCGATAGACCGGGAAGTCCGCGCACAGGGCGGCAGCCTGCCGTGCGACATTGGCCTCGATATCGGCATCGCTAAGGTGATCGAGGATGTCGCAGATCCAGCCGGCCAGGGCAATGCTCTGCGCCTCCTTGAAGCCACGGCTGGTGATCGCCGGGGTACCGATGCGCAGGCCGGAGGTCACGAACGGCGATTGCGGATCGTTGGGCACGGCGTTCTTGTTCACGGTGATGCCGGCGCGACCGAGGGCGGCGTCGGCGTCCTTGCCGGTCAGGCCCTGGCGGATCAGGCTGACCAGGAACAGATGGTTGTCGGTGCCGCCGGACACCACGTCATAACCACGCTCGATAAACACCTGCGCCATGGCCTGGGCGTTGCGGATCACCTGCGACTGATAGGTCTTGAATGCCGGCTCCAGCGCTTCCTTGAAGCACACGGCCTTGGCGGCGATCACGTGCATCAGCGGGCCACCCTGACCACCCGGGAACACCGCGGCGTTGAGCTTCTTCTCCAGTTCCGGATTGGCCTTGGCCAGAATCAGACCACCACGGGGGCCGCGCAGGGTCTTGTGGGTGGTGGTGGTGACCACGTCGGCGTAGGGCAGGGGATTGGGGTACAGACCGGTCGCCACCAGGCCGGCGACGTGGGCCATGTCGACGAAAAAGTACGCGCCGACCTTGTCCGCGATCTGACGGAAGCGCGGGAAGTCCAGGGTCTTCGAATAAGCCGAGAACCCGGCGATGATCATCTTCGGCTTGTGTTCGACCGCCAGGCGCTCGACTTCGTCGTAATCGATCAGGCCCGTGGTGGTGTCGATGCCGTATTGCACGGCGTTGTACAGCTTGCCGGAAAAGCTAACCTTGGCGCCGTGGGTCAGGTGACCGCCGTGGGCCAGGCTCATGCCGAGCACGGTGTCGCCGGCTTGCAGCAGGGCCAGATAAACCGCCGCGTTGGCCTGGCTGCCGGAGTGCGGCTGGACGTTGGCATAATCGGCGCCGAACAGCTGCCTGGCGCGGTCGATGGCCAGTTGCTCTACCACATCGACGTGCTCGCAACCGCCGTAATAGCGCTTGCCCGGATAGCCTTCGGCGTACTTGTTGGTCAGGCCGCTGCCCTGGGCTTGCATCACCCGCTGGCTGGTGTAGTTCTCCGAGGCGATCAGTTCGATATGGTGTTCCTGCCGCGCATCCTCGGCGTTCATCGCCGCCAGCAGTTCGTCGTCATAGCCTTTGATCTGGTCGTGCTTGCTGAACATGGTGTGGTCCTTTTTCGGATTCGGGAAATGCGTAGGGGGCTTCAAGCGTCGGCGTGTTCTGCGGTCAGGCGTTCATAGGCGTCTTGATCCAGTAGATCGCTCAACGCCTGGACATCGACCGGTTTGAAGCGAAAGAACCAGCCTTCGCCCAATGGGTCTTCGTTGACCAGTTCCGGGGTGTTCTCCAGTGTCGCGTTGATCTCGACCACTTCACCGTCCAGCGGCATGCCGATACTGCTGGCGGCTTTCACCGATTCCAGCACCGACACTTCAGCGCCTGCATCGAAGGCGCCCAGCTCAGGCACCTGAACGAATACCACATCCCCCAGCGCCTGCTGGGCAAACGCCGTGATGCCGACGGTGACCAGGCCATTGCTCTCAAGGCGCAGCCATTCGTGATCGACGGTAAAACGCAATTCGCTCATCTCAACTCCTTATTGTTTTAAGGCTCGTGGCGGGGCGACGAGCGGGGTTGGAGGAGTGATAGCAAGGGTGGTGCCAATGTTTTTTATTTGTTTTAAATCAATGGCTTGAAGTGATTATGTAAGGCGTTGGAGATTTCGGCTGTATTGAAATGAATACAGGAAAACCGGGCTGTGGGTGCGGACGCCGTAATTGTGGGAGGGAAAGGTTTTGTCTTGATTTCGCTACGCTGTACCGATTTGAAGACGGAGAGCTCGGCAACAACACTGAGCCCCTGTGGGAGCGGGCTTGCTCGCGAAGGCGTCATCGCAGCCAATATCGATGTTGTCTGACCGACTGCTTTCGCGAGCAAGCCCGCTCCCACATTTTTGACCGAGCCAGGTTCAGGGTTTATTAGGAATCCCGTACTTGCGCAGGCGAATCGCGATGGCGCTATGGGACGTCTGCAACCGCGCCGCCAGCAACCGGCTGGACGGATAGCTGCGATAAAGCTGTTCCAGCAGGTTCTTTTCAAAATCACCCACAGCCTCTTCCAGGCTGCCGACTTCGCCGTCGTTTTGCCGTTCAACGGCGGTGCGGGCGATGTCGAGGTCGTCGATGTCCACCAGCGGATTTTCGCAAATCGCCGCTGCACGGAAGATCACGTTCTGCAATTGCCGCACATTGCCCGGCCAGCGGTTGCCGAGCAGGGCGCTGAAGGTGCTTGGTGCCAGACGACACGCCGGTCGCTGGATCTGCGCGCAGGCCTGTTGCATGAAGTGATTGGCCATCAGCAGGATGTCGTGACCGCGCTCGCGCAGTGGTGGCACTTGCAGGTTGAGCACGTTGAGGCGGTAGAACAGGTCTTCGCGAAAACGCCCTTCGGCGACCATTTTTTCCAGGTCGCGGTGGGTCGCGCTGAGCACCCGCACATTAACCCGGACCTCTTTATCGCCACCGACCCGACGGAAGCAGCCATCGCTCAAAAAACGCAGCAACTTGGCTTGCAGGTAGGGCGACATTTCCCCGACTTCATCGAGGAACACCGTGCCCTGGTCGGCCAGTTCCAGCAGGCCGAGCTTGCCGCCCCTTTGCGCACCGGTGAAGGCGCCGGGGGCGTAGCCGAACAGCTCGCTCTCGGCCAGGCTCTCCGGCAGTGCCGCGCAGTTCAGGGCCAGAAACGGCGCATCGTGCCGTGGGCTGATGGCGTGGCAGGCGCGGGCCACCAGCTCCTTGCCGGTGCCGGTTTCACCCTGGATCAACAGCGGCGCATCGAGGGCCGCCACCCGTTGGGCACGCGCCTTGAGCGCGCGAATCGGCGGTGATTCGCCCAGCAGTGCATCGAAGCCTTCGGCATGGTCATGGTGCAGCGCCGACAGGCGTTCGCCGATGCGATTGGGTTGATACAGGGTGAGCAGGGCGCCGGCGTCGGTGATCGGCATCGCGTCGAGGAGCAAGGTCTGGCCACCGAGGCTGACCTCGTGCATCGGCAGGCGGAAATGGTGAGCGATCAAGGTGCGTTGCAGATCGGCATCGTCGAACAGCGCGGTCAGCGATTCACCAGCCGGTTCGCGGCCGCACAGGGCGATCAGCGCCGGGTTGGCCAGCAGCACATGACCTCGGTCATCCACCGCCAGCACCGGGTCGGAACTGGCTGCCAGCAACGCGTCCAGTTGCAGGCGCCGGCGTTGCCCCGGAAGGATGTCGACCATGGTCACCGCTTGCACGCCGCGCACACCGAAAAGCGCCTCGCGCAACTCCTCCAGCACCTCGGCGCCGAGGGTTGGCGCATCGATGTAGACGTTCGGCGGCACCATCTCCACGGCGTCCAGATTGAAACTGCGTCCACCGAGCAGGGCCAGCACTTCCTGGGTGATTCCGACGCGGTCGATGAAGGTGACGTGGATGCGCATGACGGGCCTGCAAGGTTGGCGAACCGAATCAGTATGCCCGGCAAAATTTGAATTTGGCGAGTGTCACCTCACGGCTTGCCGGTTTTACGGGTGCTGGCGGCCAGGTCCTCGAGGAACGCCTGGAGGATCGGTGGCGGTGCCGTGCCGCGACGGGTGATCACGTCGAACGGTGATTTCAGGCGCAGGCTCGCGGGTGCCAGTTGGTGCATCTCGCCGCTCTTGACCCATTGGGCGGCGAAGTGCTCAGGCAGAAAACCCAGGTAGGCGCCGGAAATGATCAGGATCGCCGTGGCTTCGATGTTGTCCACGGTGGCGGCCGCCTTGCTGACGCCCAGGTGTTCGAGGTCGTATTGCTGCATGTAGCCGCGCACGACGATGCGCCCCGCAGCGACTTCTTCGAGCAGCTCCTCACCTTCGGCGAGGCTGCCGTACAACGGGTGACGCCGCCCGCAATACAAGCCCAGGGCTTCCTGGTACAGCGGTGATTGCAGCAGGCCCGGCACATGGATCGGGAAGTGCCCGATGGCCAGGTGCAGGCGACCGTCGAGCACCCGTTCTTCGAGCTCCGCCGGGGTGCCGACGTACACGTTCAGGTGCACGTCATGCCCGCGGGAGACGAAGCGCTGTGTGGTGCGCGGAATCGGCGAGTCGGGGTCGGTAATCGTGGTGTCGATGATCCCCAGGTTGAGCTTGCCGCTGATGTGTTGTTTGAGCACGTCGGCGTCCATGCAGAAGTTTTCCACCGCCGACAGCAGGCGCTGGGTGGCTTCATGAATCGCCACCCCTTGTTCGGTCAGGCGAAAGCCGCTGCGCCCACGCTGGCAGAGTTTCACCCCAAGACGGGTTTCCAGGTGGGTCATCTGTTCGCTGATGGTCGACTGCCCGGCATTCAACGCCGCCTGCGCGGCCGAGAAGCCACCGCAGCGCACAATCGTGGCAAACACCCTGAGCAGTTTCAGGTCGACGTCGTGCAGCTGGATCATCTTGGACCTCCGGCATGTGGATGCATCGGGAATGCCGATATGAGTATCTGATGTTTAGCATTTTTTCCACGAAAACCTGCGCCCATAGTCTTTCCAACGGCGGTCGCCTTGCAGTCCGTCAAGCCGATAACAAGAAGTGGAGAGGCTAGAAATGTCGAACAACGGTTATGAATCCGGTCGCCTGAACCTGCCATTCGTGGGTCATTGCACCTTTGGCAAATCCCCGGTGTGCACCGATTGGGATGCACTGGATGCCGACGTCGCGGTGCTCGGCGTGCCCAACGACATGGGCACCCAGTGGCGCTCCGGCGCACGCTTCGGACCACGCGGGATTCGCGAAGCATCGACGCTGTTTTCCTTCGGCCACGCCGGCGCCTACGATCATGAAGATGACGTGATGTACCTCACCGCATCGGACGTGCGCATGGTTGACGTCGGTGATGCCGACATCGTCCACACCGACATGGCTACCAGCAACAAGAACACCGAGTACGCCGTGCGCAAGATCCTCGACGCTGGTGTCATGCCGGTTGTTCTCGGCGGCGACCATTCGGTGCACGCACCAGTGATCAAGGCCTTCGAAGGCCGCGGCCCGATCCACATCATTCACTTCGATGCGCACCTGGATTTCGTCGACGAGCGCCACGGTGTTCGCTATGGCCACGGCAACCCGCTGCGCCGCGCCTCGGAAATGAACCACATTGTCGGCATGACCCAAATGGGCATTCGCAACGTGTCGTCGTCCAACCGTGATGACTATGAAGCGGCCCACGAAGCCGGCTCGAAAATCCTCTCGGTGCGCGACGTGCGTCGTCTCGGCGTCGAAGGCGTGCTGGCGCTGATCCCGCAGAACATCAACTACTACATCACCATCGACATCGACGGTTTCGACCCGTCCATCGCCCCCGGCACCGGCACCCCGAGCCACGGTGGCTTCCTCTACTACGAAGTGCTGGAAATCATCCAGGCCCTGGCCAAGCGCAGCAAGGGCAACATCGTCGGCATGGACCTGGTGGAAGTGGCTCCGGTCTACGACCCGACCGGCATGACCTCGATCCTCGCCGCGCAACTGCTGCTCAACAGCATCGGTTTCATCTTCCACGAGCGAGGCAAGGTGCGGGCGGCCGCCGAAAGCGAAACCGCATCAGCCTGATCATCGAAACCAGTGACCCGGCAGGCCCTGACTGCCGGGCAGAGAGAACAAAAATGGACACGATCGTCAAAAGTTACCTTCAAAAATTCGGCGTCAGCGAAGCCACCCAGACCTTCCTTGGCAAGGTCCAGAAAATGTTCATCGGCGGCGCCTGGGTCGAGGCCAGCGACGGCCAGACTTCCGATGTGATCGAACCCTCGACCGAAGGCCTGATCACCCGCATTCCCATGGGCACCACCGATGACCTGGACCGCGCCGTGCAAGCCGCCCGCGCCCAGTTCGACGGCGGCGCCTGGCGCCAGGCCAAACCCGCGGAACGCGAGCGCATGATGCAGCGCCTGGCCGACCTGATCGAGCAGAACGCTGATGAACTGGCGCAAATCGAATCCATCGACATGGGCAAATCGGTTGCCTTCGCCAAGGACGTGGACATCCAGGGCACCGTGGATACCCTGCGCTACTTCGCCGGCTGGGCCACCAAGCTGCACGGCCGTACTGTCGAACCTTCGCTGCCGGGCAACTACCTGGCCTATACCCGCAAGGAAGCGGTAGGTGTGGTCGGCGCCATCGTGCCGTGGAATTTCCCGCTGCAAACCATGGCCTGGAAGCTCGGCGCGGCGCTGGCGACCGGTTGCACCGTGGTGGTCAAGCCCGCAGAACTGACTTCGTTGTCGGCCCTGCGTTTCGCTGAACTGGTGCAGGAAGCGGGCATCCCTGACGGCGTGATCAACATCGTCACCGGGCGCGGCAGCGTGGTCGGCGCGGCCATGGCCACCCATCCCGGCATCGACAAACTGACCTTCACCGGATCGACCCCGGTCGGCCAGACTGTCGGCCGCGCAGCGCTGGATGACATGAAGCGGCTGACCCTTGAACTCGGTGGTAAATCACCGGTCATCGTCTGTGCCGACGCCGACATCCCGGCCGCCGCCCAAGCGGTCGCCAACGGCGTATTTTTCAACTCCGGGCAGGTATGCGACGCCGGTACGCGGGCCTATATTCATAGCAGTGTCTACGACGAATTCCTGCGTGAGCTGATCGCCTACACGCGCACCCTGAAAATGGCCCCGGGCCTGGACCCGGACTGCTTCATCGGCCCGCTGGTCTCGGCGCTGCAAAAGCAGCGCGTGACCGAGTACATCGAAACCGGCAAGGCCGAAGGCGCCGAACTGGTCTACGGCGGTCAACCGGTCGATGGCCCTGGCTTCTTCGTCGAGCCGACCATTTTCGCTAATTGCCGCAACGACATGCGCATTGTCCAGGAAGAGATCTTCGGCCCGGTACTGGTCACCGCACCGTTCGACGACGAGGAAGAAGCGCTGGCCCTGGCCAACGACTCGCCTTATGGCCTGGCGGCGGCACTGTATTCCAACGACCTCGGGAAAGTGCACAGCCTGATCCCGCGCCTCAAGGCCGGTTCGGTCTACGTCAACGCCCACGGCACCCTCGATCCGTCGATGCCGTTCGGTGGCTACAAGCAGTCCGGATTCGGCAAGGACCTGGGCGCCGAGCAGCTCGACTACCTGCTCGAAACCAAGGCAGTGTGGATCACGCTGCCAGGCTGACGATTGTCCTCTGTGTAGGAGCGAGCTCGCTCGCGATGAACCCAGGAACACCGCGGGGTGTCAGGTTGCCAGCGTTATCGTTGACGACCATCGCGAGCAAGCTCGCTCCTACAGGTTTGCGCCATCTGCGCCATCGGTGCCTTTGAAAAAAACGGGAACGGCAAGGAAGCGCCCGGGCGTCGTTCACCCGAAAGAACGCGGTTATCTCGTCATGATCTTCCAACAATAAGAGTCCGTCATGAACACTAACGCCAAGTCCGCCACGAGCGTGTCCGCCCTCGACGAAAAATCCGTCGTCGAGGGGCATTCGATCGACTTCATCCCCGAGAACGAGCGCACCGACAAACTGTCGAGCCAGGGCCCGTTCTGGTTCCTCGGCAATTTCACCTTCTTCACCATGACCATCGGCTTCGTTGGCCCGAGCGTCGGCCTGACCGCGCTCTGGACCACGCTCGCCGGCACGCTGGGCATCATGTTCGGCACGCTGTTCATGGCGTTCCACGGTTCGCAAGGCCCGCACCTTGGCCTGCCGCAGATGATCCAGTCCCGTGCGCAGTTCGGTTATCGCGGGGTGATCCTGGTGCTGTTGGCGACGCTGTTCGTGTTCGCCGGTTTCAACATCGTCAACCTGGTGCTGATGATGCAGGGGCTGCACACGCTGTTCGGCTTCAACCCCGCGGTGATCGCGGTGGCGGTGACCATACCGGCGGCGGTGCTGGCGATTCTCGGCCATGACTGGATGCACCGCAGCTTCAAATGGGCGTTGTTCCTGTCTCTGCCGCTGTATGGCCTTGTCACTGTGGCGGTGTTGATGGGTTGGGTGCCGGACGCGGTAATGCCGGCGCTGGCGGCGGGCGAAGTGGCCCGGGAGCCGCTGGGTTTCAACTGGACCGGTTTCATCGCGCAGTTTGCGGCGGCCGCCAGCTACAACATCGCCTATGCGCCTTATGTGTCGGACTACTCGCGCTACCTGCCGAAGAATACTTCCAGCGGCAAGCTGATCGCCGTGGTGTTCCTTGGGGCGTCGCTGTCCGGTGCGTGGATGATTTCCGTGGGTGGCTGGCTGGCCGATCACCTGCACTCCACTGACGTGCTGGTGGCCCTCGGGCAAGTCGGCAACACCGTGTCGCCGCTGGTGGGCACGGCGGTGGTGGTCGTCACCATCCTGGCGTTCCTGCCGGTGATCGCGATGAACATCTACAGCGCCAAGCTGACCACGCTGACCTGCGTCGACTCGATCAAGCACATCGAGCCAACCCGCAAGGCGCGCATCCTGGCCATTGGCTTCGTGATCCTGCTGCAACTGGGCGTGGCCCTGAGCATCCAGAGTTCCGGCAAAGGCCTGTCGGTACTGGGGATCTACCTGGTGGTGATGCTGTACTTCCTGGTGCCCTGGACCTCGGTCAACCTCACCGACTACTTCTTCGTGCGCAAGGGCCGCTACGCCATCCCGCACTTCTTCATGCCCCACGGCAACATTTACGGCAACTGGGGGCTGCGCGGCATCGCCGCCTATGCCATCGGTTTTATCTCGATGATCCCGTTCTTCTACATCTTCGACGGCGTTGAACAGCGCGAGGTGTATGTCGGTCCGCTCGCCAAGGCGCTGGGCAGCATCGACATCGCCTGGCTGGTCGGGCTGATCGTATCGGGCCTGGCGTACTACTGGCTGAGCCGCTCGATCGACCTCAAGCGCGAAGAAGCGGTGATCCAGCAGATTGAGAAAAACTCCCCGCAATACACCACCGGCGACACGCTGACCCACAAACAGCAGCCACTGCCGGTATTCACTGAATCGACGGTCGGGAGATAGTCATGACCACGCAAAAAATGGCTACGCAAAAATACGACTACATCATCATTGGCGCAGGCTCGGCAGGTTGTGTGTTGGCCAACCGCCTGAGCGAAGACCCGGCCACCTCGGTGCTGGTCCTGGAATTCGGCGGCAGTGACAAGAGCGTAGTGATCCAGATGCCGAGCGCATTCTCGATCCCGATGAACACCAAGAAGTACAACTGGCGCTACGAAACCGAGCCGGAGACCCACCTCAACGGCCGGCGCATTCACTGCCCACGGGGCAAGGTGCTGGGCGGCTCTTCGTCGATCAATGGTCTTGTGTACATCCGTGGCCATGCACTGGACTTTGACGAGTGGGAATCCCTGGGTGCCGAAGGCTGGGGCTATCGCAACTGCCTGCCGTACTTCAAGCGCGCCGAGAGCTACGAGTCGGGTGGTGATAGCTATCGCGGGCAAACCGGGCCGCTGCACACCACCAACGGCAACCATATGAAAAACCCGCTGTACGGTGCCTGGGTCGAAGCCGGCGCGGAAGCGGGCTACATCAAGACCGAAGACTGCAACGGCTACATGCAGGAAGGTTTCGGCGCCATGCACATGACTGTGAAGAATGGCGTGCGCTGCTCCACGGCCAACGCCTATCTGCGCCCGGCCATGGGCCGTCCGAACCTGACGGTGATCACCCATGCGATGACGCGCCAGGTCATCCTCGAAGGCAAGCGTGCGGTGGGGGTCATGTATGACCACGGCGGCCAGACCCACCAGGTGTATTGCAACCGCGAAGTGCTGATCTCGTCCGGGCCGATCGGTTCGCCGCACTTGCTGCAACGCTCGGGCATCGGCCCGGCGGACGTCCTGCGCAAGGCCGGGATCGGCGTACGTCATGACCTGCCGGGGGTAGGGGAGAACCTGCAGGATCACGCCGAGGTGTACATCCAGTTCGGTTGCAAGGAGCCGGTGACCCTCAACAGCAAGATGGACCCGCTGAGCAAGCTGATGATCGGTCTGCGCTGGCTGCTGTTCAAGGACGGCCTGGGCGCCACCAACCATTTCGAGGCCGGTGGTTTCATTCGCTCCGAGAAGGGCCTGCGCTGGCCGGACATCCAGTTCCACTTCCTGCCGGCGGCGATGCGCTACGACGGCAACAAGCCGATCAAGGGCCATGGCTTCATGGTGCTGACCGGGCCTAACAAACCGAAAAGCCGTGGTTATGTGCGCGTGCGCTCGGCCGATCCGTACGAGCATCCGGAAATCCGCTTCAACTATCTGGAGCGGGAAGAGGACCGTGAAGGTTTCCGCCGCTGCATTCGCCTGACCCGCGAGATCATCGGCCAGAAAGCCATGGACCGCTTCCGCGACGGCGAAATCGCCCCGGGCGCGCAAGTGACCAGCGATGAAGACCTCGACGCCTTCGTGCGTGACAACCTGGAAAGCACCTACCATCCGTGCGGTTCGTGCCGCATGGGCGAGGACGACATGGCGGTGGTCGATTCCGAATTGCGCGTGCGTGGCATCGCCGGTCTGCGGGTGATCGATTCATCGGTGTTCCCGACCGAGCCGAACGGCAACCTCAATGCGCCGACCATCATGCTCGCCGAACGGGCATCCGACCTGGTGCGTGGCGTGCAGATGTTGCCATCGGCGGATGTGCCGGTGGGGCTGGTCGAGGGCTGGGAAAGCAGCCAGCGTACTTCGCTGCCGGGGCGTAATGTGCGGGTCTGAACGCAACCTGCAATCCAATGTGGGAGCCTAATGTGGGAGCGGGCTTGCTCGCGAAAGCGGAGTGTCATTCAACATTCATGTCGACTGACACGGCCTCTTCGCGAGCAAGCCCGCTCCCACAGTAGGCGGCGGTGCTTTCAGAAGATTTTACGTCGCTGTTGCTTCGCCATTGCTAGTCTGTAATTCCTTGAGACCGCAATGGAGCACCCTCATGGCTATTCAGGCCCTGCGCGCCGACGCATCGCACATCGACCAGATCGCCCCTTTGTTTGACGCCTACCGGATGTTCTACCAGCAGCCGTCGAATCTTTCGCAATCGCGCGCCTTTATCGCCGAGCGCCTCGCCCGGGATGAATCGGTGATTTTTCTTGCCCGGGACAGCGATGGTGAAAACCTCGGCTTCGTCCAGCTGTTCCCGACCTTTTCCTCGATCGACGCTCATCGCACCTGGCTGCTCGGTGACCTGTTCACCACGACCGCCGCCCGGGGCAAAGGCGTCGGCACCTTACTGATGAACACCGCCCGGGATTTTGCGAAGCTGGCCGGTGGCAAAGGCATGACCCTGGAAACCGCCACCGACAACGTCACCGCCCAGCGCCTGTATGAATCCCTGGGCTGGGTGCGCGATCCCGGTTATTACACCTATTGCCTGGATCTGCAAAAAGGCTGACTCAGCGCGCCTGCTCGCCAAACACCGGCCGCATGAACGATCGCTCGTAGCTGAGGATGAATTTCTTCTCCTCGGCGTACTTGAAGGCTGCGATGCACTCTGGATCGTTCATCGACTGCTGCCGGTAATGCTCGTACGCCGCCAGGCTGGGGAAGGTGAACAGCGCCAGGGCGATGTTGTTGGCACCCTCCGATGGCAAAAAGTAACCGTGGTGCTGGCCGCCGAACTTTTCCACCAGGGGAATCCACAACTTGCCGTAGTGCTCGAACGCTTCGAGCTGGTAGGGATCGAGCACGTATTTCAAGTAGCAAGTGACCATTTTTTCGTTCCTTGATCAGGTTTTGAGGGCAGTCGCCACTGTAATGAACAGTGAGCGTGCGGCACAGCCGCTTGTTCGACATTGACCGGTAGTTTTGCGCCAAAGGCAGGTGCTGGCGCCGCAGCACTATTGGTTCAGTCAATAGTCACCATCAAGAATCGCAAGTTCTGTTTTTTGCGCAAAGGCGGAAAATTGCCTGCATTGAACACGCTGCTCAAGGAACCTGCGCGATGAAAATCTTGACCCGACTGGCTGTGATTGCCCTGTTGCTGGGCAGCGTTGCGTCCACCGCATCGGCCTTTGCCGAAGATGCACGCGCCTGCCATCTGCCGCCGATCACCGGCGGTCACAGCGGGCTGCAATACGGTCAGACGGTCGGGGTGCTCTACAGCGACAACACTGTGGAAAACCTGCAATACCTTGAGCAATACCACTCGGTGGCCGTCAACGGTGCGAAAAACGCACTGGATACGCGGATTCGCCAGGCGTTCGTCAACAGCTCCGATCCGGCCCTGGCCATCGACTGGCTGATGGGTTCGTTGCACCACACTTTTCTGTCGGTGACGGTCTACGAAAATCTCGATGCCCTGGTGCAGGCCCATCCCGATGTGGTGGTGATGCTCGATACCCACAATCAGTTGCTGACCCAGCGTAACGACCGGGTCGAGGCGCGTTTCGCCGCGCGGTTCTACGACGCCAGCCTGCAGTACATCGGCAAGGCCGAAGGTGCGGTGGAAAAACAACTGCCGTCGGTGTGGGTGCATGACAAGACCGCGCCCGAGATTGCCGCGCAAATCGAACGGCAACGCGACCTGCAACTGACCGCGCTGAAACAGTTCGATGCGTCGTTGAAGGCGCTGGTAACCGCCGGATTGACCGCAACAACAAACTAAAAAGCCCGACGTCCATTGAGCGGCGGGCAACCCGATCCACCGTGGATTTCTATTCAGGACCTGATTCATGCGCACTGTTTTTGCCCCGACCCTGGCCTTCGCTTCGCTGCTGCTGGCCGGTTGTGCCACGCCGAACGATCCGACCATGACCTTGCAGACCAGCAAGTCACCGGAGGAGTACACCCATTGCGTGGTGCCGAAGTTGCAGCACGATGCGCTCAACCCAACGGTGTCGCAGACCCAGCGCAGCTACCGGATCGTCGTATCAAGCAAAGTGTCGGCGGACAACGTGCTTGAAACCTATAAAGCCTCGAACGGCGGCAAGGTATTCCTGTACGAGCGCAAGCTGCTGGCGTCGACCTTCGTGCCGTCGACGTTCGAGCGTGCGGCGCAGGAGTGTTTGTAAGGGCAATTTCAGGCAAAAAAAAGCTGCCGGGACTGGCAGCGGAAAGTTAAAGCACGCATTGGATGGACTGAGTATGGCGCTCGGTCCATGACGATTCGATGACAGCTTCATGGCCATCCATCAGGATGCCGAAAATCCTGCCACTGTTGTGGTGTGGCTCAGAACTCCAGGCCTGTCATCCGGGTGTCATCAAAGCAATGGCAAGATCCTCGCAATCCGTCTTGAGTGACCGGCGGCCGTCAGTCCGCCGGCAGATGAATGTGCAAGGAACCCCGTATGAAAGACGCCCCGCTGTTTGCCGCCATCGACCTGGGCTCCAATGCGTTTCGCCTGATGATTGGCCAGTCGGTGAGACGGAACCAGCAGATGGTCATCCAGGAAGTGAAAACCCTGCGTGAACCGGTGCGTCTGGCCGAGGGCCTGCAGGGCGGGGCGCTCGATGAATTGGCGCTGGACCGTGGCTGGCAGGCGCTGGCGCGATTCGGCAAGAAACTGCGCGGCTTCGAGGCCGGGCGCGTGCGGGCGGTGGCCACCAGCGCGGTACGCGAGGCAGACAATGCGCCGCTGTTCCTGGCCAGTGCCGAGCGGCACCTGGGCTTTCGCATCGACGTCATTTCCGGTCACGAAGAGGCGCAACTGGTCTACGCCGGCGTCGCCCACACCTTGCCGGCGCAAACCACGCGGCTGGTGGTGGATATCGGCGGTGGCTCCACGGAAATGATCATCGGCCGTGGCGACCGGTTGCTGGTCACCGAGAGCATTGCCATCGGCAGCGGCACCTTCGGTGCGCATTACTTCCACGGCGGGCGGATCGTGGCCGAAGCGCTGCTGGAGGCCGAACGCGCAGCCACCGTGCAATTCGAACGCATTGCCCGCCGCTATCGAGCCATGGGTTGGCAGCAGGCGATCGGATCTTCAGGGACGGCGCGGATGCTGGCCAAGGTGCTCAAGGCCAATGGCTTGAATGATGACGGCCAAGGCGGCATCACCTACGGCGGCCTGTTGCGCCTGTCGTTGCGCCTGCTGGAAGTCAAACATGTGAAACACCTCAAGTTGGCCGGTTTGCCCATCCACCGCCTGAGCATTCTGCCCGGTGGTCTGGTGGTGATGCTGGCGGCGTTCAAGGTGTTCGGGATCACGCATATGATTGCGTCGGAACCGGGTCTGCGGTTCGGCGTTCTGCATGGATTGATGAGCAAACACTAAAAACCTGCCAGCCGAGGTAAACCCATGACCGACCCCCGTCGCGTGCTGTTCGTCTGCGCCCGAAACGATGTCCGCTCACCCATGGCTGAAGCCCTGCTTCGCCACACCGATCCTGCCGATTTCCAGGCCTTCAGCGCCGGGCTTGAGGCCAGCGAGATCGACCCGCGCACATTCGAATCCCTCGATCACATCGGTGTCGATGCCAGCGGCTTGCGCAGCAAGTCCCTCGAAGATTTCGAAGGCCAGGAATTCGACTACGTCATCACCCTGTGCGACAAGTCTTGCGAAGAGGCCGCGCGCATGCCGTTTACCGCTGAAGTGATGGTCTGGAGCTTCGAAGACCCGACCACCAGCGAAAGACACGACCCGTTCCGCCATACCCTCCAGGAAATCGGCGACCGCATCAAAATGTTCGTCACCGTGAAAACCCGCCCCGTGCCCCAGGCGCCGTCAGTCAGCGATTCCTGACAAGCCTCGAACACCGTCTACCCTCATCGGTCACAACCATCATGATGAGCACAGGCCCCCTGTGGGAGCGGGCTTGCTCGCGAAGAGGCCTTCACATTCAACATCGTAGGTGGCTGGACTACCGCTTTCGCGAGCAAGCCCGCTCCCACAGGGATTGCGTCCATTTGACCACTTGGGATATCCCCGGCCCGCATGTTCCAATAGCCATCCGGCAACACCCGACTGGAAACGGAACATGAAGAAACTCGCAGCACTGACCCTCGCCTCGGCGATCACCGCTGGCCTGTTCAGCATGCCCACCCTTGCTGCGGGCGATGTCCAGACCGGGGAGAAAGTGTACAAGCGCCTCTGCAGCGGCTGCCATCAGATCGGTGAATCGGCTCGCGCCTTCTTTGGCCCGCAACTCAATGGCGTGATCGGACGCCATTCCGCCGTCACCACGGACTACGTGTATTCCGATGCGATGAAATCCGCCAACCTGGTCTGGGACCGCGAAACCCTGATCGCCTACCTCGAAGCGCCGAAGAAAGTCGTCCCCGGCACCCGCATGATTTTCTGGGGTCTCAGTGAGCCGGAAAAAATCGAAGACCTGCTGGCCTACCTGCAAACCTTCCCCGCGCAATGATTACGCCGCGGTCTGCTGCTCGGCCGCCAGGTTGTCAACCAGCCACTGGGTGAAGGCCCGCGCCATCGGGATGTTCTCGCTGTCACGGTGAGTCAGCAGCGCCCAGTTCGGGCCGCGGATGGTTTGCTCCACCATCGGCTGCAACAGCCCGGTGGCCCGCGCCTGCCGACTCAGCAACTGACTCACCAGCGCAATGCCCAGTCCGGTACAGGCCGCGTCCAGCAGCAAACCCGGATCGGAAAAATTCAGCCCCTGATCCATCTGCCCCACATCTATGCCCGATTCCACCGCCCAGTGGCTCCAGTCCATTTCCCGCTCGCCATGCAGGGTGGTGCGCTGTTCCACGGGCACGGCCAACAGGCTCGGGTGACACGCCGGGTAGAGGCGGTCGGCGTGCAGTACCTTGAAACTGCATTCGGCCTGGGAGCTGATGTCGTCGCGCACCGCCAGGTCGATGGTCTGGCTGGCCATGTCCGGTACTTCATCGGTGCTGAAAATCCACAGATCGACCTGCGGATGCTGGCGTCGGAAATCCCCCAGGCGCGGCAACAACCAGTGCCGGGCAAACGCCGGGGTGGTGTTGAGCACCAGTTGATTAGGCTTCTGGTATTGCCCCAAGCGGCGAATGCCCACCGCCAGTTGCTGCAACAACGCCTGGGTGGTGCTCAGCAGATCGTGCCCGGCATCGGTCAGGCTGACGCTGCGCCCGCTGCGATGGAACAACGGTTGTTCCAGGTAGGCCTCAAGGCTGCGGATCTGCTGGCTGATCGCCGATTGGGTGAGGTGCAACTCGTCGGCAGCCTTGTGAAAACTGCCCAGCCGGGCGGCGGCTTCGAAGCCGCGCAGGGTGCTCAGCGGCGGCCAGTGTTTGAGCATATCGATAAGCTCCTCTAATCAGTTGTCTGCAAAATCCATCGTTTGTTTGCCTGTTTTTCCAGCCGTAGCATGCATGCCAAGACCGCCAAGGCTGTTTTCATTGAACACAATGACTTAACTCAGAGGTGCTTGTCATGCAGCAGAACGTAATTCAAAACAGCGGTTGGACGATGCCGGCCGAGTGGGTCACTCACGCCGCCACCTGGATGGTCTGGCCGCACAACAAGACCCTGTGGGAGTCAGGCTGGCGGGTGACACTGCCACAGGTTCAAGAAGATTTCGCCCGGGTGGCCAACGCCATCGCCCGCTTCGAACCGGTGAAACTGGTGGTCGATCCTTCAGCTATCGCCAGTGCCAAAGCCTTGTGCGGACCGAACATCGAGTTGATCGAACTGGCGGTCAACGACAGCTGGTGCCGCGACTCCGGCCCGAGCTTCGTCTGCCACCCGCAGCAAGGCCTGGCCGGTGTGAGCTGGCGCTTCAATGCGTGGGGCGGCAAGTCGGCTCACGATCTGGACGAAAGCCTGGCCCGCCGTGCGCTCAATCATTTGGGACTGGAGTGCTTCGGCACGGCGTTGAGCAACGAGGGTGGCGCGATTCATGTGGACGGCGAGGGCACGCTGATCACCACCGAATCGGTGTTGCTCAACCCCAATCGCAACCCGGGCGTGAGCAAGGCCGAGATCGAAGAGATCTTCACCCGCCTGCTGGGCGTGAAGAAAACCATCTGGCTGCCGGGCGATCCCGACTATGTGACCGGCGACATGACCGACGGCCACGTCGATGGTGTGTGCGCCTTTGCCCGTCCCGGCGTGTTGCTGGTGGACGCCACCCACGACAAGCAATCGGTGTACGCCGAAGTGGCCCGGGAGAACCGCCGCGCCCTTGAACTGGCCACCGACGCCCAGGGCCGCCAGTTCGAACTGATCGAACTGTTCGAAGCCACCGATGCGGTGGACACCGAGGCCGAAGTGTTCTGCGCCTCCTACACCAATTTCTATATCGCCAACGGCGCGATCATTATGCCGGCCTACGGCATCGATGCCGACAAGGTCGCTGCCGAAGTGCTGGCGCAGGCGTTCCCCGGTCGTGAAGTGGTGCCGGTGCGGATCAACCATCTGGCCCATGGCGGTGGCGGTGTGCATTGCATCACCCAGCAACAGCCGGCCTGGCCGGTGCGGGGTTGATGCCATGACACTGCTGACCATCGCCACCACCCAGATGCCCTGCACCTGGGACCTGAAACACAACCTCGACCAAGCCGAGCAACTGGTCCGCGAAGCTGCGGCCAAGGGCGCGCAGGTCATCCTGTTGCAGGAGCTGTTCGCCACGCCGTATTTCTGCATCGAGCAACACCACAAACACCTGGCACTGGCCGAGGAGTATCGCGAAAGCCACGTGCTCCAGCGCTTCGCCGCATTGGCGAAAGAGTTGGGCGTGGTGCTGCCGCTGAGCTGGTATGAGAAGGCCGGCAACGCCTACTTCAACTCACTGAGCGTGGCCGACGCCGACGGGCGCCTGTTGGGTGTGTACCGCAAGACCCACATCCCCAACGCCATCGGCTATCAGGAGAAAGAATACTTCAGCCCCGGCGACAGCGGTTTCCGGGTCTGGGACACCGCGTTCGGGCGCATCGGCCTGGGCATCTGCTGGGATCAGTGGTTCCCCGAAACCGCCCGCTGCCTGGCGTTGATGGGGGCCGAAGTGCTGCTGTTCCCGACGGCCATCGGCTCCGAACCGGGTTGTGCCACTCTCGATTCCCGGGATCACTGGCAGATGACCATGCGCGGCCACGCCGCCGCGAACCTGCTGCCGGTGGTGGCGGCCAACCGGGTCGGCCGGGAAGCGGCGACCACCGACCCGACTCTGCAAATGAGCTTCTATGGCTCGTCGTTCATCTGCAACCACAAGGGCAAGTTGCTCGCCGAAGCCGACCGTGACAGCACCGGCGTGCTGGTCCACAGCCTGGACCTGGCGGCCATGCGCGAGGACCGCCTGACCTGGGGTATCTACCGCGATCGCCGTCCGGAAATGTACGGCGCCTTGTTGACCCAGGACGGTCGTCAGATCCATTCACGCTGGGCAACCCAAGGGGTGTGACATGAACACGATCAACAAGCTGTGCCTGGCCATGGGGCTGGCGCTGAGCTGTGCGGTGCCTGCGTTGCACGCCGAAGAGAAAACCCTGCGGCTGTACAACTGGGCCGACTATTTCGCCGAGGACACCTTGAGCAAGTTCACCGCCGAAACCGGGATCAAAGTGATCTACGACGTGATGGACGGCAGTGAAACCCTGGAAGCGAAAATGCTCGCTGGCGGCAGCGGCTACGACCTGATCTTCCCCGGTGACACCGTGGCCGAACGCCTGATGCGCGCCGGCAGTTTGCAGCCCTTGGATCAGTCAAAACTTACTGCTCTGAACGACGTCGAGCCGGGGTTGCAGAAGTTGCGCTCGCACTATGAGCAGTCGCGCCAGGCCACGGTCCCGTACACCTGGGGCACCATCGGCCTGACCTACAACGCCGGGCAGATCGCCCAGCGTGCGCCGGATGCGCCGGTCGACAGCCTGGACATGCTGTTCAAACCGGAACTGGCGGCGAAATTCGCCGACTGCGGCATCTCGATGATCGACTCGCCGGACGAAGTGCTGGCCGTGGTGCTCAATTACCTGGGCCGCGACCCGCGGAGCGCCAAACCGGCGGACCTGGCGGCGGCCAGTGACTTGCTGATGAAACTGCGGCCGTACATTCGCAAGTTCCAGTCGCAACCGGTGACCGACCTGGTCAACGGCAACCTGTGCATGTCCCTCGGCTACAGCGGCGACATGACCCAGGCGCAACGCACGTCTGATAGTGCCGGCAAGAAAACCGCCTTCCACTACCGCATCCCCCGCGAAGGCACCACGGTGTGGATGGACACCATGGCCATTCCCGTCGACGCCCGGCATCCGGAGTACGCCTACGCGTTCATCAACTTCGTGATGCGTCCGCAAAACATGGCAGCCATCAGCAACTTCACCGGCTACCCGACCTCCAACGCCAAGGCACGACCGGATGTCGATGCCGCGATGCGCAACAACCCGGACATCTACCTCGATGATGCCACCTACGCGCGGCTGATTCCCGGCAAGGACATTCCCCAGGCCGACATGCGGGCACGCATGCGCACCTGGACCAAGTTCAAGACCGCTACAGTCAAATGATCATCGGCCGGCCCGAGGGCCGGCCAAACCCGAGATTTCAGGAAAACACATGTCGACACGTCGAACATTCATCAAGCAGGTATCGGTCGCTGCCGGACTGGGCGCGCTGGCGTCCATGGGATTGGGCTTTGCCTCCCAGCCGGTACGAGCGGCCGGTAAAGGCAACTGGTACATGCCCGATGAAGGGGACAAACACCAGCGGGCCTTCATCGCCTTCGGGGCACAGGCCGCGATCTGGGAGGACTTCACGCCCCACGTGCAAGACGCCCTTGGCCGGATCGCCCGCAGCATTGCCGAACACGAACCGGTCACCGTGTTCTGTCGCCAGAGCGAACGGCGCCTGGCCGAAGCCAAATGCGGCAGCCACAACACCACCTTCGTGATCACCGA
This sequence comes from Pseudomonas sp. BF-R-24, assembly GCF_019947335.1. Classification (NCBI taxonomy): domain Bacteria; kingdom Pseudomonadati; phylum Pseudomonadota; class Gammaproteobacteria; order Pseudomonadales; family Pseudomonadaceae; genus Pseudomonas; species Pseudomonas sp. BF-R-24. The sequence goes on from NZ_JAGYGG010000026.1 coordinate 62,343, forward strand.
ACTGGACGACATCTGGATGCGCGACATCGGCGCCAATTTTGTCGTCGATGGCAACGGCGACCTCGGCGCCGTGGACTTCAACTTCAACGGCTGGGGCAACAAACAGCAGCATGAGGATGATGCGCAACTGGCCGCCCGGGTCGCCGGAAACGCCAAGGCGGATTACCAGCAAAGCGAACTGGTGGGCGAGGGCGGTGGCATCGAAGTGGATGGTCACGGCACCGGGATCATGACCGAAAGCAGCTGGATCAACCGCAACCGCAATCCTGACTGGAGCAAGGCCGAGGTCGAGGCAGAACTTAAAGAGCGCCTGGGGCTGCGCAAAATCATCTGGCTACCAGGCATCAAGGGCAAGGACATCACCGACGCCCACGTCGATTTCTATGCGCGCTTCGTCAAGCCCGGCGTGGTGATCGCCAACCTCGACAACGACCCCGAGTCCTACGACTACAAGGTCACTCGCGCCCATCTGCAGATCCTGGAAAACGCCACGGATGCCGATGGCCGCAAGTTGCAGGTGCATACCGTGTCGCCGCCGCTCAACCCGCGCAACAGCCGGTTCAGCAAGGACAACCCGGATTTCGCCGCCGGCTACATCAACTACTTCGTGATCAATGGCGCGATCATCGCACCGCAATTCGGCGACAAGGAAGCGGATGCCAAGGCCTTCGACCTGCTGTCCGAACTCTACCCGGACCGCGAAGTGGTGCAACTCGACATCGATGCGATCTCTGCAGGCGGTGGAGGGATTCACTGCGTGACCAGCCACCAGCCGATGGTTTAACGGTTTGCCCCTGATTTCAGGCTAAACACAAATCCTGTGGGAGCGGGCTTGCTCGCGAAAGCGGAGTGTCAGTCAACATCTTTATCGACTGGTTCGCCGCCTTCGCGAGCAAGCCCGCTCCCACAGGGATTTTTGGTGAGTCAGGTAAGTCAGGCCTTGCTGGCCTTCAGGTAAGCCCCCAACCGTCGCCCCATTTCCTCACCCAACGCCTGCAAGCCACTGAGCGGCCGCACCATCACTTCAAACTCGACAATCTTGCCCTGTTCGTTGAAGCGGATCATGTCGATGCCCTTCAGTTCTTTCTCGCCGACCCTGGCGCTGAATTCGAGAATCACGTTCAAGCCATCCGCGGTCGCCAGCTCACGGTGATAGGCAAAATCCTCGAACACGTCCATGACCGTATTGAGGATCATCGACACCACCGGCGCTCCCGGATACGGCGTGTGCGCCATCGGCGAACGGAACACCGCCTGCGGATCGAGCATTTCGGGCAAACCGCTCAAGTCGCGGTTGTCGAGCATCGCGTGCCACTGCTTCAGGGACGCTGCGACATTGGGGTTCAGTTTCAGCTCAGACATCTTCAACTCCTGTTTTTATTGTTGTGGTGCGAAAGCGTTGGTCGATCACTCTGGCGGCATCGTCAGCCCATTGCCGATAAAGCATCGGCCCCGGATGAAAACCATCGCTGGCCATCAGGCCCGGTTCGGGCGCCAGCGGGGTGGTCAGCATCGTACATTGATCCAGGCGTGCGGCCAGATCCGCAAGATGTGCATTGAACCGCCGTGCCCTGAAACCCAGAAACCAGCGCAGCGGCTGGGGCAGCGCGGGGAACAAATGCATCGGCGGAAGCGGCGACACCACGATCTGCCTCACCGCGTATTTATCGCACAGCAGCGCCATCAAGCGCCGTTGCCGAGCGAGCCACTGATCCAGGGTGAGAGAGCTGGTGACATCGTTGACGCCAATCGACAACAGCGCCACATCGAACGGCTCGGGGGCGTGCTGTTCGAGCAGCTCCAGCAACCCTTGTGAATCCAGCCCCGAGTGCGCCCAGAGTTTCCACGACAACTGGTAATCATCGGCCAGGCGCGCGACCAGCCGACCACTGAGGGCTTCACCTTGAGTCGCCGCACCCACCCCCGCTGCTGCGCTGTCGCCGACAATCAACAAGCGCAGCACGTCACCGCTGCCGGCCTCGCCCTGGCGGTCACCTTCGGCCTCCGGCAACCTGGGCGTCACCCGCCGCGTATACAGGCCCTGCGCCAGCAACAACGGGCCGAGCAGGATTTTGGCGAGGGTTTCAATGTGGCTCATTTGACGTTATCGCCCTGCAATACACAGCTCCCCGGTCGCACGAATCATCGCCTGGCCATGCAAATAATCCTTGATCAGCGCGGAACGTTCGGTGGCCAGCCATTGCGGGCAGTTCGGGTCGTTGCGGTAGGGCAGGAACGCGGCGTACTGCGTGAGCAGCAGGTTCTGCAGGTTGTCGAGCTTGGGCCGGATGTCGTTGCCCAGGTCTGGCCGTGGCGTGTCCGGTGCCTTGTGCGCCGCTTGCCATTGTGCGATCCGGCCGTATTGCACCAGTTTGCTGGCTTCAATCTGGGCGGCGATCAGGACGGCGACATCGTCGGGGTCAAGCTGGCGTTCAGCCGCCTGCTTCCTGGCGTTGGCGATGACTTGCGCTTCCCGGGTGTTGTCCTGGACCGGTTTGCCGCTGTCCCACTTGGTCAGCGCCACCAGTTCGCTGATGTTCAACCGCTCATTCATCGTCGCCAACAAAGGCTGCAAGGCATCTGGCGCCGGGGGTGTCGTGCCGGCTTGGGCGCTGCCAGCGAGCAAGCCGAGCAGGGCGCAGGCCAGCGAGTGCGGCAGGCGCAGGGAACGGGGCATGGGCAGAACCTCCTTGGACGCGAAAATCACTCCGGCTTGTGTATCACAAGTGCGGCCAGGGAACGACAGGTTGCGAAAGATTCAGGCCAGCAGCCGTTCAATCTGCGCCAGCTCCCAGGTGCTGAGCAAACTCACCGGGTCGGTGCCGAAGCGCTGCCCGTTGTCGAACACATATTCACGGCCATCGGGGCTTTGGCCGTGCAGGCAGTGGCGCAGGTGACCGGCGTCGACGTCGAGCGTCAGGCGCCAGCCGTCGATGTCGACCTGTACATGGTCAGGCTCGCAGGCGTCGTCGACTCGCTTGAAGGTGCAAATGCCTTGAGCGGCATCGCGCAACGGCTGGTAAACCTCGCGGGCGGTGAGGGCGGGCACTGGCGTCTCCGGGGCGGAATCGGGGAGGCACAGGATAGATCATCAGCCTGCAGAAAAACCGTAAACGCCAAACAACCTTGTGGGAGCGAGCTTGCTCGCGATTAGGCCGGCACATCCAACATCGATGGCGCCTGACACGCCGCCATCGCGAGCAAGCTCGCTCCCACAGGTTAATCAGCACTCGCCTATTTCCTGTCCAACGCCGCCTCCGCCGCGGCAATTTCAGCCTGGCGCTTGACGATCATGTCGCCCACCGGCGGCCCCTGGAAGCGCCGGGCTTCAAAACCGAACCAGACGATGGCCGTCAGGATCAGGAAACCGATGGTGATGTACAGCGCCCAATCGTTCGGTGGCTGGATGCCGATGACGAAAATGATGATCATCGCCAGGATCGAGAGGATGGCGAACACCGAGTACCAGAAACGCCCCATGTTCCACGGCCCCATGGTCGGCCACTTCGACGTACCAAAGGTAAACAGGCCGAGCGCGATGGGAATGGCGAAGGAGAAGAACAGGAAGATCACCGTGCAGGACACCACGATGGTATAGACCGGCGTTGTCCCGATCGAGATCACCGACGATCCCCAGACGAACAACACCGCTAGGGTGGCACCGGTCCAGATCGCTGCCACCGGGCTGCGATGGGTCGATGAGACCGAGGACAGCGCTTTTGAGCAGGGCAGGCCTCCGTCCCGGGAGAACGCGAAGATCATCCGTGAAACCGAGGTGACGGTGGCCAGCCCGCAGAGCACCTGCGAAATGAAGATCGCCACGAAAAGCACCAGTTTCAGTGTCGGGTCGACCTGGGTGTTCATGGCCCAGAAAAACACGTTCCAGCCTTGCTTGGCCGCCTCGTCCATGTTCGGCAGCATCAGCACGAACGCGCTGAGCATCAGCCAGCCGAACAGCAACGACCAGACCACCGACATGACCATGCCGCGCGGCACCGACATGGCCGCGTTGCGGGTTTCCTCGGAGGTGTGCGCAGAGGCGTCATAGCCGGTGATGGTGTAGATCGGCAACAGCAGCCCGAGCATGAACACCCAGCCGTTGGAGACCTGCGGCCAGACGCTGCCACCCGCTTCGCCGGAATAGTTGCCGAAGGTCCACAGCCGTGCGAATTCATAGCTGGGTGCCGATATCAGGCAGACGATGGTCAGGGCCAGCGCCGTGGCGAAGATCAGGTAGCCTGAGAAGTCAGTGAGTTTGGCGGTCAGGCCGATACCCAAGTGGTTGCACAAGGCCTGCAGGCCGGTGAGGATCGCCAGGAAAATCACCCTGACCGTGGTCGTGTCTTCCATGCCCAGTGCCGGCCCGAAGGCACCGAAAAAGAAGTAATAGGTACCGACGTTGATCGCGCCCAGCACCGTGACCAGCCCCAGCAGGTTGAACCACGCGGTCAGCCATCCGGTGAAGCGGTTACCCAGGATCGAGCCCCAGTGGTACAGGCCGCCAGCGGTGGGGTAGGCCGAGGAAATCTGCGCCATGGCCATGGCGAATACCCCGGAGATCAGGCAACCGATTGGCCAGCCGATCCCGATGGATGCCCCGCCCGCGCCCGAGGTGCCCTGGGCCAGGGAGTTGATGCCACCCGAGAGGATGCAGATGATCGAAAAGGAAATGGCGAAGTTGGAGAAAACCCCCATTCGTCGTGAGAGTTGCTGGGCATAGCCCATGCTGTGCAGCACCTTGACGTCATCGTCGTGCGTTTCGGTGCCCGGCTGGCTTGCTGGGTTCATGATGTGTGCCCCTTTTCAGGTTTTGGACAGGCCGAACTAAGCCGCCGTAGGCTCGACCTTGGTTTTCTGTAGGAGCGAGCTTGCTCGCGATGAACGTCAACGATGACGCGGGGAGCCTGACCCCCCGCGTCATCCTCAAGTCCATCGCGAGCAGGCTCGCTCCTACAGACGGCCGTGAAGTGCCGCGTCGAAAATCTTTGCCACGCCGTCCCGGGTCAATGGCAGCGGGTTGCCGCCAGCGGAAGGGTCGACAATCGCCATGTCGGCGATCAGGTCGGCCTGCCGGTCATCAACGCCCAGTTCAACCAGGGTATGGGGCACGCCGATGTCCTTGCGCAGCTTGAGGACGAAGGCCAGGAAACTGTCGAACCCCGGGGAGGGCAGGCGCAGGTACGCCGCCAGGCGGGTGATGCGCTCCTCGATGGCCGAGCGATTGAAGTGCAGGACATAGGGCATGAAGGTGGCATTGGTCATGCCGTGATGGGTGTCATACAACGCACCCACCGGATGGGAGAGCGCATGCATCCCGCCCAGGCCTTTCTGGAATGCCGTGGCGCCCATGGCCGCCGCCGCGAGCATTTGTGCGCGGGCCTCAAGGTCCGACGGCGTGTGTACCGCCTTCACCAGTGAGTTGGCCACCAGGCGCATGCCTTCCACGGCAATGCCATCGGCCAGGGGGTGAAAGCCGGGGGCGCAGTACGCTTCCAGGCAATGGGACAGCGCGTCCATGCCGGTGCCTGCGGTGATTTTGGCGGGCATGCCGACGGTGAGGGCCGGATCGCTGATCACCACGCGGGGCATCATTTTCGGGTGGAAGATGATGCGTTTGGTGTGGGTGCGCTCGTCGATGATCACCGCCGCACGGCCGACTTCGGAACCGGTTCCCGCCGTGGTCGGCACGGCAATGACCGGGGCGATGCGGCTGTCGTCGGCGCGGGTCCAGTAGTCGCCGATGTCTTCGAAGTCCCAGACCGGACGGGTCTGGCCGCTCATGAAGGCAATGAGCTTGCCCATGTCCAGGCCACTGCCGCCGCCGAACGCGATCACACCATCGTGCTGGCCGGCACGCCAGGCATCGAGCCCGCCGGCGAGGTTGGCTTCCACCGGATTGGGCTTGAGGTCACAAAACAGCGCCACGCCAAGACCGGCGGCGCGCAATGCGTCCAGTGCCGCCGTGGTGATCGGTGCGCGCGCCAGGCCGCTGTCGGTCACGAGCAAAGGTCGCTGGATACCCTGGCTGCGACAGACCTCGGCCAGTTCGGCGATGCGCCCGACACCGAAACGAACGCTTGTGGGGTAGCTCCAGTTTCCTGTCAGGTTCATGGTCTACACCTCGTGACGCAGATGAAAGGATTTGGCCCGGGTCAGGTGCTCGTAGCCCAGTGGCGACAGGGTGACGCCGCGACCGCTGTTCTTCACGCCGGTCCAGGCCAATGCCGGGTCCAGGTAATCGCAGCGGTTCATGAACACCGTGCCGGTGGCGATCTCGTTGCCCAGGCGTTCGGCCGCTGCGAGGTCCCGGGTCCAGATGGAAGCGCTGAGCCCGAACTCACTGTCATTCATCAAGGCGATGGCTTCTTCATCGCTGGCCACCGGCATGATGCCGACCACCGGGCCAAAGCTTTCGTCGCGCATGACCGACATTTGATGGTTCACGTCCACCAGCACTTGCGGTGCCAGGTAGGCGCTGCCCGGCACGTCGGCGGGAAAGGACTTCGGATCGATCAGCGCTTTGGCGCCCTGGGCCAGCGCATCGGCAATCTGGCCGCGAACGAAGAATGCGGCGCCCGGTGTCACCAGCGGACCGAGGGTGGTGGCTTCATCCAGTGGGTTGCCCAGCACGTACTGGCGGGTCAGTTCGGCGAAGCGCTCGACAAACACCGGGTAGATTTTCTGGTCGACGTAGATGCGTTCCACGGCGCAGCAACTCTGCCCGGAATTGAAGAAACTGCCGTCCACCAGATTTTCCACCGCCTGTTCAAGGTTGGCGTCTGCCCGGACATAGGCCGGGTCTTTTCCGCCGAGCTCCAGGCCCATACCGAGAAATTGTCCGCTGGCGACGCTTTCCATGACTTTTCCAGCCTCCACGGAACCGGTGAAGTTCACTTGCTGCACGCGCCCGCAAGCAATGATCGCCCCGGTCGATACATGGTCGAGCAGCAGATTCTGGAACAGCCCCTCGGGCAGTTTTGCGCGACGCATGGCCTCGGCGAAACGCTCGCCCACCAGCAGCGTTTGCGACGCATGCTTGAGAATCACGCTGTTGCCGGCCATCAGCGCCGGGATAATCGTGTTCACCGCCGTCAGGTAGGGGTAATTCCACGGAGCGACCACCAGCACCGTGCCCAGCGGCTCGCGTTTGATATAGCGGCGAAATCCCGCGACAGGCTCGGGTTCTACCCGGTCAAGGACCTGCGGTGCGATAGCGATCATGTGCCGGGCGCGTTCGGCGAAACCGCGCAGTTCGCCGGCGCCATAACGCACCGGGCGACCCATCTGCCAGGCCAGCTCCGGCACGATGTCGGGCTGCATCGACAGCATTGCGTCCACCGCGGCAGTGCAAAACGCCGCGCGTTCGCTCAGTGAGCGGCGTTGCCATGCCGCCTGTGCGCTGGCAGCGGCCGTCAGCGCCTGCTCGACCTGCTTCGCATCGGCCACCTCGCGTTCGGCGTACACCCGGCCATCGACCGGGGAGATCAATTGAACCTTCGCAGTCATGATGTTCTCAATAGCGCTCGAAGCCGCGCTGCAATTCCCAGTCGGTGATTCGCCGGTCGTACTCTTTCTGTTCCCACTCGGCGGTGTGCACGTAATGGTCGACCACCTCATCGCCGAACGCCTTGCGCAACATGCCGGAGGCCTTGAGTGCGGCGCTCGCCTCGCGCAATGTCTTGGACACTTCCGGCAAATGCTCATCCAGGTAGGCGTCGCCTTCGAACGGCGGCGCCAGATCGAGCTTCTCGTCGATACCGGCCAGGCCCGCCGCGATCAGCGCGGCGAAGGCCAGATAGGGGTTGAGATCGGCACCGCCGATGCGGCATTCGATGCGGATGGCCTTGCTGCCTTCGGCACACAGGCGAAAGCCGGCGGTGCGATTGTCGCGGCTCCAGACCGCCCGCGTCGGCGCAAAAGTGCCAGCCTGGAAGCGCTTGTAGGAGTTGATGTAGGGCGCGAGAAAACAGGTGATGTCGTTGGCGTACTTGAGCTGGCCGGCGACCCAGGAACGCATCAGTTTCGACATGCCGAACTCGGCTTTCGCCTCGAAGAACAGCGGCTTCTTGGCGTTCTTGTCCCACAGCGAATTATGGATGTGACTGCTGGAGCCGGCAGCGTCGTAGCGCCACTTGGCCATGAAGGTGATCGCCTTGCCCTGCAATTGCGCGATCTCTTTGCAGGCGTGCTTGATGATGACGTGGTGGTCGGCCATGGTCAGGGCATCGGCGTAGCGAATGTTGATCTCTTCCTGCCCCGGGCCCCATTCACCCTTGGAGTTTTCCACGGGAATGCCCGAGGCCTGCAAGTGCTTGCGAATCGCCCGCAGCACCGGCTCTTCGCGGGTGGTCTGGAGGATGTTGTAGTCTTCGATGTAATGGCCGGCGGTTTTCGGTTTTTGATAGTTGCGCTTGTGGATCGCCTCGTAACTCTCATCGAACAGATAGAACTCGAGCTCCGAGGCAAACATGCCGGTGTAACCACGCTCGCGCAGGCGCTCGACCTGTTTTTTCAGAATGGCCCTTGGGCTGTGCGGCAGGTCCTGGCGATGGTGATGATCGAGCACGTCGCACAGCACCAGCGCCGTGCACTCAAGCCAGGGCACGCGCCGCAGGGTGGACATGTCGGGCTTGAGCACGAAATCGCCGTAACCCTTGCTCCAACTGGCCGCGGCGTAACCCGGCACCGGCTCCATGTCGATGTCATCGGCCAGCAGATAGTTGCAGCAGTGGGTTTCTTCGTGGCCGCTGTCGATGAAAAACTCGACCTGGAACCGCTTGCCGACCAGGCGTCCCTGCATGTCGACCATGCAGACCAGTACGGTATCGATTTCGCCGGCAGCCGCGGCGCGCTTGAGTGCATCAAAGCTGAGGAGGGGCTCTGTCATCACGGCAATCCTGCGTGAAAGGTTTGGGACAGTCTGGGATAGCTGTTGCAGACGCTCTCCAGAAAAACCCAAACCTGCAGAACCGAGCATCATGAGCAACGAGTTGCTCAAAGCTTAGCCTACGTTGTAGGAGCGAGCTTGCTCGCGATGAACTTGAAGACACCGCGTTTAATCAGAAAACCCGCGTCATCGTTGACGACCATCGCGAGCAAGCTCGCTCCTACAGGGTGGTCGTCTTCACTCCGGTAGCCCGGCCAGCCGCAGTCCATCGACGAAACGGGCGAAATCCTCAGGCCGTTGAATGGGCAGCCAGTCCTTGAGGGTGCACAGACGCAAAGAAGGATCCAGCTTTTGCAGACGCCGCATCGCCAGATTCGCTTTTTCCATTCGACCGCCGAGCGCATCACTGGCCGCCACCAGCGCCGCCGCGACCAGCAGACTGGGCAGGTTGCCCAGGGCCTTTTCCGCCCACTGCGCAGCGGCATCAAAGTGCCCGGCGAAGAAATGCGCGAGCGCCATCCCCACCTGCATTCTGAACATTTCCGGATCCAGCGGACTCAAGCGAACGGCATGGTTCAAATGCTCGATGGCGGCGTCTGTTTCACCGTGCAGTGCCCGTAGGATACCGCCCAGAAACCAGGCGGGGGCGAGGTTGGGATTGAGCAGGCGCGCCCTGTCGAGCAGCGCAATGCCGCCGTCGACTTCGCCGGCGAGATGAGCAAGCGCATGTCCGCCCCGGGTCAACGCGACGGCATCGTCGCGGCCGAGGGTCACCGCCAGACGCGCCAGGCGTATGCCCTCGGCGATTTCTGCGGGTCGATCGCTCATCCAGCCATTGAGCTTGCGCCAGAAGTGGCACCAGGCGGCCATGCCATAGGCCGAAGCGAATTCCGCATCGAGTTCGATGGCCTGGTAGAACATCGGCAGCGCCTGCTCGATGGCTTCCCGGCTGCCGCTGTGCAGTTTTGCCATGGCCCGCAGGTAGTAGTCGTAGGCGTCCAGGCTTTCCGTCGGCTTGCGCTTGGCGCGTTCGATTTCTGCCCGCTCCAGTTGCGGCGCGATGGCACCGACGACGCTTTCGGTGATTTGGTCCTGCAGTTCGAAGAGGTCGTCGAGCAGGCCTTCGAAGCGCTCCGCCCAGATATGCGTCCCGCTTGTCGCGTCGATCAGTTGCCCGGTAATGCGCAGTCTGTTCCCGCACTTGCGCACGCTGCCTTCGAGCACATAGCGCACGCCCAGTTCCTGGCCGACGCCCTGGGCGTCCACGACCTGGCCCTTGTAGGTGAAGCTCGAATTGCGCGCAATGACGAACAGCCAGCGGATACGCGACAGGGCCGCGATGATGTCCTCCACGACGCCATCGGCGAAATACTCTTGCTCCGGATCGCCGCTCAGGTTCTGGAAGGGCAGGACGGTGATCGAGGGTTTGTCCGGCAGGACGAGCGTAGGGGAGAGGATTTGTTTCGGGGCAGCGCTTGCGCGTTCGTCGATGTCAGGCTGTGGTGTTTGCCCGCTCAAGTCGCCGTTGATCCGACCAACGAAGCGGTAGCCCTTGCGGGGGACGGTGCGCACCAGGCGCTGCTCCTCACCGGTATCACCAATGGCCTTGCGCACCGCATTGATGTGGCTGGTGATCGTCGATTCCGAAACGATCCGGTCGCCCCACACCGCCTTGAGCAACTCGTCCTTGCTGACGACGCGGTCGGGATTGTTGACGAACAGCAGCAACAGATCGAAAACCTGCGGTCCGACGGCCACGATTTGCCCGCGCAGGGTCAGCTCCCGGCGCTCCTGATCGAGTACGTAGTCTTCAAACGTGAATGGCAAATTGAGCATCCCCTGGCGAAGCGCCCTCAACTCCGTGTCCCAGGCGGCTGTCGGTTGGTAACTGAGGCAGATGATACGGCAGCTCGACAACCGCTGCACCGTCTGCGGCAAGGGCGGCTGGACGAACGTCAATGGCTTTGGACATAAATCCAAGTACTCGCCAAGGCAAACCCAAGCCCGGCGCAAGGACTTGCCTGGTGCGCGCAGGCACTCTTTCTACACCGACGCAATGGTTGCAGTCGACAAGTGGAGAAAAGTCATGAAGATCGTCGTCATCGGAGGCTCCGGCCTCATCGGATCGAAACTTGTGAACACCCTGCGCGAGCGCGGCCATGATGCGCTCGCCGCCAGCCCCAGCACGGGCGTGAACAGCATCACCCGCGAAGGCCTGGCCGAAGCGATGGATGGTGCTGATGTGGTGGTCGACGTGGCGAACGCGCCGTCGTGGGAAGACCAGGCCGTTCTCGATTTCTTTGAAACGTCGAGCCGTAACCTGCTGGCCGCCGAAGCCGCTGCCGGGGTTCGTCATCACGTAGCCCTGTCGATTGTCGGCAGCGAACGGCTTCCCGATACCGGCTATTTCCGGGCCAAGGTCGCGCAGGAAGCCCTTATCAAGGCATCCGGCGTTCCTTACACCATTCTACGTGCCACGCAGTTCTCCGAGTTTGCCGGCGGCATTGTCCAGTCGTTCGCCGTTGGCGAGGAAATTCATGCTTCGCCGGCGCTGATCCAGCCGATAGCGTCCGACGACGTGGTAGCGGCGCTGGCCGATGTCGTGCTGGCAGCACCGGTCAATGGCACGGTTGAAGTCGGCGGCCCGGAAACCATGCCGATCGACGAACTGGCCAGGCGCTATCTGCAAGCGACCCAGGACAACCGCAAGGTCGTGCCGGATGTACATGCCCGTTACTTCGGCGCCGTGCTAGACGATCAATCGCTGGTCACCGGCAAGAACGCACGCCTGGGGGCGATCCGCTTCGACGACTGGCTGGCCCGGTCGACAGCGCAGTAACGAATCGCACCCGCACATTACCCTACGAATCCAGGAGAAATCCCATGGTTACCCGTTTGCTAATGGCCGCTGTCTTCGCAGCGCTCTCGATCAGCGCCGCATCAGCCGCCGAGCCGCCCCCCGGCAAGGTGACGGTGGTGTTCGACCGTCCCATTCCCAACATCCCTGGCAAGAGCATGAGGGGCGTGGTCGTCGAGTATGGGCCGGGTGCCGCGTCGCCGGCCCACACCCATCCGAAAACGGCCTTCATCTATGCAACGGTGCTGGAGGGTTCGTTCCGCATCCAGGTCAAAGGCCAGCCGGAAAAGATCTACAACGTCGGCGAAAACTTCGTAGAGGAGCCGGGCTCCGTGCACCTGGTCAGCGCCAACGCCAGTGACACCCAACCTGCACGCCTGTTGGCGGTGTTCGTCCTCGACACCGAGGAAAAGGTGCTCGTAACGCCTATCAAACAGTGAGCCGATCACGCGCTCATGAAGGCTCGACCGCCGGGCGGCAGACGCTGTCGCCCAGTGGCTGAGTCAGTTCTTGGCACTGAACAGGAAATGAAAAAATGAACTCGCTCCTGGACAAGGCCGCCATTGCCACCAGCGCAAGTAGCGGCACGCCCGTGGTCGTGGTGCGGCGAAGCAAGCGCAAGACCATCGGCCTGTTGCTGTGCGTCGCGGCTGTAATGGTCGTGGCGGTTTGGGGAGCCATGGCGTTTTCAAGTGGCGTGACCTCGACCGACAACGCGTATGTCCGCGGGGACGTCACCTCACTGGCCGCCAAGGTCGCCGGCTATGTCACGGCGGTCGAGGTCCGGGACAACCAGGCCGTGCGTGCCGGTGATGTGCTGTTTCGAATCGATGACCGCGACTACCGTGCCAAACTTGCGCAAGCCGAGGCCAATGTCAGCGCCGCCCAAGCGCGCCTGACCCATGTCGACGCACAGGTCCAGCTCCAGCATGCGCTGATCAGGCAGGCCGAAGCGCAAAGGCGCTCAGCCTCCGCCGACATGAGCCTGGCGGCCAAGACCCACGACCGCAGCCGCAAACTGATCGTCAGCAATGCGGTGAGCCAGGCCCTGGTCGATGAAACCGGCACCGCGCAATCCAGAGCCGCGGCCTCGGTTTCGGCCGCTTCGGCAACGGTCGAGGCGCAACAGCAGCGCATCACGGTGTTTGTAGCCGAGCGCGAGGCTGCCGTGGCCGCTGTGAGCCAGGCAGAGGCCGCACGTGATCTCGCCCGGATCGATCTCGAGCACACCGTGGTACACGCACCTGTGGATGGCGTGGTCGGTAACCGTCAGGTTCGCCTCGGCCGTTTCGTCACACCGGGCGTTTCCCTGCTCGATATCGTGCCGGTCAATGATGTATGGGTCGTGGCGAACTTCAAGGAAACCCAGCTCGAACAGATTCGCCCCGGCCAGCACGTGCGCGTCACGGTCGATGGCTACCCCGATGCGGCACTCGATGGTGTGGTCGACAGCTTTGCACCGGGCAGTGGCTCGGCGTTCAGCCTGCTGCCGCCCGACAACGCCACCGGGAACTTTGTGCGTGTCGTGCAGCGCGTTCCGGTGAAGATCCGCCTGGCTGAAAACCCCCTGCCGGGGCGCATCGTGCCGGGCCTGTCCGCGCGGGTGGAAGTTGCACAAGGGGCCGGCTCATGAGCCGCGTTGCCTGCGCCACGCCGAGCAGCGCCAGGACAACGAACGGCGTGCTGCTCATGGTGGGCATCGTACTGGCGACGTTGACGGAAGCGATCGCCAGCACCGTGCTGGCCCTCGGCCGCGGCGACATCATCGGCGACACCTATGCCACGCCTGACGAGTTCGCCTGGCTGGATGTCGGCTACATCGCGCTCAAGCTGATCGGGTTCATGCTCGCCCCTTGGCTGATGCAGCGATTTTCTGCGCGCAACGTGATCATCGGCGCCACACTGGTCATGGGCCTGGCGTGCTGCGTGGCTGCCGTTACCGCCTGGCTGGAACTGCTGATCGCATTGCGCATCCTGCAAGGCTTCGCGGGAGGTGCTTTGCTGGTGGCGGGCCAGGCGATCATCTTTCGCGGCTATCCGCGCGCCCTTCAGCCGATCCTGCAAGCCCTGTTCGCCATGGGCTCCGTGGTTGCGCCCGGAACCCTCGCACCGGCCCTGCAAGGGTGGTTGATCGACAGCCAGTCCTGGACCTGGATTTTCTTCAGTGTGGTGCCGTTGGCCCTGGCGGCGATCGGCTTCTTGCTCATCGCCGACCACCCCATGCCCGCCAAGGGCCGGCAACCTTCGTTTGACTGGCTCGGCTGTGCACTGATCGGTGCCGCGCTGTTCTGTTTCACCTACGTGCTCAGCCAGGGCAGCCGCTGGGACTGGTTCGAGGAACCGCGCATCCTGGCACTGACGGTGATCGGTGCCGCCGCGCTGCTGGCCTTTCTCGGTCAACAGGTGTTGGCCAACGGCCAGGGGCTGCTCGATTTCAGCCTGTTCAAAACAAGCGATTTCACCTTTGCCTTTATCGTCAGTTTCGTCGCCGGTGCCGCCCTGTTCGGCAGCGCCTACCTGATCCCGGCGTTCGCCCTGTCGGTACTCGCGTTCACGCCGACCGATGCCGGCCTGCTCCTGTTGCCCAGTGGCGGTTTTTTTGTCGGTTCGCTGCTCATCGCCGCCTATATGTTCAGCGTGCGTCGCGTGCCGCCGGTGGCGACCGTGCCGTTGGGTATCCTGCTGATCATGGGGGCGATGTGGATGCTGTCCGGCTCCAACAGCGAAAGCGGCACCGACGACATGATGGCGGCCATCCTGTTGCGCGGCCTGGGCCTTGGCTTCCTGTTTCTGTCGATCACGCTGATTGCTTTCAGCCACCTCAACAGCCGCAACCTGGCCAGCGGCATCGGCCTGTTCAATACAGGGCGCCAGTTGGGAGGCTTGATGGGCGTCGCCGGGCTGCAGACCTTGATTGACCATCAGGTTGTCAGCAATGGCGTGGTCCTCGGCGCCAACGTCACCCCAGGGGGACACGCGGTCATCGAACGGCTGATGACCACAACCGCGATGCTGGCAGGGAAGGGCATGGATCAGGTGGCCGCTGGCCGGGTAGCCACGAGCTTGCTGGGCAAAGCGGTATCAGGTCAGGCCACGGTGATTGCTTTCGATACGGCGTTCTTCGCCGTGGCCCTGCTGTTCGTCTTTGCCGCGCCCATACTGGTCGGCATCAAGATTGGCCTCTCGCGATCCGCGAAAGTGCATGACCTACAAACGAATTGATAACCCGCACGAAAAAGCCCGGCTGTTGAAGCCTGATGCTGTTCAGTTAAATGAAAACGATCCCCTGTAGGAGCGAGCTTGCTCGCGATGGTCGTTAACGATGCCGCGTGTTTACAGGCTAAACGCGGCGTTCTTGATTCCATCGCGAGCAAGCTCGCTCCTACAGTGAGTGGATCATTCTCGCTTGATTGAGCAGCATCAGGCTGTTGAGGCCGGGCTTTTCGTTGAGTCTTGCGGTAAAGCACTGCATTCAGACAGCGCGGCTTTCGATCAGACGGTCGGAACCACCTTCGGCAACACGTTTTTCCAGCAGGCGATCCGAACCACCTTCAGCCACACGATTCTCGATCAAACGATCCGAACCACCCTCGGCCACACGGCTTTCAATCAGACGATCCGAGCCGCCTTCAGCGACCACAGGTTGAGCAGAGTTTGCGGCGAAAGCGTTAACTGCAAAAACCGAGAAAGCGATGCTGAGGAGGGTTTGGCGTTTCATGATGGTGTGCTCCGGGGTGCTTATGGGTTGGTATGGAGCAGATGTTACGCCGGGGAATTTTCAAGAGAACTTCATTGAAATAATGGTGACTATCGATGCGGTCAATGGATCGCAGATCCCACAGGTTTTCATGTGCCTGACAACGGGGCTCAAGCCTCACTGATCTGACTGACACTGGTGATCTGCCCATTCCAGACCATCTCGTAATGCGCCGTCTGCACAATCGACGAAACCGGCCTCGGCGTCATCAACGCCCAGCAATGACTGCCCGGCATCCGCACCGAGTGATAACGCAAACCGGGGCAACCGGCATCGCGCACCGCCTGCCCCAGTACACGGGAGTGGCTGTAGTCGTCCGGCGCATACACCGGATCGCTCATCGGCAGGGCCGTGGCGTCCTTCATCCCGCCATCGCCAAATGCACAGGCCAATCCACGAAACACAAAGCGCTCATAGTTCAGGCTCGGCACCCTCGACCAATACAGCGCCTGGTGATGCCGCACCTCGGCCAGCGCCGCTTCCATCGACTCCGCCAGGTACAACACCCCAAAGCGGCCATCGCTGAAACGCGAGCCCGCCGGGTTGACGTGGGTAAACGGCGCAATGGCGTAGGAGCAACCCCGAATGCCGAACGGGATCTCGCTGCGCGCAATCAACTCCAGCTGACCCACCTCATTCTTCAACCGCGGATTGGTCAGAGCCTGAATCTCGAACAACACCTCGAACTCAGCCGCATCCGCCACATCATCAAACAACGCAATGGGCGGAAACTTCGAATTGACCAGGCGAAAAGCCTGCAACGACTGACCGGCAAACACCGCCAGCTCACTCGCCATCACCATTGCGCACCTCGCAGCATGTCGATGCGGCGGAAGGTTTCGTACAGCGAAATCATGTCGCCCTGGGCCATGATCTCCAGCGGCGAACGTCCGTTGAAAAACTCGTTGTCATTGGCCATCGAGGCAAAGCCGTACACGTTATCCGGGTTGTCGAACACCAGCCGCAACGTCGCGTGAATGTTCAACACAAAACTGATGCGCTGCATCTGGTCCGCATCCAGCGCCACCGCCCAGTCCGGGTCTCGCTGCCGGGCGCGGGTGTAGGTGCTGCGCGAAATACGCAGGATGCGACAGGCCTGATCGCTGGTGGCCTTCCACTTTTCCAGAATGCTCACCGCGGCACGCAGGCCGGTGACGCATTGGTTTTTGCTGAAGGATTGGGGTTGCAGGGGGACGGCCATGATCAATACCTATCTTGACTCTATAGACTCAAAGATAGGTTTGTTGAGTCTGTAGAGCAAATCGGTTCGACCAACGGAAAACTTCTCCCGTCGAACATCACTGATGAAACGTCCGCCCCAACGCATCCAGCCGAGTCGCAATGGGCGGCAAGCGCCTGCTGCTCAGCGCCAGTGTCTCCACATCATCCGCCGTGTTTTGCGCAATGCTCTGCACCGACTGCAAGCGCCCGACAATCTCGAAACTTGCCGAGGACTGTTCGCGGGTCGTCGTGACGATCCGCCCATTGAGTTCATCGATCTGCGAGATGTCGCTGCCGACGGCCTGCAACATCGCTGCCGCCACCTGACTGTCCTCGACGCAGCGCACTACACCTTCGCGGCTGTCCTGCATGGCCTCCACGGCTTTGCGGCTGCCTTGCTGCAAGGCTTCGATGATGGTGCGGATTTCCTTGGTGGACACCGCCGTGCGTTGCGCCAGGCTGCGCACCTCATCGGCCACCACCGCAAAGCCCCGGCCTTGCTCGCCGGCGCGTGCCGCTTCAATCGCCGCGTTGAGCGCCAGCAAGTTGGTCTGCTCGGCAATGCTGCTGATCACCTCCAGCACCGTACCGATCTGCTGCGCCTGCCCGGCCAGTACCTGCACGGTCTGGTTGGTGCCTTCCAGGCGCGAGGCCAGTTGAGTGATTTCCTGCCGCGCACGGTTCACGCTTTCCTGGCCGCGGGTGACTTGCGCGCTGGCTTGGCCGGCATGGGCAACGGCATGCTCGACATGCACCACGATGTGCTCCATCGCATCGCCCATGCGCTGCATCGACCCGGTCATCTGCGCGATTTCCGTCAACTGATGCTTGGCGCCTTTCTCCAATGTGTTGCTGGCCTTGGCCAACTCCTGACCCAACTGACCCAACCCCTGAGAGTCACGCACCACCCCGTCCACCAAGGCGGTGATCTGCGTCAAAAACTGATCGAAGCGCTGGGCCAGCGACACATGCACCCGAGCCTTGTCACCCTGGCCGGCACCGACAGTGAACTGGGACGTGGTGGCGAGCATCTTGTCCAGCATGTCCTGGCTCTCCACCGCATCGGCCTGGCTGTGCACCGCCAGATAGAGCAGCGCGACTGTTTCCATCACCACATAAAAAGCGTGAACGAACACCATCGTCCAGCCACCGTGATGGGTCATCACAAACACCGGAAAACCCTGATGTTGCAGCACATGAAACACCACGTGATGCAGCGCAATCGTCACCGCCGCCACCAGAATCGGCAGCCAGTCCCGATAAAACGTCAACACCGCCAACAACGCAAAAATCCCGAAGTGCGACTCAATGACCCCCTCGGCCTGATTGATATGCAACGCCGCCATCACCATCAAACCCACGCCCAGCAGACAACGCATCAACCGCGTTCCGCCGATGGCTCGATACAACAGTGTCAACAACACACTGGTGCCACCGCCCACCAGCAGCGCCTGCTTGAAGGTGTCGTGCCAGAACGCCAGGCCGATAGCGAACGCGAACATCAGCCAGATCAGGCCCAGCATGATGCGGTCGGCTTTGCGGTAGTGGTCGAGGAAACGAGGGGGGAAGGGCATGTACGCTTACTCCATGTAAATGAGCCAGAAAAAGCAGGGTTTATGGCAACACGGGACATCGCGAAGGCTTGGGTACGTTAAGGGGCAGACGTTTTCAGAGTCAGGGATGCGAATCAGTTGGCAGCATGGTCGAGCTGTATTTGAGATGCCGTGGAGAGCGTAGCCTTTGGCCATCATTCTAGGCAGCTACGACGTCGCTCGTGGAAAACAATGTCCGATATAGAGGCAAGTAATGCTGAAGTGACGGGGGAGTGCGACAGACTCCGTTGCAAAGCCTGTCGTACACCCGAGGTAATTACGACTTCTTCGGCGGATAGTTACCACGCAAGCCACCAGACTTGTTGCCGGTTTTGCTGGGCAGGTTCGGTACCAACGGGCGGGATCTGGGC
>NZ_JAGYGG010000027.1:0-78390 GCF_019947335.1 Pseudomonas sp. BF-R-24
CGGTGCCGGGTCCATGCTGGGATGGATCTCGGTGGTGCCCTTCCACACCAGGAACAGGCCACCGGCAATCAGGATCATGTCTTTCCAGGAAAACGCGTGGCCGAGAATCTCGATCACAGGATTGGTCAACTGGACGATGAACGCGATGGTGCTCAGCAAGCCCAGACGCAGGATCAACGCCATGCCGATACCGATGCGCCGTGCCCGCTGTCGATTGTGCAAGGGCAGCTTGTTGGTCAGGATCGAGATGAAGATCAGGTTATCGATGCCGAGCACGATCTCCATCACGATCAGGGTGGCAAGGGCGACCCAGGCGGTGGGGCTGGCGGCAAGTTGTAAAAGGTAGTCCATGGGTCTGTCCTGACTCGTTGTAATACGGTTTAGATTTCCTGGGAGGAAGATTCGGTTTTTTCCGAGTCTTTTTCCGATGATTCTTTCTTGCTGATCAACCCGCTGGTGGCGTCATTGAGTGCTTGCTCGGCGGCCTTGTGGGTATCGTCAATCGCCTGCTTGGCGCTTTCGGCAGCCTTGCCCATCAATTGTTGCGCGCTTTTCTCGGCCTGGTCGCAACCGGCCAGTACCAGTAAAGACGTGATCAGCAATGCCGTGGCTTTAAGCTTCATGATGCTTTCCTCGATAGAACGAACGGGACCTAAACGATGGCCCGTTGATAGCGATGCATTCTAGGGAAGTGAATACTTCAGTAAAATTCGTATTTTCAGCGGCTATACTTCGGTTTTTACGAACTGTAGATCGCCATGCTCAACTATCGGCAATTGCATTACTTCTGGGTGGTGGCCAAGACCGGCAGCATCGTGCGCGCCTGTGAGCAGCTCAATCTCACGCCACAAACCATCAGTGGGCAGATTTCATTACTGGAACAGACCTTTGGCATCGAGTTGTTTCGGCGTGTCGGACGGCAACTCGAACTCACCGAGGCCGGCCGGCAGGCACTGCCCTACGCCGAACAAATGTTCCAGCTGGGTGGCGAACTGGAACTGATGCTGCGGGCACAACCCAATGAGCAGCAGATCCTGTTTCGCGTCGGCGTGGCTGACGTGGTGCCCAAGTCCATCGTCTATCGCCTGATTGCACCGACCATGGAGCTGAGCGAACCGCTGCGCATCACTTGTCGCGAAGACAAGCTTGAACGTTTGTTGGCCGACCTGGCGATCCAGCGCCTGGACCTGGTGATATCCGACAGCCCGATGCCATCGCACCTGGACATCAAGGGCTACAGCCAGAAACTTGGTGAGTGCGGGATCAGCTTCTTCGCCACCCCAGAGCTGGCGGCCCGTTACGGCCACGACTTTCCGCGCAACCTGCACGGTGCGCCGCTATTGATTCCCGGGCCGGAAACCGTGGTGCGCAGCCGTTTGCAACGGTGGTTTGCCGAGCAGCAGATCCAGCCGCAAATTGTCGGCGAGTTCGACGACAGCGCCCTGATGCAGGCCTTCGGCCAATCCGGCAGCGGGATCTTCATCGGCCCGAGCGTGATTGCCGATGAGGTGCGACGCCAATATGGCGTGCAGGTGATCGGCCAGACCGACGCGGTGAGCGAGTCGTTCTATGCCATCTCAGTGGAACGCAAGGTCAAGCACCCCGGCATTGTCGCCATTACCGAAGGTGCCCGACGCGAGCTGTTTACCGAGTTTTAGGACACTCAGGCGCAGACTTCCCGGGGTTTGAAGGTCATCAGCGCAATGGCCAGCAGGATCGAGGCGAGAATGAACGCCGCCGCGGCGAAGCCAAGGCCTTGCAGCCCGACGCTGTCGATTACCCGGCCACCGATCATCGCGCCCAGACCGATACCGAGGTTGGCCCCGGCGATGTTCAGCGAAGCGGCGAACGCTGGCGCCTCGGGCGCCGCTTTCATCAGGCGCACATGGCTGACCAGGAACAACGCTGCCTGGGTCACGCCCCAGATGCCCATCGCTGCTGCCAGACCCAGCGGCGAGTGGATGTTCGGCACCAGCGCCACCAGGCCGGCAATCATGAACGCACAGAACATCATAGACGCCATCAGCGGATGACGATCCACCGCACGGCCACCCAGTGAGTTGCCGATCAGCCCGACCGCGCCAAAGCCCATCAGGCACCAGCCGACCACGGTGCCGTTGAAACCGGCCAGACGCTCAAGGATGTCCGCCAGATAGGTGTACGCGGTGAACATGCCGCTGAACACAATCACCGACAGCAGCACGTGACCGAGCATCAGCGGGCTGCGCAGGATCTTGAACTGCGACCGCAAGCTCACCTGATGCTGGTGCAGGTTGGTCTTCGGCAGATAGATAAACAGCAGCAGCGCCTTGGCAAAGGCGATGACCGCCAGAATCGCAAAGGCACTGCGCCAGCCGAACGCATCGGAAATCAGCGTGCCCACGGGAATGCCGAACACCGTGGCGCAAACGATGCCGAAGCCGATCTTGGCGATGGCGCGACCGGCGTAATCCGGCCCGACGATGTCCACCGCCGTTTCGCTGGCCAAGGCCCAGAACACTGGCAACCCCAGCGCCGGGATCAAGCGGGCAAACGCCATCACCCAGATGTTCGGCGCCAGCGCCGCGACCGTGTTGGCCAGGCCAAACATGATCAGCACCGAGATGAACAACTTGCGACGCTCGAAGCGGGCGAAATACGCCGTCAGGAACGGCCCGAACGCGGCCACGGTGAAGGCGAACAGGGTCACCAGCAAACCGGCCTGCGGGATGCTGACCTCCAGGTCCCTGGCGATAGCCGGCAACAGGCCAACAATGATGAATTCCGTGGTCAGCACCGTGAAGCCGGCGGCGGACAACAGAAGAATGGGCAGCAGCATGCAAAACTCCAGAAAACGAAAACACCAGCGATAGCCCGAAGGCCCACTGGCAGACATGAAAATGAGGATGGCGAATCTTAACAGAGTGTTTTCGGATGCGGTTGCACGAACCTGCAATTCGCGTTGAAGACCAGGGTGGCAGTTCGTCACAGGTCTGAAAGATCGTTCCTGCGCTGTGATAAAGTCCGCGCCCTGAAAAACGTACACCCTGTGATCAATGCCGATCATTTAAGGGGCAAAACCTGTGGGAGCGAGCTTGCTCGCGATGGCGGACCGTCAGACAACGCAAGTGTCGACTGTGCCAGCGTCATCGCGAGCAAGCTCGCTCCCACAAGGAATGCGGTGTTCTACACCCTGTATTCCCCTCCCGGTTTCCCGTCTGCGGCCTGCCCTGCTTGTTGCTGCAACTGCGACGAAACCATGCACTTATAAAAATTCAGAGATGCCGTTTTATGACAGCTTCATCCCCTTCTCTATTGCAACGCCTTAAACGCCTGAGCCTGGTCACACAGATCGTGATCGGCCTGATCGCCGGTATTGCCCTGGCGCTGATCGCCCCCGACATGGCGAAGTCCACGGCGTTCATCGGCAAAGTGTTTGTCTCTGCGCTCAAAGCCGTCGCGCCGATTCTGGTGTTCGTGCTGGTCATGGCGTCGATTGCCAACCACAAGCACGGCCAGGAAACCCATATCCGGCCGATTCTGTTCCTGTATCTGCTGGGCACTTTCGCCGCGGCCGTCGTGGCGGTGGTTGCCAGCATGACGTTCCCGTCGAGCCTGGTGCTGTCGACCCAGGACGTCGCGGTCACAGCGCCTGGCGGGATTGGCGAAGTGTTGCAAAGCCTGTTGCTGAGCGTGGTCGATAATCCGGTCAGCGCCCTGATGAATGCCAATTTCATCGGCATCCTGGCGTGGGCCATCGGTATGGGTATTGCCATCCGCCACGCCGGCGACACCACCCGTGAAGTGCTGGGCGACCTGTCCAACGGCGTGACGGTGATCGTGCGCCTGGTGATCAGCTTCGCCCCGCTGGGCATCTTCGGCCTGGTGGCCTCGACCCTCGCCACTTCCGGCTTCGGTGCCTTGATCGGCTACGCGCAGCTGCTGGCCGTGCTGTTGGGCTGCATGCTGTTCGTGGCGCTGGTGATGAACCCGCTCATCGTGTTCTGGAAACTGCGCCGCAACCCGTACCCGCTGGTGCTGACCTGCCTGCGCGAGAGCGGTATCACGGCGTTCTTCACCCGCAGCTCGGCGGCGAACATTCCGGTCAACCTGGAGTTGAGCAAGCGTCTGGGCCTGCACGAAGACACCTACTCGGTATCGATCCCGCTGGGTGCGACCATCAACATGGCGGGTGCTGCGATCACCATCACCGTACTGACCCTGGCGGCCGTGCACACCCTCGGCATCACCGTGGACGTTCCGACGGCGATCCTGCTGAGCGTCGTCGCGGCGATCTGCGCCTGCGGTGCTTCCGGTGTAGCCGGTGGTTCGCTGTTGCTGATTCCACTGGCGTGCAGCCTGTTCGGCATCCCGAGCGAAATCGCCATGCAGGTGGTGGCGGTCGGTTTCATCATCGGCGTGTTGCAGGACTCGGCGGAAACCGCGCTCAACTCGTCCACCGATGTGCTGTTCACCGCGGCGGCTTGCCTGGGCGAAGAGCAAAAAGCCGAGCGTTTGGCGTAACGCCGCCACCCCATGTGGGAGCGGGCTTGCTCGCGAAGGGGCCGTCAGCTTCAACATTAGCGTTGGCTGACACACCGCTTTCGCGAGCAAGCCCGCTCCCACAGGATTTGTGGTGTAGCTGAAGACTGGGTACCCATGAAAAAGCCCCCGCAGCCAAAGGCTCCGGGGGCTTTTTTGTACCCGGACGGTTTAGAACGCGCCCATGTAGTCGCGCTTGCCCACTTCCACGCCGTTATGGCGCAGCAGTGCGTAAGTGGTGGTGACGTGGAAGAAGAACTGCGGCAGGCCGTAGGTCAGCAGGTAGGACTGGCCGCTGAAGCGCTTCTCTTTAGGCGTGCCCGGACGGGTGACGATCTCGATGCCTTCCTTGCCGTTGATCTGCTCGGGCTTGATCGAGCCGATGAAGGCCAGTGCCTTGGCAATCAACGCTTGCAGTTCGGCGAAGGTGGTTTCGCTGTCGTCGTACTTCGGCAGCTCGACTTCAGCCAGACGACCGGTAACACCCTTGCTGAAATCAACGGCGATCTGCACCTGACGCACCAGAGGGAACATGTCCGGGAACAGGCGCGCTTGCAGGAACGCGTTAGGGTCGATGTTTTTTTCGGTGGCGTGAGCCTCGGCCTTTTTCAGTACATCGCTCAGGGCGTTGAGCATTTGCTGGAAAACAGGCACGGAAGCGTCGTACAGGGAAATGGTCATGGCAGGTCTCGTGTGGTGACTGGAGGGATCGCAGGTAACCTGTAGGAGCGAGCTTGCTCGCGATGGACGTGAACGATAAAGCGTTCTGTCTGAATAAACGCGTAGCGCTGGAGTCCATCGCGAGCGAGCTCGCTCCTACAGGTGATCAGCGTTGGAACGTGGGCCGATTATAGCCATGCACAGGCCTCCCGAAACCGGTCTTTTTCAGCTGCCGTAAACTTTGGCCGCAGGAACCGCTTGCGTCATCAGTTGAGCGACGGCATCGCCCATCTCGCCGACCGCCCAGCGGCCCTGGCGATCCAGTTGCGGACCACGGCGCCAGCCGTCGGCAATCGACAACTTGCCGCCCTCGACTTCGAACATCTGCCCGGTCACCTCGGCGGAAGCCTCCGACCCGAGCCACACCACCAGCGGCGCAACGTTTTCCGGGGCGAAGTAGTCAAAGCCCTCTTCAGGCTTTTTCATGGTGTCGGCGAACACTTGCTCGGTCATCCCGGTGCGCGCGGCCGGCGCCAGGGCGTTGGCGGTGATCCCGTAGCGGCGCAGTTCAGCCGCCTGCACCAGCGTCAGCGAAGCAATACCGCCCTTGGCCGCCGCGTAGTTGGACTGACCGATGGAGCCCTGCAAACCGGCGCCGGAGCTGGTGTTGATGATCCGCGCATCGACCCTGGCGCCGCCCTTGACCTGCTCACGCCAGTACTTCACGGCGTGGCTGGAAATGCAGAAATGGCCCTTGAGGTGCACGGCCACCACGGCATCCCAGTCGGCTTCGCTGAGGCTGGCGAACATGCGGTCGCGGCAGATGCCGGCGTTGTTGACCACCACGTTCAGGTCGCCGAAGGTTTCGATGGCCTGGCGCACGATCAACCCCGCCGAGTCATAGCGGGTAATGTCATCGCTGTTGGCCACGGCGCTGCCGCCCTGGCCGAGGATTTCGCCGACCACGGCCAACGCCGCTTCACGATTGATATCGTTGACCACCACTTTTGCACCTTCGGCGGCGAAGGCCAACGCGTAGGCACGGCCCAGACCACCGCCGGCACCGGTGATGATCACGACACGGTTTTCACAGATTTTCATGTTGCTCATCCTTCAAATTCATCACTCGTTGCCACAATCCCTGTGGGCATCTTGAAATCACAGGCGTTCGATAATCGTCACGTTGGCCTGACCGCCGCCTTCGCACATGGTCTGCATGCCGAAGCGTCCGCCGCTGCGCTCCAGTTCATGCAGCAAGGTGCACATCAAGCGGGTGCCGGTGGCGCCCAATGGATGTCCGAGGGCAATCGCGCCGCCATTGACGTTGGTCTGTTCGTGGGGGTAGCCGGTCTCTTTCAACCAGGCCATGGCCACCGAGGCGAAGGCTTCGTTGATCTCCACCCGGTCAATGTCTTCGAGCTTCATGCCGGCGCGCTTGAGTGCGTAAGCGGTGGCCGGGATCGGCGCGGTGAGCATCCAGATCGGGTCTTCGGCGCGCACGCTCAGGTGATGGATGCGTGCCCGTGGCGTCAGGCCATAACGTTTGAGCGCCGCCTCCGAGACGATCAGCATCGCACTGGCCGCGTCGCAGGTCTGGCTCGACACCGCGGCGGTGACCCGGTCACAGCCAAACAGGAATTCCAGCTCGGCCATTTTTTCCAGGCTGGTCTGGCGCGGGGTTTCGTCATGCAGCACACCGGCCAGCGGCACGATCTCGCGGTTGAAGCGGCCTTGCTCGATGGCCTGCAAGGCACGTCGATGGGACTCAAGCGAATAGGCTTCAAGTTGTGCCCGGGACAGGTCCCACTTTTCGGCGATCATCTGCGCCGAACGGAACTGCGTCGGTGGTTGCGCGCCATAGCGCCGCACCCAGCCTTCGGAACCGCTGAACGGATCAGTGAAACCCAAGGGCTCGGCGGCGATCATCGCCGAGGAAATCGGGATCTGGGTCATGGTCTGCACGCCACCGGCGATGACCACGTCCTGAGTCCCGCTCATCACCGCCTGGGCGGCGAAGTGCACCGCTTGCTGGGACGAGCCGCACTGGCGATCGATGGTGGTGCCCGGCACCGATTGCGACAGGCCGGCCGCCAGCCAACTGGTGCGGGCGATGTCACCGGCCAGCGGGCCGATGGTGTCGACACAGCCGAAGATCACGTCGTCGTAATCCTCGTCGGGAATGGCATTGCGCTCGACCAGCGCGCGCAATACGTGGGCGCCCAGGTCGGCGGCGTGGATCTGGCTCAGACCACCCTTGCGCCGCCCGGTGGGCGTACGCAGGGCGTCGACTATGTAGGCTTCAGGCATGGTCTACCTCGGAATCAGTTGAAGTCAGGCACATTCGCCAATACCCGTCAGTAGGAGCGCCGCACTACCTGGGGGAGCGGGCTTGCTCGCGAAGGCGGCATGGCAGGCAACATCAATTTTGAATGTGCCGGCCTCTTCGCGAGCAAGCCCGCTCCCACAGGTTTCACGGCACCTTACTGACCGGTATCAGCCACAGTTGCCGTCAGAAAGTACTGCCAGCACCCAGCGCAGTTTCGCCGCCAAACAAAGCCGCACGAATCCGCCCCTTGTGCACACCGCGATCGCCCCAGACCTTGTCCAGGGCCCAGGCGCGCTTCATGAACAGATGCAAGTCGACTTCCCAGGTGTACCCCATGGCGCCGTGGGCCTGGATGGTGTTCTTCGCCGCAAGCATGGCCGCTTCCGCCGTTGCCAACTTGGCGTGGGAGACGAATACGTCCTGATCTGCCTGCTGCTCCGCGAGAGCATAGGCGGCGCGATACAGCGGGCCTTTAGCGAACTCGATCTGCACCGCGACGTTAGCCATCAGATGCTTGACCGCCTGGAACGACCCCACCGGTTTGCCGAACTGCTTGCGCTCGAAGGTGTAGTCCACCGCCAGGTCGACCATGCGCTTGGCCAGCCCGAGCAATTGCGCGGCACTGGCGAGGGCGCCACGGTTGAAGGCTGCGGCCCACAAACGTCGGCCCTGTTCACCGCTGGCAACACAGGTGTCCGGTGTAGGCGTCCACTCGACCTGGTACAACTGACGGCTCGGGTCGACCGACTCGTTGCGGGTCAGGCGCACGGCATCACGCTCCAGCGCATGCACTTCATCGCCATGGGCCAGCAACAGCAGATCGGCGACATGGGCATCGCTGACCAGTGGGTTGCCCGGCTCGGAAACCGCGAGACGCGCGCGGCCCTCGGCCACTCGCGACAGCCATTTTTGTTTGAGCGGGGCGTGTTGCTCATCCAGGGCGGCGAGCAACGGCACGCCGACCAGCATGGTGTCCACCAGCGGCTCAGGCAGACCGGCGTAACCGCATTCCTGGGCAATCAGCACGAAGTCCAGCTCATTCATGCCCATGCCGTCCTGTGCCTCGGGCACGGTCAGGGCGGTCAGGCCCAGTTCCACCAATTGCGCCCAGAGTTGCTCACTGCGCCCGCTGTCGCTCTGCCACAGTTCGCGAATGCGTTCCGGGGTGACTTCGTTGATCAGAAAGCTGCGGACGTTGTCCTGAAACAGCAGTTGGTCGCGGCTGAAACTAAAGTCCATGGTCTATTCCTCAGGCACGCGGCATGCCGAGCATGCGTTCGGCAATGATGTTGCGCTGGATCTCGTTGGTGCCGGCGTAGATCGGCCCGGCCTGGGCAAACAGGAAACCTTCCAGCCAATGGCCGACGTCACCGGCGGCAGGGGCATGCGGCAGCAGTTCGCCACGCAAACCGAGAATGCTCATGGCGGTGTCGTGCATGCGCTGGTCGAGTTCGGACCAGAAGATCTTGTTGGTCGACGATTCCGGCCCGATCTTGCCGCCCTGCACCAGCTGCGAGGCGGTCATGTAGGTGCCCAGGGTGTAGGCCTCGGCATCGAGCCAGGCGCGCATCACTGCTTCGCCAATGGCCGGGTCGCGGTCGGCCTGCTCGCGGTTGGCCAGGTACAACTGCACCAGGCGCCTGGCGGTTTCCTGGAAACGCGCAGGCGAGCGCAGCAACAAACCGCGCTCGAAACCGGCGGTGGACATCGCCACGTGCCAGCCCATGCCTTCACCACCGAGGGCGTTCTCCACCGGCACCTTGACGTCGTCGAAGAAAATCTCGGCGAAACCCGGCAAGCCGTTGAGCTGCGGAATCGGCCGCACGGTGATCCCCGGCGTGTTCAGCGGCAGCAGGATGAACGTCAGGCCGTGATGGCGCTGGGACTGCGGGTCGGTGCGGAAAATACCGAACGCCCAGTCAGCCCACACCGCGCGGGTCGACCAGGTTTTCTGGCCGTTGATCACGTAGTGGTCGCCCACCCGCTCAGCCTTGGAGCGGATCGCCGCCATGTCGGAACCGGCACCCGGCTCGGACCAGGCCTGGGCCCAGATGTCTTCGCCGGTGGCCATGCGCGGCAGGAATCGCGCTTTCTGCTCTTCGCTGCCGTACTCCATCAGGGTCGGGCCGAGCAGGAAGATGCCGTTCTGGTTGACCCGTGCCGGCGCCCCGGAACGGTAGTATTCCTCTTCGAAAATCAGCCACTCGATCAGGTCGCAACCACGGCCGCCGAGTTCGGTCGGCCAGGTGACCATGCCCCAACGGCCTTCATTGAGCTTGGCTTCCCAAGCGCGGTGCTCGGCAAAACCTTGCTCGGTGTCGAACGATTGCAGCGGTTCACTCGGTACATTGGCCGCCAGCCAGGTCCGCGCATCAAAGCGAAAGGCCTGCTGGGCCGGGGTATAGGTCAGGTCCATGGATATGCCTTCAGCCGTTGAATCGGGCATCGCGTTTCTCGACGAACGAGTCGCGTGCTTCCTGAGAGTCCAGTGAGCGGTAGGCTTCGAGGGTGAAGCCCTGCTCCCAGCGGTATTTGTCTTCCAGATTGCCGTCTTCGATGCCGCTCAGCGCTTCCTTGGCCAGGCTGATCATGCCCGGGCTCTTGGCGGCAATGGTGCGGGCGATCTGCAACGCGGCTTCGCGCAAGTCTTCGCGCTTGACCACCCGCTCCACCGCGCCCAGGCGGTAAGCTTCGGCGGCGTCGATGGCCTCGCCGGTGAAGTACATGTGGCGGACTTTCTGCACCGGGAACAACCGCTGCAAATGCGCACCGCCGCCCATGGCCCCGCGATCCACTTCCGGCACGCCGAAGGTGGCGCACTCGGACGCGACGATGATGTCGGCGGCGCCGCAGATACCGATGCCGCCACCGAGCACGAAGCCGTGCACGGCGACGATCACCGGTTTCGGATTGCGGTGGATCGCCTTGAAACTGTCGTAGTTGCCCTTGTTCACCGCGACGATCAGGTTGCCGTCGGCGGCCAGTTCCTTGATGTCGACCCCGGCGCAGAAGCCGCGCCCTTCGGCCCGGATCAGGATCACCCGCACCTCGGCATTGCGCCCCAGGCTTTCGATTTCGCTGGCGATGTCGGCCCAGCCCTGGCAGTTGAAGGCGTTGACCGGTGGCCGGTTGAAGACCAGTTCGGCAATGCCGTTATCGATGCTGACGCTAAATGGTTTCATGGTTTCCTTCCTTCACAATACATGGCCCCTTCACGACACACGGCGGCACAGTTCGCCCAGGCGCGCTTCGGCGTCGCGGACGATCTGTTCAATCAATTGGGCGCAGCTTGGCAAGCTGTCGATGGAGGCGGCGATCTGCCCGGCGGGCAAGACGCCCGCGGCCGGTTGCCCGTCGACCATGGCTTTCTGGATCACCATCGGCGCGTTGGCGGCCATGATGCTTTGCGCGGCGGTCAGGTCCCCGCTGCCGCGCATCTTCAGCGCGCTGGTCAGCAGTTGCATCAGGCTCATGCCGGTGTGGCGGCGGTAGGCCAGGCCACTCTGCAATGCCAGCAACAGGCGCTTGAGGCCGCCGCTGTTTTCCAGTTGGTTGAGCAATTCGTTGCGGATCATCCGTTGCGGCATGCCGTCGATGGCGCGGCTGATGATGATCGCCGCCGGGTCCTTGACCGCCAGGTAACGCGCCAGGGTCGCTTGCGGCACCGGGCTGTCGGCGCACATCAGGAAACGCGTGCCCATGGCGATGCCCTCGGCGCCGTAGGCCAGGGCCGAAACCAGGCCCCTGCCGTCCTTGAAACCGCCGGCCGCCACCACGGGCACCGACACCGCATTGACCACTTGATCCAGCAGCATCGAGGTCGGCACGGAGCCGGTATGCCCACCGCCCTCGCCGCCTTGCACGGTCACCGCATCCGCGCCCATTTCCACGGCTTTCTGTGCATGTTTGAGCGCGCCCACCGTGGGAATGCACACCACGCCGGCGTCCTTCAGGCGGCTGATCATCTGCTTGCCCGGCGAACGGCTGTAGCTCACCGCCCGGACTTTATGGCGCAACACCAGTTCGACGATCTCGCTGGCATTGGCCTGGTACATGTGGAAGTTCACCCCGAACGGCTGATCGGTCAGGCGCCGGGTTTCGATGATCGCCGCTTCCATCTGCTGCGGTTCGATGGTCGCCCCGGCGAGAAAGCCGAAACCACCGGCATTGCCCGTGGCCGCCACCAGTTTCGGGTCGGCGACCCAGCCCATGGCGGTCTGGATGATCGGATAACGGCAACCGAGCAGTTCGGTCAATCGGGTATTCAACGAGATCGCCATGCTCACGCCTCGCCCGTTTTGCGTTGGGAACTGGCCATGGCCTTGGCGTCGTAGCCACCGAGGCGGTCGCCGGACACCAGTTCGTTGTGGGCATGGGCGAAGTGATGCAGGCCGAACACCATGTCCATGGTCGCGCGCTTGCCCATCAGGTCTTCGGCGTTGTTCACCGCCTGCTTGCTCAGCTGCAGGCCCAGGCGCGGCATCTGTGCGATGCGCCCGGCGATGTCGAGGGTCTGTTGTTCCAGCTCGTCGCGAGCAACCACCCGATTGAGCATGCCCATCTGATAGGCACGCGGTGCCGGCATGCGCTCGCCGAGGAACAGGAACTCCTTGGCGATGCGCGGATTGAGTTCATGCACGTGGGCGAAATACTCGACCCCGGGAATGCCCATGCGCACCACCGGATCCGCGAAGTAAGCATCCTCGCTGGCCACGATCAGGTCGCAGACCCAGGCCAGCATCAACCCACCGGCAATGCACGCGCCCTGGACCATGGCGATGGTCGGCTTGGGCATCTCGCGCCAACGGCGGCACATGCCCAGATAGACTTCCTGCTCACGGGCATACAAAAACTCGCCGCCCGGTTTGTTCACATGGTCGTACCACAGGCTGGCGCGGTCGAACGTCTTGTCGACGTCGCGGCCCGGGGTGCCGATGTCATGCCCGGCGGAGAAATGCTTGCCGGCGCCACGCAACACAATGACCTTCACTTCATCGTCATCGCAGGCCCGGCGAAACGCCGCGTCCAGCGCATAGGTCATCTGCGAGTTCTGCGCGTTGTGGAACTCGGGGCGGTTCATGGTGACCAGGGCCACCGCGCCACGCACCTCGTACAGCACCACCTCGGCCTGATTGTTATCGTTATGTTCAGCCATCACTTTTCTCCGCAACGCGTTGCTCAGCGTTGGCCTGGCGGGTTGTCTTTGAGTTGCAGGGCGCGCAGGTTGTGCGGGTCCAGACGCTGGATCAGCTGCAACTGCTCGGCCGTCGGCGCGGCTGTGGTCGGGCAATCGTCCGGCACGTGCAGCTCGAAGCCGGTGTTGTCCTGGACTTGCGCCGCCGTCACGCCGGGGTGCAGCGAACGGATGCGCATCTGCCGTTGCGGGCCCTGGAAATCCAGCACGCAGAGGTCGGTGATGATCAGGCGGATGTCGATGTCGTTCAGCGACCAGCCCCGTGCCAGTCGGGCCGGGTTGTAACCGACCGAGGCGACCATATCGACCTCGCCTTCGACGAATACCCGGCGGTTGTGGCTCGGCACGCAAAACGAGTTGGCGTGGCTGATCGAGTTGCCGGGAAAACCGCGTACACCGAGCATCTGCGCCTTGGGTCTGGCGTAGTCGCCGATGCAGGAAATGTTGGCCTGACCAAAACGGTCGATCTGGGTCGGGCCCACCAGGGCATGGCGCTTGCCGCCCCAGACGTTGTCGAAAATCCGCGAGAAACCCATCCAGCTGTCGCGCTTG
Organism: Pseudomonas sp. BF-R-24; assembly: GCF_019947335.1. NCBI lineage: Bacteria > Pseudomonadati > Pseudomonadota > Gammaproteobacteria > Pseudomonadales > Pseudomonadaceae > Pseudomonas > Pseudomonas sp. BF-R-24. Next base: position 13,254 of record NZ_JAGYGG010000027.1, read on the forward strand.
GGTTCATAGCCTTTGCGCGCGCCCAACGGCACCGGCTCGGCGACCATGTAGGCTTCGGAGTCGGTCATCAGCAGTTGCGGGTTGCTGGTCAGCATGGCCAGCGAAGCGGCCAGACGCGGGATCACGCCGATGCCGGAAGCCAATACTTCGCCGTCTTCGCGCCAGGCTTCGGAGGCCGCGCAGATCATCAGTTCGGCGAGGCTGTAATCAGTAGTGCTCATCGGAAGGTTCCCTTAGAAAATCGGCAACGGCAGTTCACGGATCGCAGCCAGGCCGCCGACCTTTTCCAGATACTGTTCGTGGGTGCAGTCGACGTAGTCGCGCACGTAGCCCTGCCAGCCATCGGCCGCCTGGACCGTGGCGTTGTAGGCCTTGAAGTGCGAGACGTCGAAACCGTACAGCGGCGCGCACGAAGACGGATGCGCCCCGCCCGGCACATGGGCCACGGCGGTGGTCAGGTTGCGTTCCCAGAACACTTGATGCGCGTGGGCGCTGTCCTGATGGAAATACTCGCTGTCGACCAGTTCATCGCAGGTCACGTAGCTGTGGGTCGCGGCCCGCACGAACAGGTCGTCCATGTAGTGATCCGGACCGCTGATCTGGCACACCCCGCGTTTATCGGCACGGTCGACGTGCACCAGCGCCGCGTCGAGCTTGAGCGCCGGCATCGCCACCCAGTCCTTGCCATCGGCATAAGGCGAGGCAATCAACTTGATCTGGCGGTTGTGGCGCAGCACATCGGTGCCCAGGCCCACCGCCGTCGGAATGAACGGCACATTCATCGCCGCCGCGCGCAGACCGAGCAGCAGCATGCCTTCGTCGATCTCCATCACTTCCAGCGCCGCTTCCTGGCGCGCCTTGCGGAAGTATGGTTCCAGCGGAATAAAGTCCAGGGAAACGAAGGCGAACACCAGTTTCTTGATCTTGCCGGCCGCGCAGAGCATGCCGACATCGGCACCGCCGTAGGCAACCACGGTCAGGTCCTTGAGGTCCGAGCGCAGGATCTCTCGCACCAGCGCCATCGGCTTGCGCCGCGGGCCCCAGCCACCGATACCGATGGTCATGCCGTCACGCAGTTGGCCGACAATCTCGGCGGTGCTCATTTGCTTGTCCATCGTCATGTTCCTCATTGGCGACCGACACTGAAGTCGTGGCCCCAGTGGCTGACCACGGTGCTTTCGAACGGCGTGTGGCGGTCCCAGTCGACCACCAGGCCATCGCAGCCGTATTCCAGGTCAAACCCGGACGGGGTCTTGATATAGAAAGAAATCATCTGGTCGTTGGTGTGCTGACCGAGGGTGGCCGACAGCTTCACGCCATTGGCGTGGACGCGGTCCAGGGCGCGGCCGACTTCGTCCAGCGCGTTGACCTCGACCATCATGTGCACGCAGCCGTGGGGCATCGGGCACTCGAAAATCGCCAGCGAGTGGTGGCGGCCGTTGTTGCAGTGCAGGAAGTGGATACGCTTTTGCGGCTCGGCCGGGTCCGGGGTGAAGCGGACTTTCATCAGGTCCGACAGGCCAAAACCCAGCACCTGTTCGTAGAAGTCGCGGCAGCGCTCGAAGGCAGGTGCCGGCAGCACTACGTGGCCCATGCCCAGTTCGTTGGTAACGAACCCTTTGACGCCCACCGGCGAGACGAAACGGGCGAAGTCCTGCAACGGGCCCCAGAAGATTTCGTGACGGTTGCCATCCGGGTCGCTGAAATGCACCAGCTCCTGGACCTTGCGCAGCTCGGCCTCGGCCGCGGTACCACGGGTCACTTGCACATCGGCCTGTTGCAACTCGCTGACCGCCTGTTCCAGCGCCGCCTTGCCGGCCACTTCCCAGCCGCAGGCACCGAAGCCGTTCTCGGCGTTCTTCTGCACCAGGATGCGGTAGTGGCGCTCGTCCATCTTCAGGTACAGGTGCGCGTCGTCATCAGAGCCGATGACCATCATGCCCAGCACCTGGCTTGCGTAGTGGCGCCATTGCGCCAGGTCGCTGGATAACAGGGTGACGTAACCCAGACCACGGATATCCATGGATGCACTCCTCGTTTTTCTCAGGCGGTGCCGCCCTTCGGCGACTGCCGGGGGAGACTTTATGTAGGGCCTATTCAAACGGGTTCGGGCAGGGGCAACATCGTCCAATGGGACTAGCGGAAATGATGGCGCGGAACATGAAAAACCTGTGGGAGCGAGCCTGCTCGCGATGGTCGCCAACGATAACGCTGCAAGCCTGGCACCCCGTGGCGTTCTCCGGTTTATCGCGAGCAGGCTCGCTCCTACAAGGGGTATGCGGTGTTCAATCTTATTCGGCAAGCATAAAAAAACGGGCCTTGGGGACCCGTTGGAAAGTTGGCCTGACGTCCGTGCCAGGCCTGAAATGCGTTCAACTGTAGGAGCGAGCCTGCTCGCGATGGTCGCCAACGATAACGCTGCAAGCCTGACACCCCGCGGCGCTCTCCGGTTTATCGCGAGCAGGCTCGCTCCTACAAGGGGTATGCGGTGTTCAATCTTGTTCGGCAGGCATAAAAAAACAGGCCTTGGGGACCCGTTGGAAAGTTGGCCTGACGTCCGTGCCAGGCCTGAAATGCGTTCAACTGTAGGAGCGAGCCTGCTCGCGATGGTCGCCAACGATAACGCTGCAAGCCTGACACCCCGTGGCGTTCTCCGGTTTATCGCGAGCAGGCTCGCTCCTACAAGGGGTATGCGGTGTTCAATCTTGTTCGGCAGGCATAAAAAAACGGGCCTTGGGGACCCGTTGGAAAGTGGGCCTGACGTCCGTGCCATGCCTGAAATGCGTTCAACTGTAGGAGCGAGCCTGCTCGCGATGGTCGCCAACGATAACGCTGCAAGCCTGGCACCCCGCAGCGTTCTCAGGTTTATCGCGAGCAGGCTCGCTCCTACAAGGGGTATGCGGTGTTCATGCGTTTAGCGTCAACTATCACGCCTTGCGGAAATGCGGAATCACCTTCTCGCCAATGTTCTTCAAGGTCTCCAGCTGCGCCCACTGCGGCACTGTGCCCATCTGGCAGATGAACAGGATTTCGTCGGCGCCGGCATCGATCAGGCGCTGCACGTAGCCGATGCAATCTTCGACGGTGCCGTAGGCGTGGTTCGGGTTCATCATGGCCATGGTCGGGTCGGAGAAGTCGACACTGACTTCTTCAGAAGCGAAGCGCGACTTGATTACGCTCTGGCCATTGCCATCGACGAAGGTGTCGTCCTTCCACTTCTCCGGATCCGGACGCTCGCCACCGCCGTACCAGTAGCCCAGCGACTCCATGAAGTAACGCTGGCCACGGATACCGATGCGGCGCGCTTCTGCGTTGTCGTCCAGCACGATGGCCGGGCACAGCGCAGCGATGTGGCGGTTAGGGCGGAAGCCCACTTGCTTCTTCTCATCGCGATTGTCGTAGGCCGTGTGATACACCTCAACCTTCTTGGCGATCTCTTCCGGGCCACCGAAGCCCAGCACCAGCGCGCCCATGCCACGACCGCCGGCATTTTTCAGCGACTCGGTGTTGGTGCACGCCAGGTACATCGGCGGGTGCGGGTCCTGATACGGCTTTGGATGGATCGGACGCTTGGGGATCTGCACGAAGTCGCCGTTGTGCTCGATCTCGTCCTGCACGAACATTTTCGGGATCAGGTACATCATCTCGTCGATCTGCGGCTGCAAGGTTGCCAGGTCGTAGCCGAAGGTGCCGGCTTCCTGCTGGGTACCGCCCTTGCCCACGCCAAAGTGCACACGCCCCTTGGACAGCAGGTCGAGGGTGGCGATGCGCTCGGCGACCTTGACCGGGTGGTTCATCGCCGGAGGCAGGCAGACCACGCCGTGGCCGATACCGATGCGCTCGGTTTTACCGGCCACGAAAGCCAGCATGGTTTCCGGCGCGGACATGTGCGAGTAGTTGCTCAGCGCCGTGTGTTCCACGCACCAGAAGGTGTCAAAACCCAGCTTGTCGGCCAGCACGGCCTGCTCGACGGTGTCTTCGAAAATCTTGCGGTCGCCTTCGCGGCTGGAGTCCACCGTCTGGGCTTCGTAAATCAGGGAAAATTTCATGGTTGATCCTTGTGCTTATTTGGATGCGCAGTCGGCGCCGTAGACCTTCGCCTTGCCGCCAATGCTCGGGCATCGGCGGGGCGCTCGAATCACGCAAACGGACTAGCCCGATTCATAGAAAAGAGCTGTACGCCAGCGTCAGAGGAAAAAGTCGCTGCTGTCCTGCCCCATGCTGACCCCGCCGAGGTTCCAGGCGTACTTGGCCGGGCTGTTGGCGACGTGGGCGCGACCGGTGTGAATATCACGGAACGCTCGGTTGATCGGGTGGCTGCGGAAGATCGTCGAAGCACCGCTGTTGAACATCAGGTCACCAGCGGCCTTGGCGCACTTGTCGGCCACCAGCGCCGAGTCGTAACGCATCTTCACCCGCTCGGGCATGCTCAACGGCTCACCCTTCTGCGCGCGCTCCAGCATCAGGGCGAAGTTGCGATGCAGCACGGTCTTGCACTCGTCGACGCAGACCATGGCGTTGGCCAGCGCCGATTGCGCGGCCGGGTCCTGGACCATCTTGCGACCGTCATTGACCCCGACCCGGGCGCGGTTGTGCTCGACAAACTGATCCACCGCGCCTTGCAGCGCACCGATGGCGGACGACGAAACGGCACGCACGAAAATCTGCCCGAACGGCAAACGGAACAACGGCGCGGTGTTCACGGCGTTGCCCGGACTGTTCTGCATGAAACCGTCGAGCGCGCGATGGGTGCGGTATTCGGGAACGAAGGCGTTTTCCACCAGAATGTCGTGGGAGCCAGTGGCTTCCAGGCCCATGACGTTCCAGTTGTCGAGAATCTGATAGTCGCTGCGCGGCACCAGGAACGTCCGATAATCCGGCGCCCCGCCCGCCTCTGCCGGCGGCACCAGCGCACCGAGGAACGCCCACTCGCAATGCTTGCTGCCGGAGGAAAAGCCCCAGCGACCGCTCAACTTGAAACCACCCTCGACCCGCTCGACCTTGCCCACCGGCATATAGGAAGAGGAGATCAGCACGCTGGAATCACTGCCCCAGACATCCTGCGCGGCGCGGTCGTCAAACAGCGCCAGTTGCCAGTTGTGGATCGCTACCACCCCCAGTACCCAGGCCGAGGACATGCAGCCTTCGGCAAGGGTCATCTGTACGTCGAAGAAATCCTTGGGCTCCAGCTCATAGCCTTCCCAACGGGACGGTTGCAGGATGCGAAAGAATCCGGCGTCCTGGAAATCCTTCAGGGTTTCTTCGGGCAACTGGCCTGCTTGCGCGGCATTCAGGGCACGTTCACGCAGGATCGGCACCAACTCGCGGGCACGTTGGCTCAGACGCTGGCGAATCAGGTCTTGGTTGAGCATTTTTATTGTTCTCCTTTGTTCACCCCATCCGCCGGGGCGCGCGTGCAACGGGGCGGGTGTAGCGCCCCTACACTGGCATTCAAGCAATGCGCAACAGAGTGGACATCCCTCAAACGGACCATGTGGGATTGGGGAACAGGTATCTGGGGGGGGTGTATCAGAAAGGAATGTGTTGCTTGGCAGGCTGCCATCGCGAGCAGGCTCGCTCTCAGGTCTCCGCTTTTACTCGGGACTTGTGGCCACTGAAGATCCCTGTGGGAGCGAGCTTGCTCGCGATGGCTATATGGCAGGCGACATGGATTTTTGAGGGTGTACATATCCATTGCTGCGGTAACGGCCACTCAGGGTTCCGCCCTTACGGCGGGTCACTTGGAAAAGCCCCAAGTAACCAAGGGCTCTTGCCCCTTTCGTTCGGTGCCTCGCCTAGGCTCGGCATGCCCTCGCTCCGGTCCTGCTCCGTGGGCCCGCCGCCATCGGCCATCCATGGCCGGGGGCGGCTAACCCGGCATCCATGCCGGGTTGCCCACTGCGCAGAACCTCCACTCGGCCTCACGAGGGGGCAAGAAGATCAAAAGCCAAAGCCAAAGCCAAAGCGAGGCGGCCTGATCGCAATTGAACGCGTTTCCCTGTAGGAGCGAGCTTGCTCGCGAAAAACGCCAGGACAACGCGGGCATTCAGGCAGCACGCGTTATCGTTGACGTCCATCGCGAGCAAGCTCGCTCCCACAGAAGAGCAGAGCAAAAGCAGGGCCGCGTACCCCCACGCTCTTCACCACTCATCAGGCCGAGCGTTAGCTCGCCTGCAGCTTTTGATCTTGATCCACCCGCCCCCTCGGCAGGCTGAGCGGAGGTGTTCATCCGGGGATTGGCGCGCAGCGCCGTTCGACGCAGTCGAACTCATTGCATGTAGGTCGAAGCGAAGCCGACCGGAGGGCAATGCCCCCGGATGAATGCCGCAGCGAAGGAACCCCGAGCCTCAGCGAGGGGCCGTACGTAAGGGGCGAGACTTTTTGGTTCCTTTTGTGTCGTTTGACAAAAGGGACTCGCCGTAAGGGCGAAACCGCCAGCCGCCATTACCGCAGAAACGGATATGTACTCAATCAACCAAGAGCCTGGTCGGCCCAGAGGCCGCCAAGGCCTAGTCCCCTCGGACGATGCTCCAGACAAGAGCCAGAGCAAGAATCCATCGCACCCAACCCCCAACAAAAAAAGGCCCAGTGCGATGAACGACGTCAATCTCAAAGCCGACATGCTCCAGGCCATGCGCCGCCTGGCCAAGTCAGTCACCATTATCAGCACCAGCAACGGCACCGAACGCTTCGCCATGGCCGCCACGGCCGTCGACTCGCTGAGCACCGAGCCTCCCTCGCTGCTGATCTGCGTCAACAAGACCGCCTCGCCCCACGCCGCACTGGCGACCGGCGCCGACTTCTGCGTCAACATCCTCGGCGTCGAACAACAAGACCTGGCCAACCTGTGCAGCGGCGCAATCAAGGGCGAAGCACGTTTCGACCGCGGCAACTGGCTGACCAGCCCCGGCGGCATTCCATACCTGGGTGACGCACAGTCGGCGATCCTCTGCCGCCAGGACGGCCACTTCAGCTACGGCACCCACACCGTGTTCATCGGACGCATCCTGCAGATCCACACCACCGCCGAAATCACCCCGCTGGTCTACCTCGACGGCAGCTACACCACCACCGCCAAACCCGCACCCTCTCTCGCTGCTGCTGGCTGAGGCCCGAACATGGACAGCCTGAACGGGTTGACGGCGTTGCGAGTGAACAGCGCCGACCAGTTGCCATGGGATGACCGTTGCGACTTGCTGATCGTCGGGTTTGGCGGTGCCGGCGCCTGTGCCGCCATCGAAGCCAGCACTCGCGGCCTGTCAGTGCTCGCACTGGATCGCTTCGAAGGCGGCGGCGCCACGGCGCTCAGTGGTGGCGTGGTGTACGCCGGTGGTGGCACGTCGTATCAGCGTCAGGCCGGCTATGAAGACACCAGCGAAGCCATGTTCAATTACCTGCGTCAGGAAGTCGGCGAAGCCGTCAGCCACGCGACATTGCGCAATTTCTGCGACGGCAGCCGCGAACAACTGGCCTGGCTGGAGCGACAGGGCGCGGCGTTCGAGGCCAGCGTGCCGCCGCATAAAACCTCGTACCCGAGTGACCAGTACTACCTCTATTACTCCGGCAACGAAGCCGTGCCGGCCTATGCCGCCAGCGCCAAACCGGCACCCCGTGGCCACCGCACCAAAGGTCCGGGCATGTCCGGCGCCAGCCTGTTCGCCCCGCTCAAGGCCAGCGCCTTGCGTCACGGTGCGCGCCTGCGCAGCCAGTGCGAAGTGCGGCGACTGGTGCTCGACCTCGACGACAAGGTCATCGGCGTCGAAGCCTGGCAGTTGCCTTCCGGCAGTCGCGCAGCCCGACAACATGCGCGTCTGTCGCGCTGGGCCGCCGCCATTCATATGTACGCCCCCGCATTGGCTGACCGCTTGCGCGCCCGTCAGCGTCGCATCGAGCAGACCAGCGCCATTCGGCAATTGATTCGCGCCGAACAGGCGGTGCTATTGAGCAGCGGCGGTTTTATCTTCAATCGCGGCCTGGTGCGCCAACACGCGCCGCAGTACCTGGCCGGGTTGCCCCTGGGCGCCACCGGGTGCAATGGCAGCGGCATCGCCCTGGGCCAGAGCGCCGGTGGCAGCGTGGCGCGGATGGACAAGATCAGCGCTTGGCGCTTCATCAATCCGCCACTGGCCTGGGCCCGCGGGCTGATCGTCAATGCCCGCGGACAGCGTTACGCCAACGAAGAAATCTACGGCGCGACCCTCGGCCACGCCATGGTCGAAGAACAAGACGGTCGCGCGATCCTGGTGCTCAACCGTGAGCTGATGCGCGAAGCGTTGCGTCAGGTGGGCCCGGGCAAGGTGTGGAATTTCCAGCGCCTGCCGGTGCTGCTCAATCTGTTGTTCAACGCCAAACGCAGTAGCAGCCTGGCCGGGTTGGCCAAACGCTGCAATCTGCCGCCGGAACTGCTGCGCCAGAGTGTCGAACGCTATTCCCGGGCGGCACGCGGTGAGGTCGCCGACGAGTTCGGCAAGTCCTCGGCGATGCTCGCCAATCTCGAACAAGGCCCGTGGTACGCCCTCGACCTGTCGTTCACCAGCCGCCTGTTCCCCTGCCCGGTCATCACCCTTGGCGGGTTGAAGGTCTGCGAGGGCAGCGGTCGGGTGCTGGACCACGCCGGTCAACCGATCCAGGGCCTGTACAGCGCCGGTCGCAATGCGGTCGGGGTCGCTTCCAACCTGTATGTCTCCGGCCTGTCCCTGGCCGATTGCATTTATTCCGGTCGCCGGGCTGCCGCCCACGTGGCCGACCAATTCGCACTTCAAACCGCACGATCAGGAGAACAACAATGCAACGTGTAGAAGGCAAAGTCTGCCTCATCACCGGCGCCGCCAGCGGCATCGGTCGCGAAGACGCCCTGCTGCTGGCCCGCGAAGGCGCCAAAGTAGTACTGACCGACCTCAACGAAGAGGCCGGTCGCCAGGTGGCTGCAGAAATCGGCGCCAACGCGCTGTTCATCCGCCACGACATCGCCAGCGAAAGCGATTGGCAACAGGTGATCAAGACCACCGTCGAACATTTCGGCCGTCTCGACGTACTGGTCAACAACGCCGCGATCCTGGCCCTGGGCAGCATTGAAGACACCACGCTGGAGCTGTGGCAGAAGGTGCAGAAGATCAACGGCGAAGGCTACTTCCTCGGCTGCAAGTACGCGATCCAGGCGATGAAGGAAACCGGTGGCGGGTCGATCATCAACATGTCGTCGGTGGCCGCGTTGGGCGCGATGCCGATGTTCTGCGCTTATTCGGCGTCCAAAGGCGCGGTCGCGGCGATGACCCGTTCGATTGCCCTGCACTGCAAGCAGCAGGGTTACCGCATCCGCTGCAACAGCGTGCACCCCGATGGCGTGAACACGCCGATGACCCAGGCCCTGGCCGGTGGTCAGCCGATCCCGCAGGAAGCGCTGGACCAGGACCCGATGAACCGCATGGCCGCGCCACGGGACATTGCCAACGTGGTGCTGTTCCTGGCCACCGACGAGTCGCGATTCGTCAACGGTGCCGAGATTCGCGTCGACAACGCCCAACTGATCAGCAGTCTCTGAGGTCGAGGTGAACATGGGCACGCAACAACAGAACCTGACCCCGGCCGAGCACACGACGGCAAGCGTCTCATTGCAAGTGTGCGCGGTGATCGACGAGACCCTGGATGCGCGCTCGCTGGTGCTGGACGTACCGCCAGCCCTGCGTGAGCGCTTTCGCTACAAACCGGGCCAGTTCCTGAGTTTTCGCGTGCCCTTGGCCGGCAAACTGTTGACCCGCTGCTACTCCATGGCCAGCTCGCCCCTCGCGGACGCGCTGCCCAAGGTCACGGTGAAACGGGTCGACGGTGGCCGGGTGTCGAACTGGATGAACGAAGTGCAGGTCGGCGACTGGCTGGAAGTGCTGCCACCGGCCGGGCATTTCTGCCTGGACCCGCAGGCGGACACCGAAAAGCCCCTGGTCTTGTTCGGGGGCGGCTCGGGCATCACCCCGGTGTTTTCCATTCTCAAATCGGTGCTGCACAGCAGTCGGCGACCGATCAAGTTGATCTACGCCAACCGCGATGAGGCGTCGGTGATTTTCAAGGACGAGCTGTGCCAGTTGATCAAGGCGCATCCTGATCAACTGCACGTGGTGCACGTCCTCGATTCGGTGCAGGGTTTTTTGACGGACCATCAGGTCCGTCATCTGCTGCGCGGATCGGCCGGCGGCGACTACTTCATCTGTGGGCCGGGACCGTTCATGGACACCGTGGAGCGCACGCTGCTGGCAGTGGGCGAAGCGGCCGAGCGGATCCATGTCGAACGCTTCGTCTCGCCGCCGGACCCCGATGAACTGCTGGCCGAAGAGGCCGTGGCACGAGCGGCGGCCATGGATTCGCAATGCGAAGCGCTGATCGTCGAGCTCGATGGTCAGCAACACGAAATTGCCTGCAAACCCGGCGACACCCTGCTGCAAAGCTGCAAGGCCGCCGGTCTGGACGTGCCGTCGTCCTGTGAAGAAGGTTTTTGCGGGGCCTGCATGTGCGTGGTCCAGGAAGGCCAGACCCAACTGGCCCGCAACGACGTGCTGACCCCCAAGGAGCTCGCCGACGGCTGGACGCTGGCCTGCCAGAGCCGCCCGACGGGTGCCCGGGTACGCCTTAAATTCCCGGATTGAGGTTACGCTCCTACGGGGGAATACGGTCAATTGTGGGAGCGGGCTTGCTCGCGAAGGCGGTGTGTCAGACAACGATGATGTCAAGTTTGCCGCCCCCTTCGCGAGCAAGCCCGCTCCCACAGTTGAATTGTGCACGCCGGAGGATCTGTTGCTTAGTCTCAACGGACGATCACTCGGGCCCGGTCTGCGGTTAGACTCGACCACAGCATTAGCCCACAACAATAAAGAGGTGCAGTTATGGCTCGTTTGCAGAATAAGGTCGCGGTGGTCACCGGCGGCGCTTCGGGTATCGGTCTGGCCTGCGTGCGCCGTTTCGCGGCCGAAGGCGCGCAAGTGATTGGGCTGGACATCGGCAGCGCACCGGCAGACTTTCCCGGCCTGTTCATGACCCTGGACGTGCGCGACGAAGCGCAGGTGCAGCAGGTCATGCAAGAAGTCATCAGCCGCTTCGGGCGCATCGACGTACTGGTCAACGCCGCCGGCGTCGCCGACCAGGGCAGCGTGACCCAGACCACCACCGCCAACTGGCAACGGGTGATGGACATCAACCTGACCGGCAGCATGCTCACCAGCAAATACGCGCTGGCGTCGATGGTTGAACAACGCAATGGCTCGATCATCAACGTCGGTTCGATCTTCGGCCTGCAAGGCTGCGACGGCAACGTGGCCTATAACGTGTCCAAGGGCGGCATCAACCAGCTGACCCGCTCGATGGCCATCGACTACGGCTACGCCAACATTCGCGTCAACGGTCTGTGCCCCGGCCTGATCGAAACGCCGATGACCAGCATGGTCCGTGACAATGACGCGTTCCACGCCTTCTTCGCCTCGCAGCACATGCTCAGCCGCTCCGGACAACCGGAAGAAGTGGCCAACGTTGCGCTGTTCCTGGCGTCCGACGAAGCCTCCTTTGTCAGCGGCCAGATGATCGCCGTGGACGGTGGTTTCTCCGCCGGTCGCCGTTTCGCCCCGCCCGCCCAGTAATTCGCAATCCGGCCGGGCGCCCTGCCCGGCCTACTCCCTTTTTCGTACTTGTCTTCTAACCGGGGAGGCCCCATGCCGCCTGTCGCCACCGCACTGACCATCGCTCAACTGTTCGCCAACGCGGCCCAGGCCTACGGCGACCGCCCGGCCATCGAGGACGCGGGCCACACCATCACCTACCGACAACTGGACCAACTGCGCCGCCAGGCTGCCCGCGCACTGCTGGCCCTCGACGTACAGGTCGGGGACCGCGTGGCGATCTGGGCGCCGAACGTGTGGGAGTGGATCGTTGCGGCTGGCGCCCTGCAAAGTGTCGGCGCCGCCCTGGTGCCGCTCAATACCCGGATGAAGGGCAGCGAGGCCGGCTACATCCTGCGCGAAAGCGGCGCCTGCGTACTGTTTGCCATCGGCGAATTCCTCGGCGCGGACTACCCCGGCATGCTGACGTCGGAAGACCTGCCAGCCCTGCGCCACATCGTCAGCGTGCGTGGTGCCAATTCGGGCACCCTGGCGTGGAATCGGTTTATGGATCTGGCGGCCGATGTGCCGCAACTGGCCTTGCGCACCCGCGAACAGAGCGTTGGTCCGCAGGCCTTGTCCGACGTGTTGTTCACCTCGGGCACCACTGGTAAACCCAAAGGCGTGATGACCAGCCACGGCCAGAACCTGCGAATCGTGCGCGACTGGAGCGATATCGTCGGTTTGCGCGAGAGCGATCGCTACCTGATCGTCAATCCGTTCTTCCATTCCTTCGGCTACAAGGCCGGCTGGCTGGCAGCGCTGATGCGTGGCTGCACCCTCCTGCCGCAGCAGGTGTTCGACGTGCAGGCCGTGCTCGAATGCGTGCAGCGTGAACGCATCACCGTGTTGCCCGGGCCACCGACGCTGTATCAATCGTTGCTTGCCCATCCGCAACGCAACGAATTCGACCTGAGCTCCTTGCGCGTGGCGGTGACCGGGGCGGCAGCGATTCCGGTGGAGATGATCCACCGCATGCGCGACGAACTGGGCTTTGCCACCATCGTCACCGCGTATGGCCTGACGGAAGTCTGCGGGTTCGCCACGATCTGCCGGTCCGGCGACTCGGCGGAACTGGTCGCCAACACCAGTGGCCGGGCGATGCCGGGGGTGCAAGTGCGCTGTGTCGGCAACAGCGGTCGCAGCCAGCCGGCCAACATTCCCGGTGAAGTGCAGATTCGCGGCTACAACCTGATGCAGGGCTATCTCAACAACCCCGAAGCCAGCCAGGAAATTCTCGACGCCGACGGCTGGCTGCACACCGGCGACATCGGCATGCTCGACGAACAGGGTTACCTGCGCATCACCGACCGCCTCAAGGACATGTTCATCACCGGTGGCTTCAATGTGTACCCGGCGGAGATCGAACAGTGTTTGCTGACCTATCCGGGCGTGGCCCAGGCAGCGGTGATCGGGATTCCCGACGAACGCTTGGGCGAAGTGGCGATGGCGTTTCTGCTGCCTGCTCCAGGTATGGAAATCGAGCAGACCCGATTCCTCGCCTGGTGCCGCGAGCAGATGGCCAACTACAAGGTTCCGCGTCGGGTGCAGGTGCTGCAGAAGATGCCGATCAATGCGGCGGGGAAAGTGACCAAGAATGTGCTGCGCGAGTGGGCATTGCAGCCAGTCGACTAAACACAATCCCTGTAGGAGCGAGCCTGCTCGCGAGGGTGTGTCAGTCGACATCAATGCAACTGATAGACCATCGCGAGCAGGCTCGCTCCTACAATGTTCGAGGGTGTACACAAATTTCCCGCTCGACACAGTTCAACTGTGGGAGCGGGCTTGCTCGCGATGGTGTGTCAGTCGACGTCAATGCAACTGATAGACCATCGCGAGCAAGCTCGCTCCTACAATGTTCGGGGGTGTACACAAATTTCGCGTCCGACACAGTTCAACTGTAGGAGCGAGCCTGCTCGCGATGGTGTGTCAGTCGACGTCAATGCAACTGATAGACCATCGCGAGCAAGCTCGCTCCTACAGGGCTTTGTGTTTTAGCGATCTAAACCACCCGCGCCGGATGCTGCTTACGCGGGTCGCCGAGCATGGCGCGGTGGGACGGCGGCTGGCGGCCTTCGGCTTCGCTGATGCCGTAGCCAGGGGCAATTTCGGCGGTGATCAGGGTCTGCCCGGACAACGCCATCAACTGCGGATCATTGAGCAAGGCATGAATCACGCGCCCGTTGAATTGCGGGGTTTCGGCGTGGGCCAGGAATGCCTGGTACTGCTCGCCATGCTGTTCGCCGGCAATCTTCGTACGTTCGGTCAGTTGCGGGCCGAGCCACAGCGACAATGCCGCCACGCCCTGTCCTTCGAAATCAATCGCCATGTCCGCCGCCAGCTTGTCGACGCCGGCCTTTTGCGCGCCGTACGCCGGGCCATGCATGTAGCACCCGGCACCGAACGACGAAGTGAAACAAATCAGCCCTTGTGCACTTTTGAGCAACAGCGGCGCGGCATAGAAGCTGGCGATGTAGGCCGAGCGCAGGCCGACATCGAGAATGCGCACCAGGTCCAGCGGTTTAGCCCAGAACGGCCCTGGTTCGATCAACTGGTCATGGATGAACGCGGCGTTGTTCACCAGCAGATCCAGATGCCCGCACTCATTTTCCACACGGGTAAACAGCGCCTGAACCTGCGCGTCATCGGCGTGATCACAGACCACCGCGATACCGCGCCCACCGGCGTCGGTGATCGCGGCGGCGGTGTCCTCCAGCGAGCCGCGCAAGGCATGCCCGTACAAATTCGACCCGCCCTGCGCCGGGGCGCGACCGGTGACATACACCGTCATGCCCGCTGCCCCAAGGGCCAGGGCAATGCCCTGCCCGACTCCGCGACTGGCGCCGGTCACTACGGCGATCTGTGGACGCTGGTTGTTCATTCGACACTCCCGAACAAGGTTTTCGCCGAAGCGGTTTCGCTCTGGCGCTTGATGTGATTGGCGGCCAGGTAACCGAAGGTCATGGCCGGGCCGATGGTCGAACCGGCACCCGGATAGGTGCGGCCCATCATCGAGGCAGCGCTGTTGCCGATGGCGTACAGGCCGTTGATCGGTTCGCCGTCTTCATGCAACACGCGGGCGTGCACGTCGGTCAGCAGCCCCCCCTTGGTGCCGATGTCGCCGGCGTCGATGCGCACGGCGTAGAACGGCCCTTTGAGCAACGGCGCCAGGCACGGATTGGGTTGCACGTTGGGGTCGCCGTAGTAGCGGTCGAACAGCGATTCGCCCTTGTGGAAATCCTCGTCGACGCCCTGCACGGCCATGCCGTTGAAACGCTGCACGGTGCGCACCAGCCCGCCAGCGTCGACGCCGATTTTCGTCGCCAGTTCTTCCAGGCTCGACGCCTTGTGGAAGTAATCACGCAAATGCTCGGGCAATTGCCAATCGCGCTGGGCATAGCCCGGCAACAAGGCGCCGCACGGGTATTTGCGGCGGAACTCGGCGTCGAACACCATCCAGCACGGCACGCTCGCGGCGCCTTCGCGGTTGTTGGCGTACATCGCGTAAACGATATCGGTATAGGGCGCGGCTTCGTTGACGAAACGCTCCCCCGCCGCGTTGACCATCACACACCCCGGCAAGGTGCGTTCAACGAACAGCGCCCGCTGTTTTTCTTCGCCCTTGACGTAAGTGGTCGGCGCCCACCAGCTGTGCTCCATCAACGCGGTCCGAGCACCGATGGCCTGGCCGGCGCGAATACCGTCGCCGGTATTGTTGGGTGGCGTGGCACTCCAGTTGGCCCTGGACGGCTGCGGCAGGTACTGCTCACGCATTGCCTGGTTACGCTCGAAACCACCGGCGGCGATGATCACCCCGTAGCGCGCCTTGACGTTGAGCAACTGACCGTTGCGATTGACCCGCGCCCCGCCGACCCGGTCGCCGACCAGCAGCAGCTCTTCGAGTGCACAGTTGAGCCACAGCGACTTGCCGCGATCCTGCAACGAACAGCGCAAGGCACCGATCAAGGCATTGCCCAGGGTCAGGAAACGGTCGCGACGGGATAAACGCCGCCCCTCGCGATCACGCCAATAGCGCCACATCACCCGCAGGGTCAGGCGCAACCAGCCGGGGCCACGGCACAGCAGCACTTGCGCCTCTTTCATGGTCATCGCCATGCGCCCCATCATCAGGGTGCCGGGGGACGGTGCGCGCATGCGCAAAAATTCTTCGCCGAGTTCGGCGGCATCGAACGGTTGCGGATCCATCGAACGATAGCCCGGTTTTCCGCCCTCGACTTCCGGGTAGTAATCGGCGTAGCGCGGTTGCGCCTCGAAGCGCACGCGGGTGTGTTTTTCCAGGTACTCGACCATCTCCCGGCCGTGTTCGACATAGGCTTCGACGCGCCCGTCGTCGATCTCGCCATGGGTCACGGCGCGGATGTAGGCAATCGCTTCGGCCGCCGAATCACTGCCGCCGATGGCGTTGATCCGGTGATTGTTGGGGATCCAGATGCCGCCGCCGGACACCGCCGAGGTGCCGCCGTACTCGCCGCTCTTTTCGATCAGCAACGCATTCAGGCCCAGGTCGTGGGCGCGCAGCGCTGCGGTCATGCCCCCGGCTCCCGAGCCAATCACCAACACATCACAGCACTCGTCCCATTTGATCCCGGCAGCGTTCATGCGATCACCCTTGTTCAGCGCCCATCAGGCAGAAACCGCCACCGCCGGATCTTCGCCCGGTGCAGTCGGTCTCGGGATTGTTCGCCCCGTGCGCCGGGTGTTCATCGTCCGATAAGACTAAGGCCAGGACTGCGCCCGCCCCGTACAAATCGCTTAGTCCGCTTGGACGATGTTGCGCGCAAGTCGTGACTCCATAGTCGCCCACAGCACCAATCACTCCCCTGAAATGCAGGTCGGGCAGGTCTGACCTGGGCCATGAGGACGACATGATAAAAACAATAATCGCCCCACCAACACAGCACCCTCGCACACAGCTTGTTCTATTGATGCTGGCTGGTGGACTTAGCGCTCACGTTAACGCCATGAGCTTTCAGCCAAGCGAAGACTTGAGCATCGACTGGGACACCACTCTGACCTACAGCCTCGCCTGGCGGACCGAGTCTCGCGATCACAAGCTGACCGCCAATGCCAATGGCAACGACGGCGACAACGCGTTCGACAAAGGCAGCCTGATCAACAACCGCAGCGGCTTTCTCACCGAAGCCAACATCAAGTGGCAAGACGACTACGGCGTGTTCGTCCGGGCGACGGGCTTCTACGACAACGTCTACGATCAGGACAACGACAACACCACCGGCACTTCCAACTGCTTCGCCGGCGGCCATTGCAGCAAACCCGACCGTTTCTCCCAGGACACCATCGACCAGCATCGCAATGAGTTGCGCATGCTCGACTACTACGCCTATGGCACCTGGGACGTGAGCGGCCATGCCCTCAACGCGCGCCTGGGTAATCAGGTGGTGAGCTGGGGTGAAAGTCTGTTCTATCCGGGTATTTCCGCGGCCCAGAGCCCGGTGGACGCGACCAAGGCGACCACCCCGGGCGTCGAGGTCAAGGAAATCCTGCTGCCGGTCGGCCAACTGTTCACCCAGTTCGCCCTGACCGAAAGCCTGGGTATCCAGGCCTACTACCAATACAAGTGGGAGAAAACCGAGCTGTTCGGCGTGGGTAGTTACTTCTCCACCACCGACTTCATCGACGAGGGCGGCTTCAACGACGCTTCCGGTTTCGTCACCCGCCTCAAGGACGACAAGCCGAGCGACAGCGGCCAGTACGGTGTGGCCTTCACCTACGCCGCCGAGTCACTGAACAACACCGAGTTCGGCCTCTTCTACTCGCGCTATCACGACAAGACGCCGTCGCTGGACTTTGCGACGAACCTGGGCCGCTACCAGGTGCGCTACTTCGACAACATCGACCTGTTCGGTGCGAGTTTCGCCACGGTGCTGGGCGATGTCAGCTGGGCCGGTGAAGTCAGCTACCGCGACGGCACGCCAGTGATGGTCGACAACGGTTTCTCCAGCCCCGTGCGCGGCAAGACCATACAAGCGCAAACGTCGATGATCTACGTGCTCGGCCCGACCTCCTTCGCCGACAACACCAGCCTGACCGGCGAGCTGGTCTACAACACCGTGGTCAGCAACGACGAGTCGCAGCCAGTGACCCTGGCCCCTGGTTTCGCGCTGCCGGGCACCGACAGCCTGGTCTATGACCGCGATGCCTGGGGCTACACGGTGCAGGCGAACTTTGACTACAACGACGTGTTCAGCGGATGGGACATGTCGGTGCCTGTCACCTTCAGCGCCGCCGCCCACGGCGACAGCTCGATGGTCGGTTCGATCAACGCCGGCCAGAACGATAACCGCGCCAGCATCGGCAGTTCGTGGCGCTACTTGGGCAACTTCACCGTCGAGGCCCGCTACAACGCCTACCTCGGCAGCGCCAACAACAGCCCGTTGGCCGACCGCGACAACGTCGCGCTCAACTTCAAGTACCGGTTCTGATTCCCCTGTCGGAGGAGCACAGCATGTCCAGATTCACCCAAACATTATTGAGCACTGCGCTGACCGTCGGCCTGCTCGGCAGTGGCCTGGCCTACGCCAAGGTCAGCCCCGAAGAAGCCGCCCGCCTGGGCCAGGACCTGACCCCGATGGGCGCCGAAAAAGCCGGCAACGCCGACGGCAGCATCCCGGCCTGGTCCGGCAAATGGCGCGGCCTGCCGCCAGGACTCAAATACGCTGGCCCCGGCACGCCGTACCCGGATCCGTACGCCGCGGAAAAACCGCTGTTCGTGATCGATTCGAAGAACATGGACAAGTACGCCGACAACCTGACCGATGGCCAGAAGGCGCTGTTCAAGCGATACCCGGATACTTTCAAGATCCCGGTCTACCCGAGCCACCGCGACTTCCGCCTTGATCAGCGCCTGGAAGACCAGATCAAGAAAAACGCCGTCACTGCCGAACTCGAGAATGACAACAACGACACCAAAAACGCCTGGGGTGCCTCGCCGTTCCCGATCCCGAAGAACGGCAGCGAGTTGATGTTCAACCATACCTTGCAAGGGCGCGCCAACACTGAAGAGGCCAACTACGGCCAGGCGGTGGTGTACTCCAACAAGGAAAAGGTGCTGGAAGAGGTCAACTACAAGATCTTCTCGATCTGGTCGAGCCCGGACAAAACCCTGGAGGCCGCGAACGGTGTATCCACCCACTTCCTGCTCACCACCCTGGAACCGGTGCGCAAGAAAGGCGAGATCGTGGTCGGTCACGAGTTCATCAATCCGACCGCCTCCCCGCGCCAGGCTTGGCAATACAGCCCGGGCCAACGCCGGGTTCGTCGCGCACCGACCGTGGGTTATGACTCGCCGACCGGCGCGGGAGGTTTTCGCGTGTACGACGAAGACCGCTTGTTCAATGGTGCGCCAGACCGCTACAACTGGACCATCGTCGGTAAGAAGGAAATCTACATTCCGTACCACAACTACAAGATCGACGACCCGAGCGTAACGGCCGACCAGATCCTGGACACCACCGGCCACGTCGATCCGCAGTACATGCGCTACGAGAAACACCGCGTCTGGGTGTTGCAGGCCAACCTCAAGGAAGGTGCCCGCCACGTATACGCCAAGCGCGTGCTGTACCTGGACGAGGACACCTGGTCCGCGACCATGGCCGACAACTACGACAGTCGTGGCCAGTTGTGGCGCACCAACATGCAGACCTCGATCTACGCCTATGAGATGCAGCGCTACCACGCTCGCCTTGGCATCTACCACGACCTGATCGCCGGCTCTTACCTGGTTGACCGCATGCTGATCGATCAAAAGCCGGCCAAGCTCAACGCCACCGCCTTCACTGAAGACGAATTCACCCCTGGCAACCTGCGCAAACTCGGCACCCGCTAAACTCACCGCGCCCCGACCGAATCATTCGGTCGGGGCGTTGTGCTTTGTAAAATCCGCTGCGCCCACGGAAGACTTCGCCATGAACAAACTCCTCACCGGCATCATCGCCATGGCCAGCGTTGGCCTGTCGATGCAAGCCAACGCCCTGAACATCCTGCTGACCAACGACGATGGCTGCCGCGCGCCCGGCATCGATGCGATGTACCGGGCGCTGACCGCCGCCGGGCACAAGGTCACCCTGGTCGGCCCGTTGAACGACAGCAGCGGCATCAGCGCCGCCAGCGTGGTCGTACCCGGCCAGGCCCTGGCGGTGACCGAACTGGCGCCAGGCAAATTTTGCGTCGGGCCGCCGCAGGACTACACCCCGCCCGCTGGCAAGACCTCCGCCATCGGCACGCCGGTGGATGCTGTCAACGTCGGCCTCGACGTGATCCTCAAGGATTCGCCGCCAGACCTGGTGGTGTCAGGCAGCAACTTCGGCGAAAACGTCGGCCCGCTTACGCAGATGTCCGGCACCCTCAACGCCGCCGTTCGCGCGATGTTCAAGGGAATTCCGGCGGTGGCGGTGTCCACGGGTATCGACATGGACCTGATCATCCGCGACCAGCAGGCCGGTTACCGCAAGACCCTCGGCGCCATGGACGACACGGCGCGCTTTGCCGTGAAGGTCATCGAACAGGCGGGCCTGGCCGGTACAGACGCCAAACAGGCCTGCGCAAGGAACAAACATCAGTGTGATCTGAACGTGCTCGGCCTGCCGGGTGTCAGCGGCCTGAACCTCAACTACCCGCCCCTCAAACCCGATGAAGTCAAAGGCGTGAGCTTTGCGCCGATCGGCAATTGGGATCGGGTCAACTTCACCTCCCAGCGCGGCGCCGACGGCGTGATCCACGTCAACCTGGCCGCCCCGTCGACACCGACCGAAACCCAGCAAAAGGCCGATGCCTATCAACTGTGGCAAGGCCACGCGGTGATCACCGTGATCGACGGCAACATGACCGCGCCAGAGGCGATGCAGGATCAGGCGAAGAAGATATTGCGCGGGGTCAAGCCTTAAGCAAGCACGGAACGGTGTTAATCACAAAACCATTGCTCGCGATGAGACCGACACATTCAACATCGATGTCGACTGACACTCCGCCATCGCGAGCAAGCTCGCTCCCACAGGGTTAGCGGTTGTACGCAACATCTGCGGCTATCCAAAAATCATTGTGGGAGCGAGCTTGCTCGCGATGAGGCCGGCCCAGTCAACATCAATCTCACCTGACAGACCGCCATCGCGGGCAAGCCCGCTCCCACAGGGTTAGCGGGTGTACGCAACATCTGCGGCTATCCAAAAATCATTGTGGGAGCGAGCTTGCTCGCGATGAGGCCGGTACATTCAATATCAATCTCGCCTGACAGTCCGCCATCGCGAGCAAGCTCGCTCCCACAGGGTTAGCGGGTGTGCACAACATC
Organism: Pseudomonas sp. BF-R-24; assembly: GCF_019947335.1. NCBI lineage: Bacteria > Pseudomonadati > Pseudomonadota > Gammaproteobacteria > Pseudomonadales > Pseudomonadaceae > Pseudomonas > Pseudomonas sp. BF-R-24. The sequence goes on from NZ_JAGYGG010000027.1 coordinate 34,218, forward strand.
TGCGGTTAACCAAAAATCATTGTGGGAGCGAGCTTGCTCGCGATGAGGCCGGCCCAGTCAACATCAAACTCGCCTTGCTGTCCGCCATCGCGAGCAAGCTCGCTCCCACAGGGGTACCGGGTGTGCGCAACATCTGCGGCTATCCAAAAATCATTGTGGGAGCGAGCTTGCTCGCGATGAGGTCGGCCCAGTCCACATCAATCTCGCCTGACAGACCGCCATCGCGAGCAAGCCCGCTCCCACAGGGTTAGCGGGTGTGCACAACATCTGCGGATAACCAAAAACCAGTGTGGGAGCGAGCTTGCTCGCGATGAGGCCGGTACATTCAATATCAATCTCGCCTGACTGTCCGCCATCGCGAGCAAGCTCGCTCCCACAGGGTTAGCGGGTGTGCACAACATCTGCGGCTATCCAAAAATCATTGTGGGAGCGAGCTTGCTCGCGATGAGGCCGGCCCAGTCAACATCAAACTCGCCTGACTGTCCGCCATCGCGAGCAAGCTCGCTCCCACAGGGGTACCGGGTGTGCGCAACATCTGCGGCTATCCAAAAATCATTGTGGGAGCGAGCTTGCTCGCGATGAGGTCGGCCCAGTCCACATCAATCTCGCCTGACAGACCGCCATCGCGAGCAAGCTCGCGATGGTGGCTACGCGGTTACGGATCAAACCCAGATCGCATCCCACAACGGATAGTCGCCAAGCTTCTCAACCAGCCCAGCCCGCAACGGGTTCGCGACAACATATCGAGCAAGCTTGACCAGGTCCTCATCCCGCCTCAACGCCCGATCGTGATAGCCCTGCTGCCATAGACTGCCTTTACGTCCGACGGACATGTTCACGGCCCGCGTACTCAATGATTTGGTTTTTTGCATCAGCTGACTGAGTGAGCACTGCTGCAACTCGATCAACCAATGAAAATGATCGGGCATGACGACCCACGCTAAAGAGTTCGCCCAGTATTGTTCCTGTGCATATTGAAATTGCTTGACGACCAGCCTGCCCAAACCGAAATCCTTGAAAACCGGTTCTCGATCCAGCGTGTTGCTCGTCAACAGGTAAACCCTGTTTGGCTCGGCATAGCGGCCGATGCGCAGACGAAATGAAGCAGGTAAATCAGGCATTCCTTTGCCCTCTCCGTAGTGAATTCAGGAGCAAGGCTAGACCGGTGGATGCTTCGGCGTTGGGTCAACCTTTGACCGGATGTGACCAATCGATAGCTATCGCGAGCAAGCTCGCTCCCACAGGGTTAGTCGGTGTACGCAACATCTGCGGGTATCCAAAAACCATTGTGGGAGCAAGCTCGCTCCCACTGGGCTTTGTGTTGGCTTCAGACTGCCGGCTGAAACGGCACAAACTCCGTCACTTCCAGATCAAACCCGGACACGGCGGTGTACGGCACCGGCGAACTCATCAGCCGCATTTTGCGCACGTTCTGGTCGCGCAGGATCTGCGCGCCAATGCCCAAAGTCCGTTGCGGAAACTGTGGCGCCCGGTGCTTGCCGCCGCTGCGCTGACGCAGTTGCTCAAGCACGCCTTCGGCGGATTCCTTTTGCGCCAGCAGCACCAGCACACCGCTACCGGCCGCAGCGATACTGGCCAGCGAACGCTCCAGCGTCCACTGTTGCGGCCCGCCTTCGCTTTCACACCCCAGCACGTCACGCAATGTCTCGATGCTTTGCACCCGCACCAACACCGGTTGCGTGCTGTCGATCCGGCCCTTGACCAGCGCCAGGTGCAGCGAGCCCTGGTAGGTGTCCTGATAGGTGGTCACCTGGAACTCACCGTGGCGGGTATGCAGCGGATACTCGCCGCCGCGCTCGATCGTGCCTTCATGCAGGATGCGGTAGTGAATCAGGTCGGCAATGGTGCCGATCCGCAAGCCATGACGTTGGGCGAACTCATGCAACTCGGCACCACGGGCCAGTTCGCCGTCCTCGTTGAGTATGCCCACCAGGGTTGCCGCCGGTTGCAGCCCCGCCAGTCGCGTCAGGTCGCAAGCGGCCTCGACATGTCCGGCCCGCTGCATCACGCCACCGGGCAAGGCCTGCACCGGGAAGATATGCCCCGGTTGCACCAGGTCCGTCGGAACGCTGGCCGGGTCGACCGCCACCTGGATCGACCGCGCCCGGTCCGCCGCCGAGATACCCGTGGACACCCCGGTGGCGGCTTCGATCGAGCGGGTAAAACCCACGCCATGTTGCGCCCGGGAGTTGGGCACCATCAGGTCCAGGCCCAGAGCGCGACAGCGCTGCTCGGTCAGGGCCAGGCAAATCAGTCCGCGTGCCTGCACCGCCATGAAGGTGACGGCTTCGGCCCCGGCCTGTTCGGCGGCCATCAGCAACGAGCCTTCGCCGTTGTGTTCGTCGTCGGTGATCACCACCATCCGACCGGCGCCGATGGCCTCGATCAGTTGCGGTACCGTATTGAAAGCCAGGCCGTTCATTTGAGCGCCCCGCGCAGGTCGGCTGCCGCATCGGACAAGGCATGTGCCGCCCCTTCGACAAATGGCGCCATGCTGATAAAGCCGTGGATCATGCCGTCACAACGCTGTACGCGCACAGGCACGCCGGCCTCGCGCAGACATTCGGCCATTGCCTCGCCCTCATCGCGCAACGGGTCGAATTCGGCAGTCATCAGGGTCGTTGGCGGAAATCCCGCCAGGCTCTCGGCACGCAACGGCGAGGCCAGTGGGTCATCCGCCTGCCCGACGTCTTGCAGATACTGCTGCCAGAACCAGCGCATCATTGCGGCGGAAAGCAGATAGCTCTCGGCAAAGTCTTCGAAGGACTGACTGTCGCAGCCTGCGTCAGTGACCGGGTAAAACAGGCACTGATAGCTGATCTTCGGCCCTTGGCGTCGTGCCGCCAACTGACTGACCGCCAGCGCCAGATTGCCCCCGGCGCTGTCTCCGGCCACAGCCAGCCGGCTGCCATCGACGCGCAGTTCAGCCGCGTGCTCGACCAGCCAGCAGGTGGCCGCATAACAATCGAGAGGCGCAGCGGGGAACTTGCTTTCCGGCGCCAGTCGGTAGGCGACCGACACCACCACCGCTTCGGTCTGGCGGGCCAGCGAGCGGCAGAGATTGTCGTGGGTCTCGAGATTGCCCATGACAAACCCGCCACCATGGAAAAACACCAGCAACGGCAGGTCGGGTTCTTCCGATGGCCGGTACAGCCGTGCGTCCAGTTCGCCGTCCGCGCCGGCCACCCGCAAGTCGCGCACTTCGCTCATCGGATCGCCGGGGATGGCCGGCAGCAGGTTGTCGGAGAACTGCCGGTACTGAGCGGCATCGACCTGGCTGAAATCGGGCTCGGGGATGTCGCGAAATTGCTGGAGCACCCCAGCGATCTGCTTATCGAGCGGCATGGGCATCGTCCTCTACGTCGGCCATTTGAAACTGCGGATTGGTCTCGCCCAGGATGCTTTGTACCCGGCGCTCAAGGGCCGGCTTGAAACCCTTGTGGGGCAGGATCCAGAAGCGTTTTTGCGCGATGGCGGCGAACACTTGCGCGGCCAGTTCCGCCGGGGTCATGCCCTGGCGAATGGTGCTGTCGAGCAGTTGGCTGAAGTCGGATCCGGCGGTGTCCACCACCTGGTTCGACGCCATGATTTCACTGGCCACCGGCCCCGGGCACAGCACCGAAACCGATACCGGCGCACCGATCATGGCGAGTTCGTAATGCAGGGTTTCCGAAAGCGCGACCACCGCCTGCTTGGTCACGTTGTACGGTGCCATCAGCGGACTGCTGACCAGCCCGGCAAGGGATGCGGTGTTGATCACATGGGCTGCCCGGCCCTGACTGAGCAGCAACGGCACAAAGGTGCGAATGCCGTTGATAACGCCGTTGAGGTTGACGTCCAGCATGCGCTGCCATTGCGCCTCGGTGATTTCCCAGCTGAAGCCGGTTTGCATCACCCCGGCGTTGTTGAACAGCAGGTCGACCCCGCCAAAGTGCTCGACAGCCCGGTCACGCAAGCGCTCGACCTGTTTCACATCACCGACATCGGTGACGCAGGCAATCGCTTGCACACCGCCGGCCTTCATTTCGTCGCACAGGGCCTGCAGGCCCGCTGCATCCCGATCCGCCAGCACCAGGCGCATGCCCAGTGTCGCCGCGTGTTCGGCCAGGCCACGGCCAATACCACTGGCGGCCCCGGTAATCACCGCTACCGGCCCTTGTTCATTACTCATCGCCAACTCCTGCCATGGGTCCAATGGCGCCAGTAGAGCGGGCCTACTTAAAGCAGCCATCGTCCATTCAGACGATGCCCGCTTTTACAGGGGCGGCAGAATCCGTTACATGCGCCAACCCCGTGATCCCTTGGGAGAATAATAAGATGAGTACCCTGCACCGCATCGAAGCCAAACTGCTGGAAGACCGCTACGCCCGCGGCTGGCATTGCCTGGGCCTGGCCGCGCAATACCGCGACGGCAAGGCCCATCGCCTGGAGGTGTTCGGCACCCGTCTGGTGGCGTTCCAGGGTGAAGACGGCGAGCTGCATATTCTTGATGGCTACTGCCCGCACATGGGTGCCGACCTGAGCACCGGTTGCGTTGAAGGCAACTCGATTCGCTGCCCCTTCCACGCCTGGCGTTGGGGCGCCGATGGCGTGTGCGATGACATCCCCTACGCCAAGCGCATCCCGCCTCGGGCCAAAATCAAAAGCTGGCCTATCATGGAAGAGAACCAGTTGCTGTTCGTCTGGAATGACCCCGAAGGCAACCCCCCGCTGCCGGAACAACGCATTCCGCGCATCGACGCCTGCTACAGCGACGAATGGGCGGCGTGGGAAGTCGCTGAGCTGCAGATTGACACCAACTGCCGCGAACTGATCGACAACATCGCCGATATGGCGCACTTCGGCACCGTCCATGGCGCGCCGGTCGACGAGTTCATCAACATTTTCCAGGGCCACCTGGCCACCCAGATCATGCGCGCCCGCAGTGAGCGCCTGTCCGGTGACAGCGTGCTGACCACCGAGGCCACCTATTTCGGCCCGGCCTATCAGATCACCGAGATGAACGGTGCCATGAACGGCCAGCCGATCCACTCGATCCTGCTCAACTGCCATGTGCCGGTCGACCTCGACAGTTTCACCCTGCGCTACGGCGTGCTGGTGAAGAAGATCCCGGGCTTGAGCGAAGAGCAGAACCAGGCGATGGCCAAGGCCTACGTGGCGCAGGCGCAGGCAGCCTTCTACGAAGACGTGGCCATCTGGCACAGCAAGACCCGCGTCGATAACCCGCTGTTGTGTGACGGCGACGGTCCGGTCTATCAGCTGCGCCGTTGGTACGAGCAGTTCTACACCGACGTCGAGGCGCTGTCGGCGGACGTTGCCGAACACAAGAAGTTTGTCGTGCGCGCCAGCGAACGGGTCTGACGCCAGCGGCTTTTCGCCCGCCATGGGCCTGTTCGGCAGCCGCCGGTCAGGCCCTGAGCCCGAGCGTTGCAAGGAGTCGATACCGGCGCTTATTCTCGGCCACCGCCAACGCTAATAATAAAAACGGTTTTTCCCTATGCAGCAGAGCCTCAGCCTCGATACGTTCAGTGATTTGATCGGCAACCTCTATCAGGGTCCGCTGGAAACCATTCCCTGGGCTACTTTTCTCAATCAGCTCAATGTGCATCTGAACAGCAAGTACGTGACCTTCATCCTGCGTCCGCCCAGCGCCCACGTGGACGGCTTGATGGTCAACACCACCGGCACCTCGACCGAGGCGACCGCGTCGTACAACAAACACTTTTTCAGCCTCGATCCGTTTGTCGACCTGCCCAACCGCCAGGTGGTGACCCTCGCCGAGTTCGTCTCCAACGACGACTGGCAGAATTCCGAGTTCTACAAGAACTTCCTTGAACCGGTGGACGTGTTCCACATCCTCGGTGCCGACATCAACACCGTCGACGGCGCCCAGTGCCGCATTCGCATCAGCCGCGGGCGTGACGACAAGCCGTTCGGCAACGAAGAAAAGGCCATGCTCACGCATTTCATTGCGCACCTGGAACGTTCGATCAAGATCCACATGCAGCTCAACCGCATCGAGGCCGAACGCAATCTGTACGCCGGCGCGGTGAACCAGATGGCGGTCGGCACGATCATCCTCGATGAGGCCGGCAAGGTACTGCAGACCAATCAGGTCGCCGACCGGCTGATCCAGGAAAAGGACGGCATCAAACTGGTCAACGATGGGCTGCAGGTCGGTACGGCCCGGGACACCCAGGAGTTCCGTCGCCTGGTCAAGCAGTCGCTGCTGTCGCAAAAAAGCAGCAACCCGTCGGTGGTCGAAGCCCTGCGTGTGCAGCGGCCGTCCGGCAAAGCGGACCTGGGGATCATCGTGCGCTCGGTGCCATTGACCGACTGGAGCGAAGGCAAGCAGTGCCCGACCGTGGTGATTTTCATCAGCGACCCGGAACAACAATCCACCGCACCGCAGGAAATCGTTCGCGCGCTGTTCGACTTCACCCCGGCGGAAACCCAGCTGGCGATGTTGCTTGCCAACGGCTTGACCCTCGACGAAGCGTCGGAAGAGCTGGGCATCAGCCGCAACACCTCGCGGGCACACCTGCGCTCGACCTTCTCCAAGACCGGCGTGACCCGCCAGACCATGCTGGTGCGCCTGATCCTGCGCAGCGTGGCGACCCTCGGTTAGCCCTCATTGCCGCCCTCGTCCGCTCGGACGATGGCGGCTCCCGTTGCACAGCGCACAGTGTCTTTATCCCAAACAGGGGACTGCCCCATGCGCAACTGCCCAACCATCCTAAAGACCGAACTGCTGGCGCAAAGCGGCCACTTTCAGATCGAAGCCCTGCACCTGCAATTCAGCAACGGCCAGCAGCGGGTCTACGAACGCCTGCGCGGCACCGGTTATCGCTCGGTGATGCTGGTGGCGATGCCCGATCCAGAGCATGTGCTGCTGGTGCGCGAATACGCGGTCGGTGTGGAAAAAACCATTCTCGGCCTGCCCAAGGGCGGCGCCGAGCCCAATGAAGACTACTTGCAGGCGGCGCAGCGCGAGCTGAGCGAAGAAGTCGGCATGCGCGCCGAACGCCTCACTGAACTGGGCGAGCTGACCCTGGCACCGGGGCACTTGTGCCACCGCTACCGGGTCGTACTGGCCGAACAACTGAGCCCCTGCCAACTCGAAGGCGACGAACCCGAACCCCTGGAATGCCTGCGGGTACCGCTGGCGCAAATCCCCGAACTGGTGGCCCGCGGTGAACTCCACGAGGCCAGGGCGATTGCGGCGCTGTTCATGGCAATAGGCGCCCTCGCCCGACGGGTCTGACACCACACAATACCTGTGGGAGCGGGCTTGCTCGCGAAGAGGCCGGCACAGCCGACATCTCCATCGCCTGACACTCCGCTTTCGCGAGCAAGCCCGCTCCCACAGGGGGTTTCGCAGTTCTCAAGTCATCAACTAGTCCATTCGGACGAAGCCACTCGCGCGCCGCCGCCATAACCTGTCTCTACAACAATAAAACCGTGTCGAGACCCATCATGCGCAAAACGACTTGTGCTCTGTTCATCATCCTCTGTGCGGGTGCTTCCACCAGTCTGTGCCAGCTGTTCAAGAACGAAGCCTACCGACCGACCACGGCTTACTTCAGCTGTTCGAGCTCGGCCATCAACTGCTACCCGCCCGTGGTGCGCAATCTGCTGCCTTGAGCACGGTTTCCACCGGCCATAAAAAAACCACCGGATCGGTGGTTTTTTCGTTGCCGCATTAATCAGGTCGGCAGTACACCCCTGGCCCGCGACAGGGTCAACGCCAGGTCTTCGATCATGTCTTCCTGACCGCCCACCGTGCCACGTCGTCCCAGCTCCACCAGCAGTTCGCGAGCAGCGATGCCGTACTTCTGCTCGGCACGTTTGGCGAACAACAGGAACGAGCTGTAGACCCCGGCGTAACCGAGTGTCAGGGCATCGCGGTCGAGGCGGATCGGCTGGTCCATCATCGGCACCACCAGGTCTTCGGCCACGTCCATGATCTTGTACAGGTCGACGCCACTGTTGACGCCCATGCGCTCCAGCACCGCGACGAACACTTCCAGCGGCGTATTGCCCGCCCCCGCGCCAAGACCCGCGACCGAGCCGTCGATCCGTGCAGCACCGGCCTCGATGGCAGCCAGGGAGTTGGCGATGGCCATGCCCATGTTGTGGTGGCCGTGGAAACCGACTTCGGTCCCGGCGTTCAGTCCCGCACGCAGGGCCCCGATCTTTTGCGTCACTTCATCGGGCAGCATGTAGCCGGCCGAGTCAGTGCAATAGATGCAATTGGCGCCGTAGCTTTCCATCAACCGCGCCTGCTCCAGCAGTTTTTCCGGGCTGACCATGTGCGCCATCATCAGGAAGCCAACGGTGTCCAGGCCCATCTTCGCCGACATGCCGATGTGCTGGCCGGACACGTCCGCCTCGGTGCAGTGGGTCGCCACACGAATGGTCGATACGCCGTGTTCGTGGGCCATTTTCAGGTGGTCGAGGGTACCGATCCCCGGCAACAACAGGGCCGAAACCTTGGCCTGTTTCATCTTCGGAATCACCGCAGAGAAGTATTCCTCGTCGCTGTGGGCCGGGAAACCGTAGTTCAGCGAAGCACCGCCCAGGCCATCGCCGTGGGTGATTTCGATCAGCGGCACACCGGCCGCATCGAGACCGGTGGCCACCGAGACCATTTGTTCGATACTGATCTGGTGCTGTTTGGCGTGCATGCCGTCGCGCAGGCTCATGTCATGCAGACGGACGCTCTTACCTTGCAAATTCATAGCGATTCTCCACTCAACGGGCAGGCAATTGCAGGGTGCCCTTGTGGGCTTCTTCGGCGAACATCTCGGCCGTGCGCAAACCGGCGGCGGTCATGATGTCGAGGTTGCCGGCGGACTTGGGCAGGAAATCGCCGAGGCCTTCGACCTCGATGAAAATCGACACCTTGCGCCCGTCGAACACCGGCCCGTTGATCAGCTTGTAGCCGGGCACATAGCGCTGCACTTCACGGACCATGTCCAGCACCGAGGTGCGGATTGCATCCTGGTTCGGCTCGTCATCGGTCAGGCAATGGATGGTGTCGCGCATCATCAGCGGCGGCTCGGCCGGGTTGATCACGATGATCGCCTTGCCGCGTCGGGCGCCGCCGATCTTCTCCACCGCACCAGCGGTGGTTCGGGTGAACTCGTCGATGTTCTGCCGCGTGCCCGGGCCCACCGAACCGGAAGAGACCGTGGCGACGATTTCGCCGTAGCTCACTGGCTGCACCCGCGACACCGCCGCCACCATCGGGATGGTCGCCTGGCCACCGCAAGTGACCATGTTGACGTTCATCGCCAGGCTCGACGCGTGCTCCTTGAGGTTGACCGGCGGCACGCAGTACGGACCGATGGCCGCCGGCGTGAGGTCGATCATGATCACCCCGAGTTCGTTGAGCTTGCGGCTGTTTTCCGCATGCACGTAGGCCGATGTGGCATCGAAGGCAATGCGAATGTCATCGTCGAGGACGTGAGGCAGCAAGCCATCGACACCACCGGCGGTGGTTTTGATGCCCATTTCCCGGGCACGTTTCAGGCCTTCGGATTCAGGGTCGACGCCAACCATCCACACCGGCTCGATCCATTGCGATCGGCACATTTTCATCAGCAGATCGGTGCCGATGTTGCCCGGGCCGATAATGGCCGCTCTGAGTTTTTTGCTCATGGGGTCAAACTCCAAAAGTCAGGCGCAGAAAGACACCCGGGCACTGCCCAGGCCATCAATGGTCAGTTCAAAACGGTCGCCGGCACGGGCCGGTTCCAGCGGTACCAGCGAGCCGGACAGGATGATTTCCCCGGCCTTGAACGGAATGCCGAAGGCGCCCAGGGTATTGGCCAGCCACGCCACCGCCGTCAACGGGTTGCCCTGCACCGCCGAACCCAGGCCTTCACTCAGGGGCTCTGCGTTTTTGAACACACGCATGCGCAAATTCGGCAGGTCCAGTTCGCGCGGATCCACCTTGCTGTCGCCCAACACAAACACTCCGCAAGAAGCGTTGTCTGCGACCGTGTCCTGGATGCGGATACGCCAGTCGTGAATCCGCGAGTCGACGATCTCGAAACACGGCATCACGTATTCGGTGGCGGCCAGCACGTCGGCTTCGGTGATGCCGGGGCCGACCAGGTCATGCTTGAGCTTGAAGGCGATCTCGCCCTCGGCACGGGGCTGGATCAGTTTGTTGGCGGACAGGGAAATTTGCGCATCGTCATCGAACGACATCTGCCGCGTGATGAAGCCGAAATCCGGCTGATGCACGTTAAGCATTTGCTGGACCGCCGCCGAGGTCACGCCGATTTTCTTGCCGACGATCTGGTCACCGGCCGCCACCCGACGCTCAATGGCGTACAGGGAAATGTGATAGGCGTCTTCGATGCTGATCGACGGCCAGCGCTCGGTCAGCGGCGCCAGGGTGGAGCCGCTGAGCAGCGCCTGATAAAGCTCTTCGCCGAACTCACGGCGCAATTGCACGCTCATCCACGGGCCTCCTGAAAAAACGCCAGGCACTGACGGTTGAAAAAGTCACGGTGCTCGACCTGGACCCAATGCCCGCACTCGCTGAGCATCACGAAACGTATTTGGGTGCAGTGTTCAAGCATGGTCTGGGCACCGGAGGACGGGCAGAACTTGTCGTTCATGCCCCAGAAACCGAGGATCGGGCACTGCAATTCACCCAGGCGCGACGTCATGTTCGGCACCTGCATGGTCGACAGCACGCACACCGGTTGCTGTTGCACCACGGCCACGCGCTCGTTGACCGTTTCGTCGCTGATCAGGGTTTCGTCGAACAGTTGCAGGGCCAACAGGCGACGCATGCCCGCCGCATCGTTCAGCTCACCCTTGGCGAAAGCCGCGCCCATTTTCTGGATGCCTTCCATCTGCAGGTAATACTGTTCTTTTTCCATCAGGCCACCGGGCGCCATCAGCACCAGACGGCTGATACGCTGCGGTTGGTCGAGGGCCAGTTTGATCGCGATCGCGCCGCCCAGGGAGTTGCCGACCAGCACGCAACGCTGGATGTCGAGGGCATCGAGCAAACCGCTGAGGGCGGCGACAAAGAAGTCCAGGGTGTAGAGGGTGTCGGGCTTGTCCGAAGCGCCGTAGCCGGGCAAATCCGGGACGATCACCCGGTAACCGGCTTCGGCGAACAGCGGGTAGTTCTGCTTGAAGTTGCTGTGACCGCTGGCGCCCGGCCCGCTGCCATGGATGAAAATCACCGGTTCGCCGTTGCCGGTGTCTTTGTAGTGCAGCTGCAAACCATCCGGCAGCGTAACGAAGTGCCCTTGCGCTGAAGCGCCCATAAGGTGTCCTCCCGGCCTGTTGTTGTCGCCGGATTATTCCGAGGGCCCGGACAATCAACATCGTCCGACAGGACTACGCACCTGCACTGTGTAGGAGCGAGCTCGCTCGCGATGATCGCCAACGATGACGCTGGATACCTGACACCCCGCGGTGTTCTCAGGTCCATCGCGAGCAGGCTCGCTCCTACAGACAATCTCTAGTCCCTTTGGACGTTGGCCTGCCGGGGTTGCAGACCTAGCATCGGTTACATTCCCGAGCGACAGAACGAGACACCCCATGCTTGATCCAATGGACTTTCGCGGCAAAGTGGTACTGGTCACCGGAGGTGGCAAAGGTGTGGGTCGCGGCATCAGCCAGCGCTTTCTGGACTGTGGCGCCGAGGTGGTGATTTGCGGTCGCGAAGCACCACAAACCTTGCCGGCCAGCGCCGGGCGCGAGGCGGTGTTCGTGGCCTGCGACCTGCGGGATGTCGAGCAGTCCGGGCGCTTGATTACGCAGATCGTCGAGCGCTTCGGCCGCCTTGATGTGCTGGTCAACAACGCCGGCGGTTCGCCGAATGCCGACGCCGCCACGGCTTCGCCGCGCTTCAGCGAGGCAATCATCCGCCTGAACCTGATTGCGCCACTGAACCTGTGCCAGCAGGCCAACCAGGTGATGCAGGCCCAGGCCGACGGTGGCGCGATCATCAACATCTGCAGCGTCAGCGCCACCCGCCCTTCCCCCGGCACCGCCGCTTATGGTGCGGCCAAGGCCGGCTTGCTCAACCTGACGACCTCGCTGGCGGTGGAATGGGCGCCCAAGGTGCGGGTCAACGCCGTGACCGCCGGACTGATTCTCACCGAGCAGGCGGCCATGCATTATGGTGACGACGCGGGCATTGCCAGGGTGGCGGCGACCATTCCGTTGCAACGCCTGGCGACCCCGGAGGATATTGGCGATACCTGCCTGTACTTGGCATCGACATTGGCCCGTTACGTCAGCGGCACGGACATCGCGGTGCATGGCGCGGGCGAACGCCCGGCATTTCTCGATGCGGCTCAATCCCATCCATAAGAGGACTTTCGACATGCCCGTAGCCAGCCACAGCGTTGTGCTGAACCTCACGCGACAAGCCGCCTGGACCAGACTACGCGACCTGAGCCTTGCCCCGCACTACGTACCAGGCCTGACCGGTTGCCAGTTTCATCCTGGCGCAACGGAAGGTATCGGCGCCAGTCGCCGGGTGTTGCGCAAGGGCGGTCAGTATCTGGATGAAAGCGTGGTGCAGTGGCAGGAAGGCACGGGGTTCGTGCTGCGGTTGCACAAGGGCGGCAATGACTCGCCCTTTCCGTTTCGCCAGGCGAGTTTCAGTTATGCCTTGCAAGCCGAAGGCAACGCGACCCGCATCACTCTGCAAATGAGTTACAGCCTGCGCGGTGGCAAGCTGATTGAAGGGTTGCTGGCCAAGGCCTTCAACAAGGTCGTTCGGCAGATTGCCGAGAACCTCAAGGCCTACTACGAAACCGGCCGAACGCAGAATCCGGATATGGCTGTCAGCACATCCAATATCAATGCTGCCTGATACACCGCCATCGCGATCAAGCTCGCTCCCACAGGGGATTAAGGTGTACTCGCAATGCCGGCGTCACCACAAAAACTGTGGGAGCGAGCTTGCTCGCGATGAGGTCGGCACATTCAACATTGATGTTGCCTGACATGCCGCCTTCGCGAGCAAGCCCGCTCCCACAGGAGATTGGGGGTGCTCGCAATGCCGGCGTCAACACAAAAACTGTGGGAGCGAGCTTGCTCGCGATGAGGTCGGCACATTCAACATTGATGTTGCCTGACATGCCGCCATCGCGAGCAGGCTCGTGCCTACAGGGGCCACCTCTGGAGTGAGCAACCTTCAGGAACGCGCCACTTCCGAGTGAGCGGTAAAGCGGGTGGCGACGATCTTCCATTGTCCGGCGATACGCTGATAACGGTCCTGATAGAACCCACCCAACTGCCGCGTCGCCCCGCTCTCACCATCCAGGTTGAAATACCACAGAGCCCAACGGCCCTGGGCTTCATCTTCGCTTAGCACATCGATTTCCGGGTTGGCGCCGTGATGCAGGTCGATCACCCGCTCATGACAGGCCAGTTCGCGGTACAGCGCGACAAAACTGTTGCGCTCACGAAAGATCCCCAGCGGGCCGTAATCGATCAGCACTTCACCTTCGGCGAAGCAGTCGGCAATCACCTCGACCTGCTTGAGATCGCAGGCGTTGAGGTAGCGATGCTTGAGCTGGCGAATATCCTCCAGCGCTTCCAGGCGGGCGATCCGCTGCTCCAGGTTCATGCTGCACCTCGCGCGATTACGTTAACTTCACTCCAGTAGGCTTTCATCGAGCGGACCTTGCCGTCGGTATCGAATTCCATCACGTCGATCACATGCAGCGAGCACGGTTGCCCGCCCCACTCCATGTCGACCCGGAACGGCATCGCGCCGCAACCGTTGAGCGTCGCACGCACCGGGCCGGTCCGGGTCGCGCAGACCTTCATTGCCCCCAGTCCTTCACGGTAAAAGCGCGCGATGGCGTCGATGCCCTGCAACGGCGCCTGGCCGACCGGGTCTTCAACGGTGGCGTCTTTGGCGTAGAGCGCGAGGATGCCGTCGATGTCGCCGGCATCCACCAATTCCACGTAACGCGCCATTGTCGTCTGGATATGTTGTGCGCTGATCATTCAGACCACCTCGAACAAAGCAGCAGCGCCCATGCCGCCACCGATGCACATGCTCACCACCACGTAACGTAAACCGCGACGCTGGCCTTCGACCAACGCGTGGCCAACCATCCGCGCCCCGGACATGCCGAACGGATGGCCGATGGCGATCGCCCCGCCGTTGACGTTCAGGCGCTCGGCCGGAATGCCCAGGGTGTCGCGGCAGTACAGCACCTGGCAGGCGAACGCTTCGTTCAACTCCCAGAGGCCGATGTGGTCCATGGTCAGGCCATGACGCTTGAGCAGTTTCGGAATCGCGTAGATCGGACCGATGCCCATCTCGTCGGAATTGCAGCCGGCGACGGCCATGCCGCGATAGATCCCCAGCGGTTCCAGGCCACGTTTCTCGGCCATTTTCGCGCTCATCAACACCGAGGCCGACGCACCGTCGGACAACTGCGAGGCGTTGCCGGCGGTGATGAAACGACCCTTGTCGCTCCACTGACCGCCCGGCCACACTGGCTCCAGCGCCTTCAGGCTCTGGAGAGTGGTGTCGATGCGGTTGCACTCATCGCGCAGCAAGGTGACGGTTTCATAACTGGTTTCGCCGGTGGCCTTGTCGAACAGTGCCTTGCGGCTGGTCAGCGGCGCGAGCTCCCGGTCGAAGCGTCCGGCGCTCTGGGCCTGTGCGGTACGCAGTTGGCTCTGGTAGCTGTATTCGTCCTGCTCGTCGCGGGAGATGCCGTAGCGCGCGGAGACAATTTCGGCGGTTTCGATCATCGGGATATAGGCGTGCGGGTCCAGCTCGATCACCGAACCCGACTGATTGCGATACAGGTTCTTGTGCTTGTTCTGCACCAGGGAAATCGACTCCAGGCCACCGGCCACGGCGATGTCGATTTCGTCGCACATGATGCCCTTGGCGGCCATGGCGATACTCATCAGGCCCGACGAGCACTGGCGCTCGACGGCCATCCCGGCAACCGATGCCGGCAAGCCACCGGCAATCGCACACAGGCGCCCCAGGTTGTAGGACTGCGTACCCTGCTGCGCGGCGGCGCCGATGATCACGTCGTCCACTTCACCCGGTTCGATACCGGCACGGCGCACGGCTTCGCGCACCACATGTCCGCCCAGTTGCGGCGCTTCGGTGTCATTGAACGCACCGCGAAAGGCTTTGCCGATCGGAGTGCGGGCGGTGGAAACGATGACGGCTTCTTTCATGCTGGATTCCTCGAAAATGCTGTTGAAGGTCAGGCCGGGTAATAACGACTGATGGTGTCGACCACGCAGCCGGGACGCTCCTCGCCATCGATTTCGACGCTGACGCGGATGGTCGCCTGTACGCCGCCCTTCACTTCCTCGACCGCGATCAGTTGCGCACTGCCGCGCACCCGCGAGCCGACGCGCACCACCGAGGGGAAGCGCACCCGCTCACAGCCGTAATTGACGCCCATGGCCAGGCCACGGACCTCGACGATCTGCGGCAAGAACAGATTGACCAGCGACAGGCTCAGGTAGCCGTGGGCAATGCAGGCGCCAAACGGGCCGTTGGCGGCCTTGAGCGGATCGACGTGAATCCACTGGTGATCGCCGGTGGCGTCGGCAAACAGATTGATTCGGTCCTGACCCAGCAGCAGCCATTCGCTGACACCGAGCTCCTGGCCCACGGCGTCGAACAAGGCCATCGGCGTGTCGAAAATACGTGGCATGGTCACGCCCTCTGGCTCGACACCGACAACACTTCGCCGGTCATGTAGGAGCTGTAGTCGCTGGCCAGGAACATCATCACGTTGGCCACCTCCCAGACTTCGGCGGCGCGGCCGAACGCTTCGTTGGCGGCCAGTTGATCGAGCACTGCCTGGGGCGCGGATTTGCGCAGGAAATCGTGCAGGGCAATGCTCGGGCTGACCGCGTTGATGCGGATGCCGTAGTCAGCCGCCTCAACCGCTGCGCAGCGGGTCAGCGCCATCACGCCAGCCTTGGCGGCGGCGTAGTGCGCCTGTTCTTTCTGCGCGCGCCAGCCCAGCACCGAGGCGTTGTTGACGATCACTCCGGCACGCCGCTCCATCATTTTCGGCAGCATGGCGCGGGTCATGCGCATGGTGCCGGTGAGCGTCACGTCGATGACCCGATTCCACTCTTCATCGGCCATGTCCACCAGCAACCGCGAGCCGCCAAGCCCGGCGTTGTTGATCAACACGTCGACGCCTTGCAGGTCACGCTCGGCGCAGGCGATCAGCTGCTGTACCTGGGCTTCGTCGGCAACGTTGCAGACCTGGCCGAACACGTGTTGCAGCCCGGTGGTTTCGCGGATTTTCAGCACCGCTTCGGCCAACCGGCCTTCATGGATATCGCTGATCATCAGCGCACGGCAGCCTTCTTCGGCGGCACGCACGGCGGCGGAAAAACCGATCCCGGCGCCTGCGGCGGCGGTGATCAGCACCGACTTGCCGCGCAGCAGGCCGCGACCTTCAACATATTGAGGTACAGACATGAACTCTCTCCTTTCAGGCGCGCGGACGCGGCTCTTTGGGCATGCCCAAGGCACGCTCGGCGATGATGTTGCGCTGGATTTCGTTGCTGCCGCCGTACAGGGTGTCGGCGCGGCTGAACAGGTACAGCGACTGCAAACGGGTCAACTGGTAAGGCGCGGCTTCGAGCAATTCCGCCTCGGCGCCGAGGACGTCCATCGCCAACTTGCCGAGGCTGGCGTGCCAGGTCGACCAGAACAGCTTGTAGATGGTCGCCTCTTTGCGCAGCGAACCGTCCTGGCTACCCGAGAGCATGCGCAGCGAGTTGTAGCGCATGATCCGCAGCCCGCTCCAGGCCTCGGCCAGGCGCTGACGCAGGATCGGATCGCGGTCGGCGCCATTGGACTTGGCGATGGCGATGATTTCGTTGAGTTCGTTCTGGAACTGCATCTGCTGGCCGAGGGTCGACACACCCCGCTCGAAGCCCAGCAGCGCCATGGCGATCTTCCAGCCTTCGCCCGGCGCGCCAATGATATTGGTGGCGTCGGTGCGGGCATCGTCGAAGAACACTTCGTTGAATTCCGAGGTGCCGGTGAGTTGCTCGATGGGTCGCACGGTTATTTCTGTCTGGGCCATGGGCACCAGCAGGAACGACAGACCGCGATGGCCGACGCTACCCGGTTCGGTGCGGGCGATGACAAAGCACCAGTCCGATTCGTGGGCCAGGGAGGTCCAGACTTTCTGGCCATTGATGATCCAACTGCCGGTGGCTTCGTCCAGCGTTGCGCGGGTCTTGACGTTGGCCAGGTCGGAACCGGCGCCCGGCTCTGAATAGCCCTGGCACCAGAACGACGTACCGCTGACGATCCCCGGCAAAAAACGCTGTTGCTGTTCGACCGTGCCGAATGCGGCGATGGTCGGCCCGGCCAGCCCTTCGCCGATATGCCCCATGCGGCCGGGGCCACCGGCGCGGGCGTACTCTTCGTTGAAGATCACCTGCTGGGTGATCGACAGGCCGCGCCCGCCATGCTCCGGCGCCCAGCCGACGCAGGTCCAGCCGCCTTCGGCAAGCTTGCGCTCCCAGGCTTTGCGCTCTTCGGGAAACATGTGCTCATCGCCTGGACCACCGCGAAAACGCAGGGCTTCGAATTCGCCGCAGAGGTTGGCGCTCATCCAGTCGGCGACTTCCCGACGGAAGCGTTCGTCCTGCTCGCTGAAACTGATTTTCATGGCTGCTCTCCCAGAATCACCGAAGCAATGCGCTCGCGATGCCAGGCCGGTAGCCCGAGGAAGCTCTCGCTGGCGCGGGCGCGCTTGAAGTAGAGGTGCGGGTCGTACTCCCAGGTGAAACCGACGCCGCCGTGTAGCTGGATCGATTCGGACGCGCAAGAGAAGTAGGTCTCGGAGCACTGCGCCTTGGCCAGCGCCGCCGCCAGTGGCAGTTCGGCCGCGACCTGCGGATCACCCTGGGGATCGAGGACTTCCTGGGCCACGCACGCGGCGTAATAACTGGCCGAACGGGCGCATTCGACTTGCAGCATCATGTCGGCGGCACGGTGTTTGAGGGCCTGGAAACTGGCAATCGGGCGACCGAACTGCTGGCGCTCCTGCATGTAGGCCACGCTGAGGTCGAGCACCTGCTGCGCGCCGCCGGTCTGCTCGGCAGCCAGGCCGATGCAGGCCAGTTGCAGGACTCGCTCAAGGTGCGACCAGCCGTTCCCGAGCTCACCCAGCAGGCAGTCGGCTTCAAGGTACAGGCCCTTGAGCTGGATCCGCGCCTGGCGCCGGGTCTGGTCCATGGTCGGCAGCATTTGCCGTTCGATACCTGCGCATACGGCGTTCACGGCAAACAGGCTGATGCCCTTTTCGCCAGTGGTTCCGGGTTGCCGTGCGGCAATGATCAACAGGTCAGCGCCATGGCCATCGAGTACATGCTTGAGGGTGCCGTCGAGGACGAACCCGTCGCCCTCAGCCACCACCGTTGCCTGGACATCGTCGGCGGACCAGCCGTTGGCACTGCTGAACGCCAGGGTCGCGGTCACGCTGCCATCGGCAATCGACGGCAACCAGCGCTGCTTCTGTTCATCATTGGCCGCCAGCAACAGCGCAGGGGTGGCCATGCAGGCGGTGGCGAAAAATGGCGAGCACAGCAAACGCCGGCCCATCTGTTCCAGCAGGATCGTCAGCTCGACAAAGCCGAGGCCCAGGCCGCCATAGGTTTCGGGGATATGAATGGCCGGCCAGTACATTTCCTGGCACAGACGCTGCCAGAGGGCTTCGTCGAAACCCCGTTCGCTGACCATTGCCGCGCGCACGGCGGCAGAATCCGAGACATCGGCGAGGAAACCCTCGGCCGATGCGCGGATCATTTCCTGTTCGTCGCTGAATGCAAACTCCATCGCGGCGCCTTCTGCTCGTTTGGCGGGGCGCGCGTGGCGCAACACCCCTTTGAGCATGAAGTTTGGCGCCGCCCGGACGCGGCAGAATCGTTAGCCTTGCCTAGTCCGAACGGGCGATGTCAAAGTGCGCCTACGCAAGTGAAAAACATGAATCGGCTAAGGATGCAGAACCATGAGCACTGAGCAAGAGACGACTTTCGACGAGCCACGGCTCAGCAGCACGGAAATCCGCATTCTGGGTTCGTTGATCGAGAAACAGGCCACCAGCCCGGAAACCTATCCCCTGACCCTCAATGCCCTGGTGATTGCCTGCAACCAGAAAACCAGCCGCGAGCCAGTGATGAACCTGACGCCGGGCCAGGTCGGTCAGAGCCTGCGCGCCCTCGAAGGACGCGGCTTCGCCAGACTGGTGATGGGCAGCCGCGCCGACCGCTGGGAACACAAGGTCGACAAGGCCCTGGAACTGGTACCGGCGCAGGTCATCCTGACCGGGCTGATGTTTCTGCGCGGCCCGCAGACCGTCAATGAACTGCTAACCCGCAGCGGCCGCATGCATGAATTCGAAGACACCGAACAGGTGGTGCATCAACTCGAACGCCTGATTGCCCGGGGTCTGGCCGTGCTGATTCCGCGTCAGGCCGGCCAGCGCGAAGACCGCTACACCCACGCCCTGGGCGACCCGGCGGATATCGAAGCGATCATGGCGGCACGGCAAAACCCGGCCGAGCGTGGCGGCAGCGGGGTTTCGGTTGAACGGATCGAAGAACTGGAAGCGCGAATTGCGGCGCTGGAAGAAAGACTTGCCCGGCTCGAATAACCTGGATGTTTACCTGACACAACACTCCCACAATGGATCGTGGACCGACGGACATGTGTGATTGACACAAGACTTGTAGGAGCGAGCCTGCTCGCGAAAAACGTCCAGACGACGCGCTCATTCAGACAGCACGCGTCATCGTTGACGTCCATCGCGAGCAGGTTCGCTCCTACAGTGGTTTGACGGTGCCTGTGGTTACTCGCCGTCCCAGTAATCCACCCCGTCCGCCTGCCGGGCCACCGCAACAAAGCCTGACGCATTACCCTCGGCATCCACCTTGAAGTCATCCATCACGGCGTATTTACCGGAATCCGGGTATTCACAGATTTCCGGTGATTGCTGGGTGCTGACGGCCAGGTAGCGCAACTCGCCGTTACTGGTATTGATGATCTGATGGGCCTTTTCAGGCCCGCCCGGTGGACAGGCGATCACATCACCGGCACGGATTGGAAAGCGTTCGGATCCCAGGCGAACCTGCCCTTCCCCGGCCACCACGTAGAACATTTCCTCATTGACCCGATGACTGTGGAGCGGGCTGCCGCGCATGCCCGGCTCCAGCACATACAGGCGATAACCCAGCTTTTGCGCCCCCAGTTGCTGACCGACACGGGCCTGGCGCTGTTGATAGCGACCGGCGGTTTCACCGGTCGGCGCAAACGCTTCGGGTAGCGGCTCAAGTTCGACCGAATCCAGATTGAGAATGGGGGGATGCATGGACACCTCCTAGCTGCGGGCAAACGCTACGGCCTTCTGGAATTGCTCGTCCGTCGGCCGTACACCGGTATAGAGCACAAATTGCTCCAGTGCCTGGATCGCGATCACTTCCAGCCCGGTGATGACCCGTTTGCCTTCGGCACGGGCACGCACGATCAGCGGTGTTTCCGAGGGTATCGCCACCACATCGAACACAGTTTCCGCTTTTTCGATCACATCAGGCTCAAAGGCCAGTTGATCGGCCTCCGGTCCTCCCGTCATGCCGATCGGGGTGACGTTGACCAGCATCTGCGGGCGACGCCTCCCCAGCTCGGCCTGCCACTCATACCCCAAAGACTGCGCCAGCGCCTGCCCGGCGCGCTCGTTGCGGGCCACGATCAGGCCGTTTTCATAGCCGCCATCGCGCAAGGCACTCGCCACGGCCTTGGCCATGCCGCCGCTGCCGCGCAAGGCAAAGGTCGAGTCCTTGGGCACCTGGTGTTTTTCCAGCAACTGGGCAACGGCGATGTAGTCGGTGTTGTAGGCCTTGAGATGCCCGTCGGTGTTGACGATGGTGTTGATCGATTGAATGGCGGCGGCAGATGCGTCGAGTTCATCCACCAGGGCAATGCAGGCTTCCTTGAACGGCATCGACACGCCACAACCACGAATCCGCAGGGCGCGAATGCCGGCAACAGCACCCGTCAGGTCCTGGCTGGCAAAGGCCTTGTAGTAAAAATTCAGGCCCAGTTGTTCATACAGATGATTGTGAAAACGCAGGCCAAAGTTCCCGGGGCGTCCTGAAAGGGACATGCACAACTGGGTGTCTTTGTTGGGGTTCATCTGCATGGGCAAGCTCCTTCAAATGCACTTTTCAGATGGACGGGATTAGCCCTCCATCGGGTTCTGATCGATCATGTAAGTGTGTTCGCACGGGCCTACACGGGTCGGTAAGAAAGTCGGTACAGACCTTACACAAAATTTACCTCGCGGCCGTGCTGTTTTTCAGAAAAACGCTGTCTTAGAAGTATCCCCGCGACAATCCTTGGGTCTATTGCAGACACAAGCGCCGGGTTGAAGAGCCGAGGTACTATCATGATCCGTAAAGTCCCCACAGTAGCCTTGCTGATCGGCGCCCTCGCTATCGCAGGTCAGGCGCAAGCCGGGCATGGTAATGACGCGGCGGTATTTGGAGCGATCGTCGGTACTGCCATCGTCGGCTCGGCTCTGATCAACGCCAACCGCCCGGTCTATGTCGCGCCGCAACCGGTCTACTACCAGCCCGCGCCGGTTTATTACGCACCACCGCCTCCGGTTTACTACCAACCGGCCCCGGTCTACGTGCAACAACCGATCTACTACCGCCCGGCCCCGGTTTACTACGGACCACCCCGTGGTTACTACGGCCCGCCACGCGGCTACTACGGCCGACATTACGGTCGCTGGTAACAGACTCAACCGGCCCCGCTGAAACAGCGGGGCTTTTTTATATCCAATTGTCGGTCAAGGTCTGGATAAATCTCGCCAAGGTCGCTATCGGGACAGTGTCCGTGGCAGAAACAGGCAAGATGGACTCGACCCGATTTCTGCCCTGCGGCACAAAACGGTCATATTTTTGTCATGTCAGTTCCGCAAGCTCGGTGCTGTCCGTCGAAAACAGGTTCATAACAACAAGGACGACCACATGCCAACGCAAAACCCGCACCGCATTGTCGGTCTGTGCACCTCCAGCAAGGTCTACAACGCACTGACCGAACTCAAGCACCTGGAAGGTCATCGCAGCGCCAAGTTTCTCTCGCTGCTGACGCAAAGCCTGGTGCGCAAGGGCCTGCTCAACGAGCAGGAAGTGGTTCATATGCTCGATCAGGTGGTCAGCTGACCGACCAACGGTCAATTACCCCCTCTGGCATCAATGACCACTATCGAAAACGTTGATTACCCCTCAAGGTACCCGGACCTTAAAGTAACTCCACAGATTGATGGAGGTACTTTTCATGTCCAAGGTTCAGATCATGTCCGTTATCGGCAGCGCCGTCCCCGCACAGCTCAGAGAGCTGGGCATGCTCGCCTGCTGGTACCTGGTGCAGGACGGCGTACAGATCAGCGGCCCGCTCACTTCGCTGCCCGCCGCCCGTGAGCTGTCGCAACGCATCGGCAGCGGCCAGTCCGGCAGGTTCAGCGCCTAAGGCAGCTGCACCCGCGGTTTGGTTTCGATGAAAATGTCCCAGCTCGACATGAACAGGGCCGCGATCAACGGGCCGATGACAAAACCGTTCAGCCCGAAAATCGCCAGGCCGCCCAGGGTCGAGATCAGGATCATGTAGTCCGGCATCCTGGTGTCCTTGCCCACCAGCAATGGCCGGAGCAGGTTGTCCACCAGACCGATCACCAAGACCCCGAACAATACCAGTACCACGCCCTGCCAGATCGCTCCGGTGAGCAGGAAAAACGCCGCCACCGGCACCCAGACTATTCCCGCCCCCACCGCCGGCAGCAACGACAGAAACGCCATCAACACCGCCCAGAGCAACACGCTGGGAACGTCCAGAAACCAGAAAATCAGACCGCCCAGCGCGCCTTGGGTGACGGCCACCAGCAGGTTGCCTTTCACCGTGGCCCGCACCACACGATTGAACTTGAGCTGCAAACGGCGTTTCTGCTGTTCCTGCAACGGCACCGCCGCACGCACCTTGCGCGCCAGTTCCGCACCGTCACGCAGGAAGAAAAACAGCAGGTACAGCATGATGAAAAAGCTGACGATGAACTCGAACGTGCCCTGGCCGAAACTGAACGCCTTAGAGGCCAGCGCCTGCCCGCCGGTCATCGCGCTCTTGACGATTTTCTCGCGCAGCCCGTTCAACTCGCCCATGCCGAAGCGATCCAGCAGATGCTGGAAATACGGCGGCAGGCTGTGCTTGAACTGCGACACATACCCGGCAATGTCGAGTTCGCCGCTCTCGACGCTTTTGTAGAGTGACGCGCCCTCCTGAACCAGCAAGGCGCTGATGATGATTACCGGCAGAATCGCAATCACCAGGCAAATGCTCAATGTGCACAGCGACGTGAGGTTGCGTTGCCAGCCGAACTTCACTTGCAGCCGGCCCTGCAGTGGCGCAAAGAGGATGCCCAGGATCACCGCCCAGAACGCCGCGCCGTAAAACGGCAGCAGGATCCAGATGAAGGCAGCACTCACCAGCACCAGCAATACCGTCAGCGATTTGTCTTGTGGGGTCGTTTCGTTCATGTCCGATCCGTGCCAGCCAGTCAGGACGAAAAACTTTCGCCTTGATGTTTAGTCCGTCACGGCTCGCGCGAGTGCCATCGGTTTGTTGATCAGGCATAGATCCAGGTCAATAAACCCTTGGCACAGGGCATTTACCCTGTGCGGCTTTTGCGACCGACACCGCCATGAACCTCACCGCGCCAGAACTGCTCGCCCCCGCCGGCACCTTGAAAAACATGCGTTACGCCTTCGCCTACGGTGCCGATGCCGTGTACGCCGGCCAGCCGCGCTACAGCCTGCGGGTGCGCAACAACGAGTTCGACCACGCCAACCTGGCCCTTGGCATTCGCGAGGCCCAGGCCCGGGGCAAGCGCTTCTACGTGGTGGTCAACATCGCGCCGCACAACGCCAAGCTCAAGACCTTCCTCAAGGACCTTGAACCGGTGATCGCCATGGCCCCGGATGCGCTGATCATGTCCGACCCCGGCCTGATCATGCTGGTGCGCCGGCACTACCCGCAGATGCCGATCCACCTTTCGGTGCAGGCCAATACGGTGAACTGGGCCAGTGTCGAGTTCTGGCAGCAGCAAGGCTTGAGCCGGATCATCCTGTCCCGAGAGCTGTCCCTGGAAGAAATCGCCGAGATCCGCGAGCAAGTGCCGGCCATGGAACTGGAGGTGTTCGTGCACGGCGCGTTGTGCATGGCCTATTCCGGTCGTTGCCTGCTGTCGGGCTACATGAACAGGCGCGACGCCAATCAGGGCAGCTGCACCAACGCCTGCCGCTGGAAATACTCGGCGCAACCGGCCACGGAAAACCCGCTCGGCGAGATCGTGCAGCAGTATCAGCCGGAACCCACCCTGGGCATCGGCGCGCCCACCGGGCAGGTGTTCCTGTTGCAGGAAGCCAATCGTCCCGGCGAACAGATGCCCGCCTTCGAAGACGAACACGGCACTTACATCATGAACGCCAAGGACCTGCGCGCCGTGCAGCATGTCGAACGCCTGACCCACATGGGCGTGCATTCCCTGAAAATCGAAGGCCGGACCAAATCCCACTTTTATTGCGCGCGCACTACCCAGGTTTATCGCCGGGCCATCGACGATGCGGTGGCGGGCCGGGCCTTCGACCGCGGCCTGATGACCGACCTGGAGTCCCTCGCCCAGCGCGGCTACACCGAAGGTTTTCTACGCCGGCATGTGCATGACGAATACCAGAACTACCAGAACGGCAGCTCGGTGTCGGAGCGCCAGCAGTTTGTCGGTGAACTGACCGGACAGCGGCGGGATCGCCTTGCCGAGGTCAAGGTGAAAAACCGCTTCGGCCTGGGCGATCACATGGAGCTGATGACGCCCAAGGGCAACTTCCACTTCGATCTGCACCAGTTGCAGAACGCCAAGGGTGAAGCGATCGACGTTGCGCCGGGGGATGGGCATACGGTGTATTTGCCGATACCGGATGCGGTGGAGCTAGGTTTTGGCCTGCTTATGCGGGACATCAACATGCCGTAACCCCTGTGGGAGCGGGCTTGCTCGCGAAGGGGGCGGCACATTCAAAGTCAATGTTGCCTGACACACCGTTTTCGCGAGCAAGCCCGCTCCCACAGGTACTGCGTCAGGCAAATTCTTCGCGGAGCATCGCCACAAACGCCTCACGCGCCGGGTGCACCCCGGCGTTTTCGTGCCAGTAAAACAGGTTGTCGACGGCGGTCAGCTCAGGAAACTCAAACCCTGCGCACCCTGCACCTTTGGCATATTGGTCAAAGATCCCCTTAGGCACCAGCGCCACGCCGGCCCCGGCGCTGACGCAACCGACAATCGCGCCATAACTGGCCAGGCTGACAATCGGCAGCGCCTGCCCCTTTCGCAACAACCAATGCTCCAGCGCCGCCCGGTACGGACAGCCCTGGGGCCACATGAACACGGTCTGGTCCTGCAAATCACTGATGTCCCGCAGCGGCCCCAGGGAGGTCGAGGCGATCAACAGCAAGTCCTCGCGGTACATCGGCGTGCGCTTGAGGTGCGAACGCTCGACATCCACCGCCACAATGGCACCGTCGAGCTTGTGGTTGAGTGTGTCGTCGAGCAACTGCCCCCAGGAGCCGGTGGTCAGCTCCAGCGCCACCTGCGGGAAACGCTTGTGGAATTTCGCCAGCAGGCGCGGCAATCGCCCGGTGGCCGACGACTCGATGGCTCCGATGCGCAACGGCCCCGAAGGTTCGGCCGAAGGATCGACCGCGCGCTTGGCCTCGGCGGTGAGGGCAAGAATTTTCGAGGCGTAGGCCAGGAAGGTTTGCCCCGACGGGCTGATGCGCAGCCCTCGCCCCTCACGCAAAAACAGCGCGACACCCAGTTCGGCCTCCAGGGCCTTGATCCGGGCCGTGATGTTCGACGGCACGCAATGCAACAGCTCGGCCGCACGGGCGATGCTGCCGACATCGGCCACGGTCTTGAACATGCGAATCTGAGCCAGCTCCATACATCACCTATAGTGAACGGTTAACGCAGTATAAGTCAGTTGTGGCGAACGATCGGCTTTCTGATACTCGGTGCATCCACCCACAGGTGCACGACCATGACGCCGCTCACACCCTCCCCCGTTTCACCCTGGAAAATCATTCTGGCCATGGCGTTTGTCGTGGCGTGCTGGGGCTACTCCCCGACCGGCATCCATATCGGCTTGCAGGCCTATGACCCGGTGCACCTGGCGCTCCTGCGCTTCCTGCTGGCCTCTGTGTTCATGGCCGTGGTCGCGATGTTCAAAGGCATTCGCCTGCCGAGCCTGCGAGATCTGCCCCTGATGTTCGGCCTGGGCTTCTTTGCCGTGAGCCTGCACCACGTGGCGATCAACTTCGGACAACAGGGTGTCAGCGCTGGCGCTTCGAGCGTCCTGGCCCAGACCACGCCGCTGTTCAGCACGCTGATCGCGCGCTTCGTGTTCAAGGATCAGGTGAGCCTGTGGCGCTGGGGTTGTGTGCTGCTCGGGTTGTTTGGCGTGATGATTGTGGTGGCGGGCGATCATGGCTTGGGCAGCATTGATGCCCACGGCTTGCTGATCCTGCTGGCGGCGGTGTCCTGGAGTCTCTACTTTGCCCTGCAAAAGCATCACACCGGGCGATACGACGGGCTGACGCTGGTGTGTTACACGGTGTGGTCCGGGACGGTGCTGTTGCTGGTCTACTTGCCCGGTCTGGCGGATCAAGTCGTCCAGGCGCCGCTGCGCGTGCAGTTCGCCGTGTTCACCTTGGGGATATTCCCCAGTGCCCTGGCGTACCTGGCCTGGGCCTATGTACTGGCGCATATCGATTTGAGCCGGGCGACGATGACGCTGTATTTGACGCCGCCGACGGCGATGGTGATTGCGTCTTATGCGCTGGGGGAGCGGCCGACGCTGATGATCGTGGTCGGCGGGTTGGTGGTATTGGCGAGTGTGCTGGCGTTGAATCTGGAGCGGCGGGTGGTCATTGCTCAGGTTGTTCGGGTCTGATCCATGCTTTTTGCTGTCTGGGCTGGCGCCTTCGCGAGCAAGCCCGCTCCCACAGGTTCTGAGGTGTGCTCAAGAGCTGCGGCAAACATAAAACCCTGTGGGAGCGGGCTTGCTCGCGAAGAACGATGACTGGGTGTCACTGACAAAACACCCAAATCGCAGTCAGCTTGGCGAAAACCGGTCGCGACTGTTGGTCAGGTGCAGCCACATCGCCGCCCGCGCCGCGTCCGGGTCCTGGCGTTTGATGGCGTTGAGAATCGCCTCGTGCTCCAGGTTGGCCAACTGACCGAGCTTGCTCAAGTCCACCGCACCACGCTCGGCTGCATTGACACGGGTGCGCGGGATCATCGCACTGCCCAGGTGCTGCATGATTTCAGTGAAGCAGACGTTACCGGTGGCTTCGGCGATCAGCAGATGAAAACGCCGGTCCGCTTCGACACAGCTGTCGTTGTTGGCCAGCAGGTTTTGATAGTCGTCCAGCGCTTCACGCATCTGCGCCAGTTGCAGATCGGTGCGGCGAGTTGCCGCCAGCGCCGCCGCCTGGGTTTCCAGCCCCATGCGCAACTCCAGAATACTGCGCACCCCCAACGCCGTATCGACATTCAGCCGCAGCCCCTGCTCCGGAGCGCGCTCGATCACAAACGTGCCAATCCCATGCCGGGTTTCCACCAGCCCCGAGGCCTGCAACTTCGAGATCGCCTCGCGCACCACCGTGCGACTGACCCCGTGCTCCTGAACGATGGTGTTTTCCGACGGCAGCTTGTCGCCGGGCAACATCTGGCCGAGCAGGATGCGCTGGGTCAGTTTCTCCACCAGGTCATGGGCCAGGTTGTGGCTGCGCTTGCGGGCAGGTGCTTCGAGGTCTTCTTGCATGGGCGTGTCCGAAATCAGGGCTATCGAATCGTAGCACCGCGCCGGGCGGGAATTCCGAAAAATCTCGCCAAACTTGTATGACAACATTCCACAAAAGCCCATATTGAGTCGCTTAAAAGGCCACTCAACACTACCAATAGAATTAAAAACCTCTGAATTGTCGCCATTTCATTGGACAAACATGGTTGCAAGTTCAAAAAACCTAGTTGTATGATGTCTAGCAACAACTCAGCACCCAGCTTCACCCCGCATAAAAATAACGAGTGGGAGAAAACGCAGTGAATACATCCATCTCCGGGATGCACGACGACGCCAATTCAGCGCTGAAGTCCGCCATCGCCAAAGTCAAAAGACACGTCTTGCCGCTGTTCGTCATCATGTTCATCGTCAATTACATTGATCGCGTGAACATCGGTTTCGTCCGCTCCCACATGGAGCACGACCTGGGCATTGGCGCGGCCGCCTACGGCCTGGGTGCCGGTCTGTTCTTCATCGGTTATGCACTGTTCGAGGTGCCCTCCAACATCCTTCTGCAGAAAGTCGGCGCACGCATCTGGCTGACCCGGATCATGCTGACCTGGGGCCTGGTCGCCGCAGGCATGGCGTTCATCCAGAACGAAACCCACTTCTACATCCTGCGTTTTCTGCTGGGCGTGGCCGAAGCCGGGTTCTTTCCCGGGGTGATCTACTACTTCACCCGCTGGTTGCCCGGCGTGGAGCGAGGCAAGGCGATTGCCATCTTCCTCAGTGGCTCGGCGGTCGCGTCGCTGATCTCAGGCCCCCTGTCCGGTTTGCTCCTGCAAATCGAAGGGCTGGGCCTGCACGGCTGGCAGTGGATGTACTTCATCGAGGGCATGTTTTCGGTGGGGTTGTGCGTGTTCGTCTGGTTCTGGCTGGACTCCAGGCCCCACGATGCCAAATGGCTGAGCCGCGAAGAGCAGGACGCACTGGTCAAGGCCATCGACGACGAACAACTGGCCCGGGAAGCCGCCACGCCCATCAAGCCGTCGCTGGGCAAACTGCTCAAGGATCGCCAGATCATCCTGTTCTGCCTGATCTACTTCTTTATCCAGCTGACCATCTACGCCGCGACCTTCTGGCTGCCGAGCATCATCAAGAAGATGGGCGATCTGAGCGATGTCCAGGTCGGGCTGTTCAACTCGATTCCGTGGTTGCTGTCGATTGTCGGCATGTACGCCTTCGCTTCCTTGTCGGCCAAATGGAAACACCAGCAAGCCTGGGTCGCCACTGCCCTGCTGATCGCCGCGGCCGGGATGTTCATGTCCACCACCGGCGGGCCGGTCTTCGCCTTTGTCGCCATCTGCTTTGCAGCACTGGGCTTCAAATCGGCCTCGTCGCTGTTCTGGCCGATTCCCCAGGCCTATCTGGATGCGCGCATTGCCGCTGGCGTCATCGCGTTGATCAACTCGGTGGGCAACCTCGGCGGCTTCGTTGCGCCGACCACTTTCGGCCTGTTGGAAGAACGCACCGGTTCCATTCAGGGCGGGCTGTACGGCCTGGCCGCGACTTCGATCATCGCCGCCATCATCGTGTTTGCTGCCCGTAACACACCGAAACCCGCACCTGCCGTGGAGCTGGGCAAACCCGCTCCCGACCACGCCTGAATTCTGCTTTTTAAGGATTGGAAAATGAACCCACAAGACACCGCAAAAGCCCCGGTCATCACCAGCATGCAAGTGGTTCCGGTCGCCGGCCACGATGGCATGCTGCTCAACCTGAGCGGCGCCCACGGCCCGTTTTTCACCCGCAACATCGTGATCCTCAAGGACAACGCCGGCCATACCGGCGTTGGCGAAGTGCCGGGGGGCGAGCGCATTCGCCAGACCCTCGAAGACGCGCGCAGCCTGGTGGTCGGCAGCCCGATTGGCACTTATCAGAAAATCCTTAATCAGGTACGCCAGACCTTCGCCGACCGCGATGCCGGTGGCCGCGGTTTGCAGACCTTCGATCTGCGCATCACCATTCACGCCGTCACCGGCCTGGAAGCCGCATTGCTCGATTTGCTCGGTCAGCACCTGGACGTACCGGTGGCCGCCCTGCTCGGCGAAGGCCAGCAGCGCGATGAAGTGAAGATGCTCGGCTATCTGTTTTACGTCGGTGATCGCAACGAAACCGACCTCACCTACCGCAGCGAACCGGACGCCGACAACGACTGGTTCCGCGTGCGGCACGAGAAAGCCATGACCGCCGATGCGGTGGTCCGCCTGGCCGAGGCGGCTCACGCGCGTTATGGCTTCAAGGACTTCAAGCTCAAGGGCGGCGTGCTCAGCGGCGATGCCGAAATCGAAGCGGTCACGGCCCTCGCCGAACGCTTCCCCGATGCGCGCATCACCCTCGACCCGAATGGCGCCTGGTCACTGAAAGAAGCCATCCGCCTGTGCCGCGATCAGCACCGCGTGCTGGCCTATGCCGAAGACCCGTGCGGGGCAGAAAACGGTTACTCGGGTCGAGAAGTCATGGCCGAATTCCGTCGCGCCACGGGTTTGAAAACCGCGACCAACATGATCGCCACCGACTGGCGGGAGATGGGCCATGCGATCCAGTTGCAGTCGGTCGATATTCCCCTGGCCGACCCGCACTTCTGGACGATGCAGGGTTCGGTGCGCGTGGCGCAGATGTGCCACGAATGGGGCCTGACCTGGGGTTCGCACTCTAACAACCACTTCGACATTTCCCTGGCGATGTTCACCCATGTCGCGGCAGCCGCGCCGGGCGAGATCACCGCCATCGACACCCACTGGATCTGGCAGGATGGCCAGCGCCTGACCAAGGCCCCGCTGCAAATCGTCGACGGCTGCGTGCAGGTGCCGCAGAAACCGGGGCTGGGGGTCGAGCTGGATATGGATCAGGTCGCCAAGGCTCACGAGTTGTACAAAGGCATGGGCCTGGGGGCGCGGGATGACAGCGTGGCGATGCAGTTCCTGATTCCCGGCTGGAAGTTCGACAACAAGCGGCCTTGCCTGGTGCGTTGAATCGCCAAGTGCGTTGAATCAAGGGTTGCGCGTGGCCGCCTGATGGCGGCCGATTTTAAAAAGCGCTCGGAGCATGGCGCTTGAGCCCCTAAAATGACGCGCAACTGAATCAACGACGGATGAAACCAATATGGAAAGGCTGAAAACCATCGCCGCTTGCATGGCGATATTCGCCGCGGGCCAGTGCGTTGCACAGGATCAAGTCGAGACAGTGGTAAACGCCGCTGTACAGCCGGTAATGCAAGCCGAGGGTATCCACGGCATGGCCGTGGCGGTCACCGTCAACGGCCAGGCGCATTACTTCAACTATGGCGTCGCCTCAGTAGAAACCGGAAACCCCGTCACACAAGACACCCTGTTCGAAATCGGCTCCGTCAGCAAAACCTTCACCGCCACCCTCGCCGCCTACGCCCAGGCCACCGGCAAGCTGTCCCTGACCGACAAGACCAGCCAGGTCCTGCCGGCCTTGCGCGGCAGTGCTTTCGACCACATCAGCGTGCTGCAACTGGGCACCTACAGCGCTGGCGGTTTACCCCTGCAATTTCCTGCTGAATCTGATTCGGCCGACAAAATGCTCGGCTACTACAAACAATGGAAACCGCTCTACGCCCCCGGCAGCCACCGACTGTATTCGAACCCCAGTCTGGGCCTGTTCGGCTACCTCGCCGCCCACAGCATGGGCCAGCCGTTTGATGACCTGATGGAGAAGACCCTGCTGCCAAAACTCGGCTTGCAGCACACCTATGTGCATGTGCCGCAGGATCAGATGGCGCTCTACGCCCAGGGCTACAACAAGGACGGCAAACCGGTACGGGTGGGTCCGGGCGCGCTGGATTCCGAGGCGTATGGGGTGAAGACCAGCGCCGCAGACTTGCTGAGCTATGTCGGCGCGAACATGAAACCGGCGTCCCTGGAAAAGCCGTTGCAGCAAGCCATCGCCTTGACTCACAGCGGTTACTACACCGTAGGCGATATGACCCAGGGCTTGGGCTGGGAGATGTATCGATACCCGATCACTCTGGATCGCTTGCTGGACGGCAACTCCACGCCGATGGCCATGGAAGCCCATGAAGTCCAGTGGCTGAACCCGCCGCAGGCGCAGCCGGAAAACGTGCTGATCAACAAGACAGGCTCAACCGGTGGCTTCGGTGCTTACGTGGCGTACGTGCCTTCGAAGGACATCGGCATCGTGATGCTGGCCAATAAGAATTATCCCAATGCGCAACGGGTCAGGATCGCTCATCAGATACTGAGTGCCCTTGCCCGATAGTTGCTGATCCATCTGTGGGAGCGAGCTTGCTCCGGGCGGCGCTCCGAGGATGGAGGTCTGACATTCAACATTTGTATCGACTGTTACGACGCAATCGCGAGCAAGCTCGCTCCCACAGAAAAGCCTGCCATCGTCGCCAGATAGAGGATCAATCATCCGGCATTTCAGGCGGCTTGGCGGGCTTGGCCGGTTTGCCAGGTTTTGTACCTTTGGCGCCTTTTGCCGCCGGCTCGGCTTCAGTGACGGGAGCGGCCACGGTCGCGGTAAATTCTTTCTCGGCCGCCGGCAGCTGATCGACAGCGCTGAAAACATCTTCCAGCTTGATGGCGTCCGATTGTTCAAGTTTCTTTTCGCCGTCCTTGCCGACCAGAATGACCCTGGTCCTGGCGCCGACACCCAGCTTGAGCGAGCGGATCAGCGCCGCCGTGTCTTGTGACCCGAGGTCCTTGCCGTCGCGCTGGCCCATCAGGTTGAGTACGGTGTAGAGCACCATGTTGCGGTCGGTGAAGCCCTTGCGGTTGGCCGGCTCATCCAGGGACTTTTTCAGGCTGACCCAGGTCGGATCAACCGTGCTCGGAGCGATGACGATCAGTGGCCGGGCCCTGCCCTTGTCCATGTCCAGCGGTGAGTCGCCATCGGCGGCGAACGAGGTGCCGGCAATCGCCAGCAAAGTAGCCAGAGTCAGTGACCTGATGAGCATGCGCATCTCCTTTTGATATTCACGCTCTAATGATTGCGCATCGCGGCGATCGTTCCGGGTGACATACCGCAAATATTGTTCGCCTTGCCCCAAGCTTAGGTCAGGGCGGTCATTGCGCAACAGACTGGGCTAATCTGAAGACTCATGGCAACCAGCCTGATCCCTTGTGAGGACTTGCCCATGAGTACTCAGTTGAATCACACCATCGTCTGGTGCCGGGACAAGCAGGTTTCGGCGAATTTCCTGACGGGCCTCCTTGGCCTGCCTGCCCCCGAGCCCTTCGGCCCCATGCTGATCGTCAAACTGGATAACGGCGTATCACTGGATTTCTACGACAACGAGCCGCCGATTGCGTCTCAGCACTACGCGTTCCTGATTGGCGATGAGGATTTCGATGCGGCCTTCGCACGCCTGCAAGCCAACGGTCAGCCATGGTGGGCCGACCCGGGCAAGCAGCGACTGAGGGAGATCAATGATTACGCGGGAGGACGGCGGGTGTATTTCGATGACCCGGACGGGCATCTGCTGGAAATATTCACCCGCGAATGAAGCTGGCGTGGCGGCTTGATTCAGAACGCCAGTTTGTAGCCAATCAGCAACAGCATGGTCGCCAGGCAAGGGCGCAGCAATTCGTCGGAGATGCGCCCGGTCAGGTGGCTGCCCAGGTAAATCCCCGGCAACGAGCCCACCAGCAAGTAACCCAGGACGTGCCAATCCATGTTGCCCATGCTGGCGTGGCCAAGGCCCGCGACCAGGGTCAGCGGCACGGCGTGGGCGATTTCAGTCCCCACCAGGCGGCGGGTCGGCAGCATCGGATAGAGAATGAACAGTGCCACGGTGCCCAGTGCACCGGCACCGATGGACGTCAACGCGACCATGGCGCCAAGGACCAGCCCGGTGATGACCGTCATCACGTTCAAGCGCAATCCGCTGGGGTTGTAGTTGCCACCCGCACGTTTGTGGGCGAAGTCGAGCAGGCGCTTCTTGAACAGGATCGCCAGAGCCGTGGCGAACAACACGAACCCGAGGGCCTGCTTGATGATCGCGTTCATCGACTCGGGGGCGCTGTGCAGGGTACTGAGGAACCACAGCGTCATCGCCACCGCGGGCACGCTGCCCAAGGTCAGCCAGCCGGTGATCGCCCAGTCGATGTTGTTGTTCTTGCGGTGGACCAGTACGCCGCTGGACTTGGTGATGGCGGCGTACAGCAGGTCGGTACCGACCGCCGTCGCCGGGTTGATGCCGAACCCAAGCAGGATCGGGGTCATGAGCGACCCGCCACCTACGCCAGTCATGCCGACGATGAAGCCGACAACCAGCCCGGCAACGACCAACCCGATGTTCACTAAATCCATGAATACTTCCACAAAGATCGCAGGGGAAATCTGGCCCGCAGCATAGCGATATTTCTTATAACCAGTTATATCGATGCGATCTATCTTTATGCCGGAAGCATCATGTCACCCTGTGGGAGCGAGCTTGCTCGCGATGGCGGTGTATCAGTTGGCATCATGGCGACTGACACTCAGTCATCGCGAGCAAGCTCGCTCCCACAGGGTTGCGTGCCAGATTCACTGCACCGGCAGGAAATTCAGGAACAGCAGGCTCTGGGCATAGTTCACGCCGATGCGCCGGTAGCGTTCGTCGAGCATCCGGGTCAGCAGGTCCAGCCGGGCGACGATCTTGCCGAACTCGACGGCAAAGCTCAGGTTGCTGCCCTCCTCCGAGATTTCGTTGGAGAACAGCAAGGGCTGGCCCTCTTTGTTCTGTCGCTGGCTGAGGATCCAGGTGGCGATTTCGATATTGCGCGCGGCATTGCCGACAAATACCGGGTTGATCGTGTCGGTCATGTAGAACTCGAGGCGATTGCCATGAGCGGTCACCAGCATGCTGCCGATGGCATAGATGAACGCACCGACCCGGTCGCCCAGAAACTCCGGACTCATGGCAAAACGCAGGGCCGCGAGGTCCTTTTTGCCGCCCAGGGTCGGCAATGGTTGCTGCAGCTCAATGGCCATGCGCACTTGCTTGCCGGCGGTGCGGGCATCGAGGAAACCGGATTTTTTCAGCTCGTCGGGGTTACGCAGATAGAGCTTGCTCATCAGCAGGTAAAGGCTGTTGAGGTTGTCGCGCATGGTCAGGGTGGCCATGCGGTCGACGCTGGTCTGCAGGAACTCCTGGGGTTTGCCTTCGCGCATCTGGTTGATGATGTCGCCGCCCTGCTGCTGGCTGCAACCGGTGACGTAGAGCATCGACAGACCTGCAAGCAGCAGGCAATGACGGCGGATTCTAGTGGTGATCGTGGGTGAAACTCGAGCCATGGGTTCTTGGACTTGGGCATGGGCCGGCGGTGGGGATCGCCGCAGGCTGCCATGGATAGAGCCGGACATTTCGAAAAAGTGCAGTATCGGCACAGAGCAATCGATCACCGGCAAGGTGCAGCTCAAGAGTTCGCAGCCTGCGGCGGAACCGATGGACTATTCTGCTGCCCACTGAAATAACCATCGGCATTCATAAAGGAGGTTTGCATGCGCACGCTTGAACTGGCTGGCACCAGGGTCCCGGTCATCGGCCAGGGGACCTGGCAGATGGGCGAAGACCGTTCACGGCACACGGAAGAAGTCGCGGCACTGCGCCTGGGTATCGAGCTGGGCATGACCCTGATCGACACCGCGGAAATGTACGCCGAAGGCGGTGCCGAGGAAGTGGTGCGCGATGCCATTGCCGGCCGGCGCGACAACGTCTTTCTGGTCAGCAAGGTGTACCCGCACAACGCCAGTCGCCAGGGCATTCCCCAGGCTTGCGAGCGAAGCCTGCGCAGGCTTGGCACCGATTACATCGACCTGTATCTGCTGCATTGGCGCGGTCAGTATCCTCTGGAAGAAACCGTCGACGCCTTCGAGCGCTTGCGTGAAGCCGGCAAGATTGGCCGTTGGGGCGTGTCCAACTTCGACCTCGACGACCTGCAGAAACTGGACGCCCCGGCCTGTGCCACCAATCAGGTGCTCTACAACCTGGAACAACGGGGCATAGAATTTGATTTGCTGCCCTGGAGCCAACAACGGCGTTTGCCGGTCATGGCTTACTGCCCGATTGGCCAAGGCGGTAAAATGCTCTTGGACGTCGCGCTCAAGCAGGTGGCTGTCCGTCACGGCGTCGCACCGGCTCAGGTGGCACTGGCCTGGATACTGCGTCAGGAAGGAGTGATCGCCATCCCCAAGGCGGTCCGACTCGAACATGTACGCCTCAACGCCCAGGCCGCCACGTTGCAGCTTGAGCCCGGGGATCTGGAGGCGCTGGACCAAGCGTTTCACGCGCCACAACGCAAACAGCGGCTGGCCATGGTCTGAACCACCGCAGCCTGTCAGAGAGCTTCGCCATGAGAAGCACCGACCACCTGGACCCGTTCAATCTGCAACGTTTTCTCCAGGCTCAGGACCCGGTATTCGACCGGGTTCAAAACGAGCTGAACAACGGACACAAGCGCAGTCACTGGATGTGGTTCATTTTTCCGCAGTTTGCCGGGCTCGGCGACAGCGAGATGTCGCGCCGCTTTGCCATCCGCTCACGGGAGGAAGCCCTGGCCTACCTTGAGCATCCGTTGCTGGGCGCCCGGCTGCGTACCTGCACCCAGGAAGTGCTGAACATCCGGGAGCGCTCGGTAGCGGGGATTTTCGGTCATCCCGACGACCTGAAGTTTCATTCCTCGATGACCCTGTTTGCCCAGGTCGCCGATGCCGACAGCCTTTTCCAGCAAGCCTTGAACCAGTACTTCCACGGCATCCTGGATGACTGGACCCTGTCGCTGATGGACTCAAAACAGGCCCAGTTGCCCCCCAATCAGGGTTGAGAAGTCGTCGTCGACAAACGGCAGTATCGCGTCCGCCACCGGTTGCAGCTGCCGGGTGATGTAATGGTCGTAATCGATGGGCGCGCTGCGCACTTCCAGCGGTTCGGGGCCGGCGACGGTGATCACGTAGCTGATCCAGCCGCCATTCTGGTACTGCCGCGGGCGACCCTGCCGGTCGTTGTACTCGTCGGCCAGGCGCGCCGCGCGCACATGGGGCGGTACATTGCGCTGATAGTCATCGAGGGTGCGGCGCAGGCGTTTGCGGTAGATCAGCCGGTCATCGAATTCACCGGCCAGGGTCCTGCGCACGTAGTCACGCACATAATCCTGGTAGGGCTTGCGCAGGAAGATCCGCGAATACAGCTCCTGCTGGAACTGCCGGGCCAGTAGCGACCAGTCGGTGCGCACGGTTTCCAGGCCTTTGTAGACCATTTCGTCGCTGCCGTCCTCCCGGGTGACCAGCCCGGCATAGCGCTTTTTACTGCCTTCCTCGGCGCCGCGAATGGTCGGCATCAAAAAGCGCTTGTAGTGGGTTTCGAACTGCAATTCGAGAACGCTCTGCAAGCCGTATTCCTGCTGCACGTGCTCGCGCCACCACTGATTGACGTGCGCCACCAGCGCGTGGCCGATCTGCGCCGCCTCCTGCTGGCCATGGGCACGACGCAGCCAGACGAACGTCGAGTCGGTGTCGCCGTAAATCACCGCATGCCCCTGGGCTTCGATCAACTGGCGGGTGCGCAGCATGATCTCGTGCCCGCGCAAGGTGATGGACGACGCCAGGCGCGTGTCGAAGAAACGACAACCGCTGGAGCCGAGCACTCCGTAGAACGCGTTCATGATGATTTTCAGCGCCTGAGACAGCGGCGCGTTGTGTTCGCGCTTGGCGGTTTCCCGGCCTTCGGCCACCCGGGCGACGATGGACGGCAGGCAATGCCGGGTGCGGGAAAAGCGCGCGCCACGAAATCCCGGCACCGACTCGCTGTCGTCCGGGTGCTTGAGCCCCTCGATCAGCCCCACGGGGTCAATCAGGAAGGTGCGGATGATCGACGGGTAGAGACTTTTGTAGTCGAGCACCAGCACCGACTCGTACAGTCCCGGCTGCGAATCCATGACAAAACCGCCGGGGCTGGCTTCGGGTGGCTTGCCACCGAGGTTTGGCGCCACGAAACCCTGACGGTGCATCAGCGGCATGTACAGGTGCGTGAACGCCGCCACCGAACCGCCCATGCGATCGGCCGGCAAACCGGTGACGCTGGCTCGCTCCAGCAGGAAGGTGAGCAACTCGGTCCTGGCAAAAATCCGCGTGACCAGCTCGCAGTCCTTGAGGTTGTATTTGGCCAGCGCCGGTTTGTCCTCGGCGAACATGCGATTGATTTCGTCCATGCGCTGGTACGGGTTGTCGATGGACTTGCCCTCGCCGAGCAAGGTTTGCGCGACGTTTTCCAGGCTGAACGAGGGGAAACTCCAGGTCGCCGAACGCAGGGCCTCGATACCGTCGATGATCAGGCGGCCAGCCGCAGATGCGAAGTAGTGATTACCGCTGCCGTGTTCGCGCCACTGCATTTCCTCGCCGCCACGCCCCAGTTTCAACGGCACCGCCAGGCGCCGGGCGTGTTCGTGGAGCACCCGCAAGTCGAACTGCACGACGTTCCAGCCGATGATCGCGTCGGGGTCGAACCGGGCAAACCATTCGTTGAGTTTTTTCAGCAACAGGGTGCGCGAATCGCAGTATTCGAGCTGGAAATCCACCTGGCTGGCATCGCCATTGGGCGGACCGAGCATGTACACCTGGCGCTCGCCGCAGCCTTCCAGGGCGATGGAGTACAGCTCACCCTGGGCCGTGGTCTCGATGTCCAGGGACACCAGTTTCAGGCTCGGCCGGTAATCGGGGTCGGGTTTCATCTGCGCGTCGAGCAGCAGGCCCTCGGCATCCGGTGTGCCACTGAAGCGCACCGGCGCGGTGATGAAGCGCTCCATCATGTAGCGTTCCGGCGGGCGCACGTCGGCTTCGAACACCTCGACACCGGCCCGGCGCAGCGCGGTTTCCAGGCGCATCAACTGGCCATGTTGCTGGCAATAGAGACCGAGGACCGGGCGATGTTCGAAATCCTGCAGGGCCAGGGACTTGAGCTCGACGTTTTTCTCGTCATGCAAAACACCTTCGGCGGGCTGACGGTGCGCAGCCGGGATGAACGCCACCGACGGTTGATGAGGCAGGCGGATACGCCGGGGACCGCTGTCGGTCGCCAGCCAGAATTCGACTTCCGTACCGGCCGGGGTGTCGCGCCAATGCCGGGTCAGGACGAAGCCCTGCTGTAGATCCACCACTGCAAACCTCGAAACTGATTCAGAGGGTGATTCTACCCGTCATCAGTTGCGATAGCGCGTTTGCCGCAGACCTGTCAGGCAGACACCGCCCTTGTGGGAGCGGGCTTGCTCGCGAAGGTGGTGGGTCAGTCAACATTAATGCTGCCTGACACTACGCCTTCGCGAGCAAGCCCGCTCCCACAAGGTGATTTACTAGCCTGAAAAGGAGACTTACCGAAGAAAAACCGCCAAATGACGTTTTTTGCGTGTTATCTGCCGCTTTCGCCCTTGCCCTGAACGCTTGCGTCTACGATTCTTCAAGAACAACGACAACACCCGAGTAACCACCATGAAAACCGTCGCCCAACTGCTCAAGCTCAAAGATCAGAAGAATCAGGAAGTGCACCAGATCAAACCCGACCACATGGTGCTCGAAGCGCTGATGAAGATGGCCGAGAAAAACGTCGGCGCCTTGCTCGTGGTGGAAAATGATGAAGTGCTGGGCATCATCAGCGAACGGGATTACGCGCGCAAACTGGTGTTGCACGGCCGCTCTTCGGTGGGCACGCCGGTGCGCGACATCATGGTGTCACCGGTGATTACCGTCGACACCCATCAAACCGTGGATACCTGCCTGGGCATCATGTCCGATAGACGCCTGCGTCACTTGCCGGTGGTCGAAGGCGGCAAATTGATCGGCCTGCTGTCGATCGGTGACCTGGTCAAGGAAGCCATTGCCGAACAGGCTGAACTGATTCGCCAGTTGGAACAGTACATTCGCGGGGAATAATTCGACACACCGAAGATCCCCTGTGGGAGCGGGCTTGCTCGCGAAGGCGTAGTGTCAGGCAGCATCAATGTTGACTGACCCACCGCCTTCGCGAGCAAGCCCGCTCCCACATTGGTTTTTCAGTGTTCAGGCCGGCCAATGCCGGGCGAACACCGGTGCCAGTGCCGGGTGGCGGTCGATGCGTTCCAGCCAGGCGAAAAAACCCGGCCGGGCGTTGCGCAAATGTTCCCGGCTGCCCGCCCATCGCGAGATCACCGCCGCCAGCACATCCAGCCCCCCTGGTTTTTCGCTGCCCAGGTACAACTCACCCGAAAACTGATCGGCAAACACCTCCCAACTCCAGTGCAGGCGCCGGCGGGCGCCCTCCATGAGGTTCTGCCTGGACAACTCATCCGCCTCGGCCAGCCAGCGTTCGGGGTAATCAATGATGCCGATGGCCGCATAGCAATTGCTGACGATGTACGCCATGCCGCGAATGGCCTGGTCCCGCTCGGCCGGATCCTGCGGCAACAATCCCGATGCGGGAAAGGTGAGCCCGAGGTGGATCAGGATCGCCGCGCTCTCGGTCAGGACAGCGCCATCGGGTAGCTGCAAGGTCGGAATCTGTTTGAGCGGGTTGAGCTTCTCCAGCGCCTGGGCCGCCTCCGCGGACGTCTCGACATCGATGAAGCGATAAGGAACATCACACAGCTCAAGGGCGGCTTCGATGGCCGCCGCCCCGGAGTTCTGATGGCCGTAGAGCTGGTACATAAACGTCTCCTTGCATACCGTAACCTCTGCAGTGCCGCATCAAGCGTCGCGGCTGAGGATCGCGCCAGCTATCCAGTGTAGAAGCCACCACCCGCCACACCACGACCATCCGACGATCGCACCATCACGTTCACTTGGGGTTTGGTGTCGGTCCTATCATTGCCGTCGATGTTCACCATCATCTCAATGAAGTTCTCTTAAAAAATCCCCGGCGTAACATCTGCTCCATACCAACCCATAAGCACCCCGGAGCACACCATCATGAAACGCCAAACCCTCCTCAGCATCGCTTTCTCGGTTTTCGCAGTTAACGCTTTCGCCGCAAACTCTGCTCAACCTTTAGTCGCTGAAGGCGGCTCGGATCGTCTGATTGAAAGCCGTGTGGCCGAGGGTGGTTCGGATCGCCTGATCGAAAACCGCGTCGCTGAAGGCGGTTCCGACAAGCTCCTGCAAAACCGCGTCGCTGAAGGCGGTTCCGACAAACTGCTGCAAAACCGTGTCGCCGAAGGCGGTTCCGACAAGCTCCTGCAAAACCGTGTCGCTGAAGGCGGTTCCGACAAGCTCCTGCAAAACCGCGTCGCCGAAGGTGGTTCGGATCGTTTGATCGAAAGCCGCGCTGTCTGAATGCAGTGCCTGACCGCAGGACTCAATGAAAACCCGGCCTCACCCGCCGGGTTTTTTATGCTTTTTTTGCGCCGCGATTACTGTCCTGCCCGCGCCATGCAGCGCTGGTAGCGTTCATCGACTCGCTTGGCGAACCACGCGGTGGTGAGTTTGCGGGTGATTTTCGGGCTTTGCAGCACGATCCCGGGCAACACTTGACGGGGTAACGGCCGGCCCTCGGCCCGTTCGGCCAGTTCGAAAACCCGCCGATAGAGTTTGCTGTCTTCGAACGCCAGGGTGTTCCCCTCTTCCAGTTGTTCCCGGATCGTCGGATTGCGCATGTCCAGTTGCTTGCCGAGGGTACGCACGGCCAGTTCCGTGGTGCCGGGCATGATCGAACCGTGGCGCACCAGGTCGCCATCCAGCGCCAACGGGATACCGGAAGCCCGGCTCACCGCGTTCTGGAACGCGGCGTTACGGCTGGCGTACCAACCCGCGTTGAAGTCCGCAAAGCGGTACAACGGCTGTGGGTAGCTCACCGGATACCCGAGCAGATGCGCAATGCCGAAATACATGCCGCCGCGTCGGGTGAACACTTCATGACGAATCGAGCCCTTCACCGGGTACGGATAGCCCTTGGCCTGCTGCTCGGCAAAATCAATGCTGACCTGCATCGGCCCGCCGGTATGCACCGGGTTGAAGCCGCCGAACAGGGTCTTGCCCATCGGCACCATGCCGATGAAGTCATCGAAAACAGCGCTCAGTTCCTTTTCACTGCGCGCGGCATTCAGGCGACTGCTGTAGCTTTTGCCGTTGGGCGAGTCGAGCATTAACGCACCGCTCACCAACAGGCCGGGAATATGTGCCTTGGCGGCACGGCGGTCGATCTCGTCGCGGGCGATCTTGCCCAGGCCCGGTACGCTCGGATCGACCTGAAAGGTCGACTCCTGTTCAGTCACCGCCAGCACCGAGCACAGGTTTTGCGTAGTCGGCGAGATGTCTTGCGCGGTAAACGCCACCTGGATATCCGTGGCCCAACCCTGGCGATCGGCAGCCTTGGCCGGCAGCAAACGCACAATCTCGGCCTTCACTTCGGCCGGGCTGCGCGCCACCGGTTCCTGGGTCCGTTGGCTGCCGCAACCGGTCAATACCAGCAACACGGCGACGCTTGTGATCAATCTGATTTGCATGTCGTTCCATCTAATCCGTTGGTCCGGGCCAACCATACGACCAATGGCAGGTCAGCGGCTACGTCCGTGGCAGTCCGACGGTTGCCGCCCTCCCCGACTGGACCATACTTGATTCACACAGCGAGGAGGACAGGTTCATGCACCGCAGCGACGTGTTGATCATCGGTGCCGGCCCCACCGGGCTGGTCCTGGCGTTGTGGCTGAGCAAACTCGGCGTGCGCGTGCGGATCGTCGACAAAACCTCCGCCCCCGGCACCACGTCCCGGGCGCTGGCCGTCCAGGCACGGACGCTGGAGTTGTATCGCCAGCTTGGACTGGACGACGCCGTGGTGCAAAACGGACATCAAGTAACGGCCGGCAACTTCTGGGTAAAGGGTGAGCCCGTGGCGCGCCTGCCCCTGTCTCAGATCGGTGAAGGCCTGACGCCCTACTCGTTTCTCGAGATTTTCCCCCAGGACGAACACGAACGGCTGCTGATCGAGCGCCTGAACGCTTTCGGTATCACAGTGGAACGCAACACCGAACTGGCGGACTTCGAGCAAACCGCAGACGGCATCACGGCCACGCTGCACCTGCCCGACGGTCAGCAGGAAATCTGCCAGGCCTGTTACCTGGCCGGATGCGATGGTGCCCGGTCGATTGTGCGCAAAACCCTGGATACCGGGTTTCCCGGCGGGACTTACCAGCAGATTTTCTACGTCGCCGACGTACAGGGCAGCGGCCCGACATTCAACGGCGAACTGCATGTGGACCTCGACGAGGCAGACTTCCTCGCCGTGTTCCCGCTGGCCGGCAGTGGTCGCGCGCGCTTGATCGGCACGGTACGCGACGAACGCGCCGAACACGCCGAGACCCTGCGCTTCGAGGACGTCAGCAGCAGGGCCATCGAGCACATGAAGGTGAAGGTCGAGCAACTGAACTGGTTTTCGACCTATCGCGTACATCACCGGGTGGCGGATCACTTCCGCAAAGACCGGGCGTTTCTACTGGGGGATGCCGCCCACGTGCACAGCCCGGCGGGCGGCCAGGGCATGAACACCGGGATTGGCGATGCCAT
This sequence comes from Pseudomonas sp. BF-R-24, assembly GCF_019947335.1. Classification (NCBI taxonomy): domain Bacteria; kingdom Pseudomonadati; phylum Pseudomonadota; class Gammaproteobacteria; order Pseudomonadales; family Pseudomonadaceae; genus Pseudomonas; species Pseudomonas sp. BF-R-24. Next base: position 77,697 of record NZ_JAGYGG010000027.1, read on the forward strand.
CAACCTGGCCTGGAAACTGGCGGCCGTGTTGAGCGGCGGCGCAGAGGCCAGACTGCTCGACACCTATGAAACCGAGCGCATCGCGTTTGCACGCAAACTGGTGGCCACCACCGACCGGGTATTTAACTTCGTCACTGCCGATGGGCGAATTGCCGACTTGCTGCGTACACGCCTGGCCCCGTTCTTGATACCGAAAATAACCTCGTTCGAAACCTCTCGCGAATTCATGTTTCGCACGGTGTCGCAGATCACCCTGAATTATCGTGGAATGCCGCTGAGCACGGGCGTTGCCGGGCACGTGCATGGTGGCGATCGCCTGCCCTGGGCCCATGACGGTGAGGGGGATAATTTTGAGTCGCTCAAGTGCCTGACCTGGCAAGTACATGTCTATGGCGACACCAGCGACGAGATGATCGCCTGGTGCCACGAGCACCATTTGCCACTGCATGTGTTCGACTGGCGACCGGCGTTCGAAACCGCGGGCCTGGGGCGCAACGGCTTTTATCTGTTGCGGCCCGACACCTATGTGGCGATTGCCGAAACTTGCGCGGACCCGAAAGTGATCGAACGGTATTTCCGTGATCACGGGATCCGGCCGTTTTTCGGCGCGCCCTGATGCAACACCGATCAAAATGTGGGAGCGGGCTTGCTCGCGAATGCAGTGTGTCAGTCAATACATCTGTCACTGACACTC
>NZ_JAGYGG010000028.1:0-72278 GCF_019947335.1 Pseudomonas sp. BF-R-24
CCTCCTTCATCCCCCTCCACATAATCCACCCGATAATTCGCCACATAACTATCCACAGCCGTCCCAATCGTAGGAAAAAACGCCGTCTCCCCCAGCCGCGCAAACAACCCGAACCGCTTCAGCTTGTCCTTCACCGGATCCTTCATCTCGGCAATGCACAACTCAATACCCGCCGCATGCAAGGTGTCGTCCAGCTCAGCCAGCATGTCGGCAGACGTCACATCGACACTGGTGACCGGTTCTGCGGCGACCACCAGCCAGCGCACGGGCGTGGGCGATGCCGCTACGGCGTCCAGCACTCGGTCGCTGAACAGTTCGGCGTTGGCGAAAAACAAGGGGGCATCCCAGCGAAACAGGACCAGGCCAGGGATCAGGCGTGCGTCGGGGTAGCGTTTGATGTCGTGGTAGCCCTTGACCCCATCGGCGCGGCCCAATACTGCGGAGTACGGGCGCCAGCCGTCCCAGAGGAATTCAATGACGGCAATCACGATGGCCAGGCCGATGCCCTCGATCGCCCCGAACACGGCCACGCCGACCGTACAGACGATCGACAGCCAGCATTCCCAGCGCTGGATACGATAGATCCGCCGCAGGTCGGCGATTTCGATCAGGCCGATGGCCGAGGCGATCACGACTGCCGCCAGGGCGCTGGACGGTAGATGTTGCAGCAGGTCCGGTGCCACCAACAGCAGCAACGCAACCGCCAGTGCGCCGACGACGCCGGTCATTTGGGTTTTGGCTCCGGCGGCTTCGGCCACGGGCGTGCGTGACGAGCTGCTGCTAATCGGGAAGCCCTGGAAAAAACCGGCCGCCAGGTTGGCGATGCCGAGGCCCACCATTTCCTGGTTCGGGTTGACATAGGTTCGGGTCCGCGCCGCATAGACACGGGAGAGCACGCTGGTGTCGGCGAACGAGACGAGTGCGACGGCGCAACCGCCGATCAACACCGGGACGATATCGGCGCTGGTGATCCAGGGGATGGCGAAGCCGGGCAAGCCTTGGGGGAGCGAACCGAGGACCGACACTCCGGCGCGTGTCGCAAGGTCGAGTACGCCCACGGCGACTGTCGCGCCAACCACGGCGATCAGGATGCCCGGCAGTCGCGGCCATCGTTTGAGTAGCAGGATCATCGCCAGGGTGAGCCCGCCCACAGTGAAGGTGGTCCAGTTGACCTTTCCCTCCATCACCGCTGAGGCGATGGCCCCTATGTTGTTCAATGGGCCGTCGGACTCAATCGTAAAACCGAACAGCTTGGGCAACTGGCTGATCAAAACGGTCAGTGCGATGCCGTTCATGTAGCCGTAGCGGATCGGTTTGGACAGCAGCTCGGTGATAAAACCCAGGCGCGCGATACCGGCCAGGATGCACACCGCGCCTGAGACGACCGCCATCATGCCCGCCAGGGCGACGGCTCGCTGCGGGTCGCCGCCGGAGAGTGGAATGATGACCGCAAGGATGACGGCCACCAGGGAGGAATCCGGCCCCATCACCAGAATTCGGCTGGGGCCGAACAAGGCATAGAACAGCAGCGGAACGATGGTCGCGTAGAGGCCATATATGCCGGGCACGCCCGAAGCCACCGCATAGGCGATACCGACGGGCACCAGCATCGTGGTCAGCACCAGGCCGGCCACGATGTCGTAACGCAACCATGCCGGTTGGTATTCGCGCAGCATGCTCAGCCCCGGTACCCAACGGCGCCAGCCGGTCTGTTCATCCCGGCGGGCTATCCGGCCTGGCTCCGGGAGAGGGGGCGAAGCATCTGAATGGCTCATGAACCGCCCTCTTTGATGGACTGTGCAGGCTCGGCGATATCGAAGTGATCTGAGTGTAGCTATTGCTTCGAATGCGCCATCACTGGAAGCTGTTCACCTAAAGGATTTGGAACCCGACATGAAATTCGACCTCGCCTATTGCCTCGGCCTCAACGACAAGTTGTCGATCTACGACGTTCGGGATCTGAATTTCGACGAGACGATGGATTTCGACTCCGCCAAGGAACACTTCCAGTGCCCCAACGATGCCTGTCGTTTGGCGTTCGATGCGACCAATGAGCTGGGCACGTTCAACGCCAAGAATGTGAATTACGTGCGTACGCCGCACTTCAAGAACCTGCCGAGTACGCGGCATGTCGAGGGCTGCCCTTATGTCAGCTTGAAGACGCCTGCGTCGGGTGTGGATGAGGCGGAAACGGATGACCGCCGCGAGGAAAATTTCCCGTCGGAATTGTTACTGACTCGGCGTGAATATGTGCGTAAGCCGTCCAGCCCGAAGGTCGCGGCGGACGGGGTGCGGGATGAGTCGCTGACGCCTTCGGTGGCAAGCAATGTCGAGCAACCGGGCAGGGAATCGGCCCCGGACAAGACCAGCGTCTTCGCCCATCCGGTGGAGTGTTTTGTGTCGAACTTCGACGACAAGGATTTGCTCAAGCGCGTGCCGCTGAAGATTGGCGAGCACACCGCGCCCTACGGGTCGTTTTTCAAGAAAATCGAATACCTGCAGGACAACAAGGGGCTGATTTACTGGGGCAAGGTCAAGGAGATCAAGGACTACACCCAGAGCTTTCGCATCGATTTCGAGAAGAAGGTCTGGTTCGAGAAAAAGCCTTACTCGGTCAATGTCTACCTGAGCAAGAAGCTGATCGACAGCTACCGCAAGCGCAAGGCGTTCCTGGAGGAGATCAAGCACGCCATCGAGAGCGGGCGGGAGTTGTATTGCTTCTTTTATGGCGTAACGCCCGAGCTGAAGCAGGTGCCGAGCAAAAAGAACCCCGAGCAGACGTTCGGGGTGTTCAGCGCCAACATCGAGAATCTGGATCACTTTATCGTGCGGGAAGCGCCGGGGTTGGCGGGCAAGTAAGCGCAGCACCGTTCGTCTGTCTGAAAAGACAAATCAAAAAATGCGTTTGATCCGGGCTCAAAACAACTGTACAAAAACACAGTATATTTTGAACCGACACTCTCGAGCCCGGAGAACACCATGGCCTCTCAAGCGATGAAAATCACCCTGGAACGTATCGCCCTCTTCCAATTCACCCCGGCCCACTGCGCCCAGGCCCGAGCGATGCTGGGCTGGAGTGTGGAAGAGCTGTCGCGGGAGTCCCGAGTCTCGGTGGAGGCCATTCAACGCTTCGAGGCACGCCAGGAGGTGCTGGATGTCACGCGCCTGGCGCTGGCCTATCGGTTCGAATCGGAGGGGTTGGTGTTCTTCCCGGGATTTGCGCCGGGTCGAGGGATGAACGTCAAAGGCTCTACGCCGAATCCGGTTGGGCGGGCGGATTTTGCGATGGTGGAGTGAGCCAACTCACTGACTGACGATAAATGGCCCCTTGTAGGAGCGAGCTTGCTCGCGAAAAACATCTGGACAACGCGATCATTCAGACAGCACGCGTTATCGTTAACGTCCATCGCGAGCAAGCTCGCTCCTACAGGGCCCATCACTCTACGCGTTATGAGCGACCACCCGATCACTCTCCCCTTCCACCGCCAGCCACCACGCCCTACCACGCTGCGGATGCATCAGGTTGAACGCCTCGCCCATCTGCGGCGTGGTGATCGATACGTTGCGTTCCCAGGCCAGGGCCAGGATACGGTCGAAGGGTTCGTACCAGGCGTGCATCGACAGGTCGAACGTACCGTTGTGGATTGGCAGTAGCCAGCGGCCCTTGAGGTCGAGGTGGGCTTGCAGGGTTTGTTCGGGTTGCATGTGCACGTGTGGCCAGTCGACGTTGTAGGCACCGGTTTCCATCAGGGTCAGGTCGAATGGACCGTACTGTTCGCCGATGCGTTTGAAGCCGTCGAAGTAGCCGCTGTCTCCGCTGAAGAAGAGGCGTGTGTCGCCGTCGATCATCACCCACGAGGCCCAGAGGGTACTGTTGCTGTCGAACAGGCCACGGCCGGAAAAGTGCTGCGACGGGGTAGCGATGAACTGGATGCCATCGACTTCCGTGCCTTGCCACCAATCCAGCTGGCGGACTTTGCTCGCGTCGATGCCCCACTTGATCAGGGTGTCGCCTACGCCCAGCGGGGTAAGGAAGTGTTTGGTCTTGTCCGCGAGCTTGAGCACGGCCTGATGATCCAGGTGATCGTAGTGGTCGTGGGACAGGATCACCGCTTCGATCGGTGGCAATTCTTCCAGGCTGATCGGTGGCTGGTGGAAACGCTTGGGGCCAGCCCATTGTACGGGCGAGGCACGCTCGGCGAAGACCGGGTCGGTGATCCAGAATTTATCGCGCAACTTGAGCAACACCGTGGAGTGGCCCAGGCGATAGACGCTGTGGTTCGGCGCTGCGATCAGCGCGGCTTGAGTCAGGGCTTGCACCGGGACGGGCGCACTCGGGCGGGTGTTTTGCGGTTTGTGGAACAGCACGTTCCAAAGGACACCCATGGTTTTGCCAAAGCTTAAACGTTGAACCGGCGTAAAGTTTTGATACTGCCCTTGAGCCTGTCGGGATGCTTCAGGTGTGGAGGCGTTGTCCGCCGGGGAGTTTGAATTGGCCATGACTGAATGACTCCAGAAAAACCGCGCATCACGCGACTTTCCGTTTTGGGACGATAAATGGCCAAAGCACGCACGCATCAGCCGGACTTTCTATTTTTGCTGGGCAGGGTTAACAAAACATTACACTGCACAGTGTAGTTTCTAGGTTGCATCAAAGTCGATGACAAGTAAACTACCGAGTGTAATTCTTCCCTTCTTCCTGCCGAAGCGTACTTATGACAGCTCCACAGCGCCTGACCGACCGAAAACGCCAAGCGATCATTCATGCCGCGATCAATGAATTCCGTGACAACGGTTTCGAGATCACCAGCATGGACAAGATTGCTGCCACTGCCGGTGTGTCGAAGCGCACGGTGTACAACCACTTCCCCAGCAAGGAAGAGTTGTTCGCCGAGATCCTCAATCAATTATGGACCCGGGTGACGGCCGAACAGGAAACGGCCTACCGTCCCGACCTGCCGTTGCGTGAGCAATTGCGCGGATTGCTGATGGCCAAGCTGCAAATGTTGGGCGATGACAATTTTCTCGACCTGGCGCGGGTGGCGATAGCGGCGACGATTCATTCGCCGGAGCGGGCGCAGGATATGGTGGCGCGAATGGGCGAACGCGAAGAAGGGCTGACGGTCTGGATTCGTGCCGCTCAGGCCGATGGTCGGTTGAAAGTTATTGCCCCTGATTTTGCCGCACAACAGGTGCAGGGGCTGCTCAAGTCGTTTGCCTTCTGGCCGCAGATTTCCATGGGCAAACCAGGCTTGTCACCCGAAGAACAACACCAGGTGGCAGACTCCGCGCTGGACATGTTTCTGGCCTGCTATCAGTTGCAATAAATGACAAGTTCGACGGCGGCGTCGAAGGATCGATGGCTCTGATTTGAATGACGCGATGTGTTTCAGAATGAAACCGGCACTGAGGCTTTAGTGAGCTTCAGCCAGGAACCTGAACGGTTTCACGGCAGTTTCAGCGCCCGCCCCAACTCATCGAACAAGGTAACCACTGAGCGCAAGGCACGGCAGTCGGGACGGGTCAGCAGCCACAGCGCGGTGTCGTATCCGTGCAGGGGTTCGCTCAGCGGCTGTAATCCGTCGCCGATCAAAAAATCCGGCAACGCCGCTACACCCAGGCCGGCCCTGACCAGCTCGGTCACCGACAGCATGCTGTTGCAGCGATAGCCCGGCGTTACCCCCGGCAAGGCCCGGCGACGCCAGGTAACGGTCGGGTGATCAGGCAGGAAGTCATCCGGGGCTATCCAGGTCAATGAGGCCAGGCCAGGGGTAATGACCGATTGCAGGTATCGCTCGCTGGCACACACGCGATAGGAAATGTCCGCCAGCCGCCGTCCCACCAGATGCTCCGGTGGCGTGCGGGTCAGGCGCAGGGCGATATCGGCATCCCGACGGCTGAGGTTGGCAAAATCATTGGATGTGCTGAGCTCGAGCGTCAGCGCCGGATAGTTCGGCATGAACTGCGCCAGCGCCGGCAACAGCAAACCTTGCAGGACCGAATCGGTACAGGTCAGGCGCACGATGCCGCTGATCACTTCTCCGCCCTGCTCCACACCGATGCGCGCCGCCTCCAGAGCCTGTTCAGCGCGCTCGGCCTGTTCAGCAAGGGACTGCGCCAGAGTGGTGGGCAGGTACCCGGCGCGGCTTTTTTCGAACAGTTGCTGACCCAGTGCACCCTCCAGCCGGCGCACCGCTCGAAACACCGTCGAAACATCCACCTTCAGCAGTTGCGCAGCGCGAGCCAGAGAGCCGCCGCGTACCAGCGCGAGGATCAGGGCCAGGTCCGGGTAGTCCAGCCGATAGTGCGTCGCTGCATTGATCACTTGGGAAAACGCCAATATTGAGTGCGTGAGCGCCAATCTATAGTGGGCACCAGCAATCAACAAGTGCAGAGGCCCCACATGGAAACCCGCCCGATTCGCATCGCCCTGATCGGCGACTACGACCCGCAAGTCACCGCCCACCAGGCCATTCCCGTCGCCCTCGAAATGGCCGCTGAACACAGTGGCCCGAACGTGCAATGGCAATGGCTGGGCACCGATGAAATCCACGTCGAGACACCGCTGCACACATTCGACGGGTTCTGGTGTGTGCCGGCCAGCCCTTACCGGAGCATGGACGGTGCATTGCTGGCGATTCGCTTTGCCCGCGAACAACGGCGACCTTTCCTCGGCACCTGCGGTGGTTTTCAACACGCGGTGCTGGAATATGCGCGCAACGTACTGGGCTGGTCGGATGCCGAACACGGCGAGACAAATCCCGATGCTGCGCGGGCGCTGCTGACGCCACTGTCGTGTGCGTTGGTGGAAGCGGTCGATACGATTGATTTGCTTGAGGGTTCGTTGCTCGCCAAGGCCTACGAAAGCACCGAGATCCGTGAAGGCTATCGCTGTCGTTTTGGTGTGAATCCGCAGTTCGAAAGGGAGTTGCTCAAGCGCGAACTACATGCCGTCGGCCACGATTCGGAACACGAACTGCGGGCGGTCGAACTCAGCGGTCATCCGTTCTTTGTCGCGACCTTGTTCCAGCCCGAGCGGGCGGCGCTCAAGGGCGTATTGCCGCCGTTGGTTGGCGCCTTTGTCGAAGCCTGTGCGGGGCGCTCGTCATGATCGCCGATACGCCAGCTGCGCCTTATTACGCGGTGATCTTCACTTCACTGCGCACCGAGGGTGACCAGGGTTACGCCGAAGCGGCCGCACGGATGCTGGAACTGGCCCGCGAACAGCCGGGGTTTCTTGGTGTGGAGTCGGCGCGGGGTGAGGATGGGCTTGGGATTACCGTGTCGTACTGGGCCAGTGAGACGGCCGTCCTGGCGTGGAAGCATCATCCTGAGCATGCGGCCATTCGCGAGCGTGGGCGCTCGACCTGGTATGCGCGGTGTCATACGCGGGTGTGCCGGGTTGAGCGGGCCTACGGGTTCGATCAGTAACTGATTTAGAGTTCTTCAGGCCGCCATCGCGAGCAAGCTCGCTCCCACATTTTGATCCCGGTCGGTCACAACATTTGTGCGCGACAAAGATCTACTGTGGGAGCGAGCTTGCTCGCGATGGGGCCCGTCAATTCACCGCAAAAACTCACCCCTGAACCAGACTGCGAACCGCCGAAATCTCCGGCACTTCCCGCCGGTTCATGTACACCCGCAACGGCTCGGTGATGTTGATCCGGTCATCGATGTTCTGGTCCAGCAGCAACTGGATCAATTCACGCTTGAGCGTCATGACCTGCCCGGGTCCCGCGACCCAGACGAATTCGCTGACAGGGATGATGCCGTCGTCCGCCACGTCCATGCCGAACGAGTCTTCGCTGAAGCGCACGATGTAGTGCCCGGTCTTACGGTTGAGGCCGACGAAGCCTTTGAGCTGGTCGGCAGCCTGGCAGATGAGCTGGGAAGTGATGCGCATGGTAAACCCCGCAATGGTGATCATTGGTTTACACGCAGGGCCTGCGTTTCCCTCTGCCGGGGAAATTGCAGGGCCCCAGCGTACTGCAAACGGGCGCACAAAAGCGCTGACGAAAATCAGCTTTCGACAGGTTTGTGTCGGTCTGGTGATAGCGCCTGCAACGATGAGTTGTTAAAAGGGACCGCTCACTTATTGCGAAAGGATCTCGACCATGCCCGCAACCTTTACTAAAAGCGCCCTGTTACTGAGCCTGTTGCTCGGCCTCGGCCACGCACAGGCCGCCAGCGAACCTGGCCCCTCGGCACTGGCCACCCGCTTGGGCATTCCGCATCCAGCGGTGATCGCCCACCGTGGTGCATCGTTCGATGCGCCGGAATCCACCGCCGCCGCCTACAAGACTGCCCGCGACCTGGGCGCCGACTACCTGGAACTGGATCTGCAGCGCAGCAAGGATGGCGTGCTGTTTGCCCTGCACGACAACAATCTGCAACGCACCACCGACGTCGCCAGCAAATTCCCCGAGCGCAAGGACAGCCCCGCCAATGCGTTCACCATGGCCGAACTGAAAACCCTGGACGCGGGCAGCTGGTTCAATGCCGCGTACCCGGATCGCGCACGTCCCGCCTTCGCGGGCCTGAAAATTCTGACCCTTGATGAAATCATCGACATCGCCGAGGGCAACAGCCTGCACAAGCCCGGCCTGTACATCGAGACCAAGGAGCCCAAGCAGTTCCCCGGCATCGAACGCGACCTCAAGGAAAAACTTCAGGACCGGGGCTGGCTGAGCCCGACCGCTTCGAAACTGGCAAAAAACGAGCTGGCGGTCGGCCAGGGCAAAGGCAAGGTGGTCCTGCAGACTTTCGAGAAGAGCAGCCTCGAACTGCTGCAAAAAGAGATGCCGAAGGTGCCGAAGATCCTGCTGTTGTGGGTCGGTGAAGGCAGTATCGAGCCCAAGTCCAAGGTGACATTTGCCGAGTCCGGCGAAAAGGACAAAGCCGCTTACTACGCCAAACAGCAACCGAAGGACAAAGCCGAATTCCAGCACTGGGTCGACTACGCCAAGGCCCAGGGCGCCATCGGCACCGGCCCGTCCGCCGCACTGACCCAGGGTGGCGACCAGAGTTACTCGGATCTGGTGCAACCCTGGATGAACCAGTACACCCACGACCAGGGCCTGCTGGTGCACGTCTACACCATCGACGATGCGGTGGACTACCGGAAAGTCATGGACGCCGGTGTCGACGGCATTTTCACCAATCGCGCCAGTGAGTTGTTGAAGTTCTATAAACGCCCGGCGGCGAGTGTGGCGCAGGTGCTACAGAACAACGGGTATTGATCCAGAATTGCGCAAAACCTGTGGGAGCGGGCTTGCCCGCGAAGGGGCCATCAGTTTCAACATCCACGTTGACTGACACTCCGCTTTCGCGGGCAAGCCCGCTCCCACAGGTTATGCGTGTGCCAGCAAAATTTGCGGCGAACACACATTCCCACAGGGATTGATGCAGGACATGTAGAGGGATTTAAGGGTGGATTAAGTTACACAGGCTAACCTGATCTCACTTAAACAGATCACCCAAGGAAAGAAGCCCATGAAGACCCTGACTGCTTTGTTTACCGCTGCAGCCCTGACCCTCACCGCCGGCCTGGCCCAGGCCGATGTGCGAGTCGATCAGATCCCGCAACTGGTCAAGGACGGCAAGATCAAGCCACTGGAAGACTTGAACAAGATCGCGCTGGATCTGCATCCGGGTGCAACGATTACCAAGACCGAGCTGGACAACCACTTCAACGGTTACGAGTACGAAGTTGAACTGCGTGACGCCAAGAACGTCGAGTGGGATGTGGACATCGATGCCTCCAACGGCAAGGTCCTGGAAAACAAACAGGACACGTAATCCCCAAACAGACAAAAGCCGCACGATGGGAACATCGTGCGGCTTTTGCGTTTTCGGGACTCAAGCGCTCAGGCGCGCCGTCACCTCGTTCAACTGCCCCGACAAGCCGTGCAGATTGGTGCTGGCCGCTTCAGTGCGCTGCACGTTGTCCAGGTTGGTGCTGGCGATGCTGGTGATTTCGGTGAGGTTGCGCGAGATGTCTTCGGCCACCGAGGTCTGCTCTTCGGCGGCAGTGGCGATCTGGCGGTTCATGTCGCGGATGGCTTCCACGGCCAGGGTGATGCGTTCGAGCATGGCGCCGGCCTCCGTCACTTGCTGCACGCTTTGTTCGCTGCGCGACTGACCGCTTTCAATCGCCTGGGCCGCTTCGATTGCACCGGTCTGCACGGTCTGGATGATCTGGTTGATCTCGATGATCGACGCCGCCGTGCGCTGGGCCAGGCTCCGCACTTCGTCGGCCACCACAGCGAATCCGCGTCCGGCCTCACCGGCGCGGGCCGCTTCGATGGCCGCGTTGAGTGCCAGCAGGTTGGTCTGTTCGGCGATCCCGCGAATCACCTCCAGAACCTTGCCGATGCGTCCGCTGTCGGTTTCCAGTTGGCGGATGACCGTGGCGGTGTTGGCGATTTCGCCGCGCATCTGGGTGATGGTGTGGATGGTGCCCTGCATGACTTTTTCGCCCTGCTGGGCGGACTGGTCGGCATCGTCGGCGGCCCGCGCCGCTTCGGCGGCATGGCGGGCCACCTCCTGTGCGGTGGCGGACATTTCGTTCATCGCCGTGGCCACCTGATCGGTGCGGTTGAACTGCTCGTTGGTGCCGCCGGCCATCACGGTGGCGATCGAGTTCAACTCACCGCTGGCGCTGTCCAGGTCCGACGCGCTGCGCTGCAAACGGCTGAAGGTTTCGGCGAGGAAATCGCGCAGGGTGTTGGCGGCCATCGCCAGTTTGCCCAACTCGTCCTGACGGGTGCTGGCCACGCGCTCGGCAATACGCCCCTGGCTGAGTTGCGCCACGTATTCGATCAGTTTGCGGATCGGCTCGACCAGGTTGCGGTTGACCAGCCACAGGCTCAGCAGGCCGATCAGTACCCCCGAAACCAGCATCACGACCAGCCCCAGCAACACCGTGCGCTCGGCACTGGCGCTGATCAGTGTCGATTGCTCGGCGCCCTGCTTGCGCAACTCGCTGACCAGTTCACTCATCTGATCGCTGGTTGCGCGGTCCACACCCTTGACCGCCGCGTCGCCCGCCGCAGGGTCACCACCGGCGGCCACGAACGCGTCCCGGCCCTTCTGATAGGCCGCGCCCAACTGGCGATGTTCGTCACGCAAGCGCTCGATGCGGCTCTTGAGTTGCGGCTCTATGCCCTTCTGCGCAGCCAGTTCGCCAAGGATGTTTTGCACATCGCGCTGACGCTCCTCGAATTGCCCCCAGTACTTGCTCAGGTCCGCCGGTTGCTTGCCGCGCAGCAGAACGTTTTTCCATTCCTGCACCTGCACCTTGAATTGCAGGTTGGCTTCATCGATCAATTGCGAGGTGTGCAGCGGGCCTTCGATCAGACTGGCGTAGTTCTGCACGCCGCTGGACAGGAAGTGAAAGCACGCCAGGGCGATCAACAGCATCGCCAGCAGGCTGCCGCTCAGCAGGGCGAGAATTTGTGCTCTCAGGGACTTTTGCAAAAGCATCGCAGGGTACTCATGACAGGAATGGGGCACGCCCGTTAAGGCGTGAAAAGTGTCCGGACATCCCTGTCTGCGGTCCCGGCCGAGGCCTGCGGCGCGCAACTTAACCCAAGCGTGATCGGCTAGCCAGAGCGGTTCTTGAGAAAATCCCGACCGCCGGTAGAACAATTTTTTGCGTTGTTTTTCTGTCACAAAAACGTCATTCCCGTTTGCGATGATGCCGCTCAAGTGAACCTGTAAAACACGTGACAGGCGCCTCCCCTTGCGAGTCCTCATGAACCACAGCATCGATCAAAGCCATCGCGACACGGATCTGTTCGGCCTGCTTTACGGTTTCAGTTTTCGCCCCGGTGAGGTCGGTCGGGAAATCAATTCCGCCGAGGCCTTGCAGTACCTGCAACAGCCGCAAAGCGATGAGCAATTTCTCTGGCTGCACCTGAACCTCGCCCACGCCGCGTGCGAGCGCTGGATGAAAAGCCATTTGGAGTTGCCCGAGGAATTTTTCGAAGCGCTGCACGAAGGCTCACGTTCTACGCGCATCGAGCATGTCGACTCCGCGTTGCTGGCGGTGGTCAACGACGTGGTGTTCAACCTCAGCAACATGGTGTCGTCGGATGTCTCGACCCTGTGGGTGTGCGCCCGCAGTCAATTGATCATCAGCGCCCGCCTGCAACCGCTGCACTCGGTAGACAAATTGCGCTCGTCGGTGAAGGCCCGGGAGTGCTTTCGCTCCCCGCTGGAGCTGCTGGTGCATTTGCTGCGCGACCAGGGTGAGGTGCTGACCCAGATCGTGCGCAAGACCAGTCAGAGCGTGGACCAGATCGAAGACCAATTGCTGTCCTCGCGGCTGTCGACCAACCGCGCTGAACTGGGCGCCAATCGCCGGGTGCTGGTGCGATTGCAACGGCTGCTGGCGCTGGAGCCAGGCTCATTGCTGCGCCTGCTCAACCGGCCACCGCAATGGCTGCAAAAGGAAGACGTGAAGGAGCTGCGCAAATCCACCGAGGAGTTCGCGCTGATCATCAACGACCTCACGGCGCTGGGTGAACGGATCAAGTTGTTGCAGGAAGAGATCGCCGCCAACATCAACGAACAGACCAACCGCACGCTGTTCACCCTGACGGTGGTGACGGTGCTGGCGCTGCCGATCAACATCATCGCCGGTTTCTTCGGCATGAACGTCGGCGGCATTCCGCTGGCGGATGACCCGCAGGGTTTCTGGATCCTGGTGGCGCTGGTCGCGACCTTTACCGTGATCGCCGGGCGCTGGGCGTTTCGCAAGCAGCAGGATTATTGAGTCCCCGTCATCACCTGACACACTGATCAACTGTGGCGAGGGGGCTTGCCCCCGTTGGGTGGCGCAGCCGCCCCATACCCTGCAAACCGGTTTCTTCGGACATTCCGTACTCAATCGTTTTACGCCAGCTGCGCAGCCGAACGGGGGCAAGCGCCCTCGCCACAAAAACGGCACTCAGCAAACCTCACGAGTCACCAGCATCCGCTCCCGAACCACGTCATACACCCAGTGGTAGACATAGGTGTACGGCAGGAAGAACAGCAACACACCGATATCCAGCAAGAACGCCTGCCACAGGCTGACATTCAGCCACCAGGCGATCAACGGCACACCGAGGGCGACCAGTCCGCCTTCGAACAACAGCGCATGCACCACGCGGACCCAGGCGTTGTGTGCGATGGCGAGGCGCTTGAGCAGCCGATCGAACATACCGTTGAAGACCACGTTCCAGGCCAGGGCCAGGCCGGCGATGAGGATGGTGACCATGCCCATTTCCAGCATCGGTTTCTTCATGATCCAGGCCAGCAATGGGGTACAGATCAGGATGGCCAGCAGTTCGAAGCCGATGGCTTGAAAAATACGTTCAGTAATGGATTTGTTGGCGCTCATGGCCGAACTCCCTTGGGTGACTGTGGTTGCCATGATCCATCAGCACACCGATACTTCCTAACCAATAACCATCGACCAAGGCGATAGTTCATGGCCTCTCACGAAGTGTTACTGGCGTTTGTCGAAGCCGCGACCCAAGGCTCGTTTTCCGCCGCGGCGCGCAAATTGGGCCGCAGTCAGTCGACCATCAGTGCGGCGGTGGCCAGCCTGGAAATCGACCTGAACCTGACGCTGTTCGACCGCAGCAGCCGCAAGCCCGGCCTGACCCCGGCCGGACACGTCATGCTGCAACGGGCCGAAGACATCCTGGCCGCCACCAGTCGCCTGGAAATAGCCGCCAGCCAACTGTCCCAAGGGGTGGAAGCGAAGCTGACGGTGGCGCTGTCCGATACCTATCAGTCGGACCGCTTCGAAGCCGCCCTCAGTGCCTTCGAGCAGCGTTACCCGGACCTGGAGCTCGAGTGTCTGATCGCCGAATGCGATGACCTGATGTCCCTGGTGCAAAGCGGCCGGGCGCAGATTGCCTTCGCCGAAATGCAGGACAGCTACCCGCCGGACCTGGTCAGTTCGACGGTGGACGAGCGCACGGAAATCGCCTTGTTCGTGTCCCCGACGCATCCTTTGGCGACCTTGGACCACATCGACCGGGACGTACTGCAGCAACACCGCGAACTGCGTCTGGCCACCATCATCAATCCCTATGAAAGCCGGGCGAAGGGCCGCGTCTGGTCGGCGCCGAGTTACCTGATGCTGCTGGAAATGGCCCAGGGCGGATTCGGCTGGGCGCCGTTGCCCCGATGGCTGGTCGAGCGATTCGGGCCTGGTACGTTGCAGGAACTGGTGGTGCGCGGCTGGCCGAAAACGGTGTCGGTGGATGCGTTGTGGTCGCGGCTGAATCCGCCGGGGCCGGCGGGGAGCTGGTTGCTGGGCAAGATGCTGGAATAGCGGCGCGGCCATTCGCGAGCAGGCTCGCTCCCACAGGTGACCGAAGTGTTCAGGCGAATGAGGTCTGAATGTGGGAGCGAGCCTGCTCGCGAAGAGGCCAGCAAGGACACTTCAATCCAACGCCTTGAGCCGCTCTTCGATAAACCGCCGCTCCGGCTCCTGTCGGGTCAACGCCAGCGCCCGTTCCCATGCCGCCCGTGCCTCCTGCTTGCGACCCAGTTGCCAACAGAATTGCGCCCGCGCCGAATGCGCCAGGTGGTAGTCGAGCAGTTCTCCCCGCTCCAGAATGGCGTCGACCAGCGTCAGCCCCGCCAGTGGACCATCGCGTTGCGAAATCGCCGCCGCACGATTCAACTCGATCACCGGCGACGGCACCGCCCGCAGCAGGACGTCATACAGACCGACAATCTGCGGCCAATCGGTTTCCCCAGCCGTCGGGGCTTCGGCGTGCACCGCTGCGATCGCCGCTTGCAGGCAATAAGGTCCGAAGCGTCCCATGGTCAGCGCCCGCTCGACCAGCGTGCAGCCTTCGCTGATCAACCCGGCGTCCCACAGCGAACGGTCCTGTTCGTCCAGCACAATCAGCTCGCCGCTCGCCGAGGTCCTGGCCGGGCGGCGCGACTCGTGCAGCAGCATCAACGCCAGCAAGCCCATTACCTCCGGTTCCGGCAGCAGTTCCACCAGCAACCGCCCGAGTCGGATCGCTTCGCGGGTCAAATCCTCACGAATCAGTTCTGCCCCGATGGACGCCGAGTACCCCTCGTTGAACACCAGGTAAATCACCCGCAATACACTGTCCAGGCGCTCGGGTAGCTCAGCGAGTGTCGGCACTTGATAAGGGATTTTCGCATCGCGGATCTTCGCCTTGGCGCGCACGATGCGCTGGGCGATGGTGGCCGGGGCCGAGAGAAAGGCCCGGGCGATTTCTTCCGTGGTCAGGTCGCAGACTTCCCGCAGCGTCAGCGGCACTTGTGCGTCGGCCGCCAGGGCCGGGTGGCAGCAAGTGAAGATCAGCCGCAGGCGATCGTCTTCCACGTCTTCATCACTCCAGTCGGCCTGCTCCAGTTCCTCCAGTTGCGCGATCAGCAAGGGCTGCGACGCGGCAAAGCGTGCGCGCCGGCGCAGGGCATCGATGGCCTTGAAGCGCCCGGTGGACACCAGCCAGGCCCGCGGATTGTCCGGCACGCCGTCACGCTGCCAGCGTTCGACCGCGATGAAAAACGCCTCGTGCAAGGCCTCTTCGGCGAGGTCGAAATCACCCAGCAAGCGAATCAGGGTCGCAAGAATCCGCCGCGACTCTTCGCGATAAACCCGCTCGACCTGCGCCTGAACCGGCAGCCCCGGCATCTTAAGGATTCAACTGCCGAACGGGGCGCACTTCGACACTGCCGACCCGGGCCGCCGGAATGTTCCCGGCGACCTGGATGGCTTCGTTGAGGTCCTTGGCATCGATCAGATAAAAACCGGCCAATTGCTCCTTGGTTTCAGCGAATGGCCCGTCGGTGATCGACATCTTGCCGTTGCGCATGCGCACCGTGGTGGCGGTCTGTACCGACTCCAGCGCCTCGGCGGCGACCATCCGGCCACTGCCCTGGATCGACTCGGCATAGGCCATGCACTCTTCGTCCTTCGGGCTTTCCGGTAGCGAATGCAGCAGCTGCTCATCGCTGTAGACCAGGCATAAATACTTCATCACGCTCTCCTTATCGAACGATCAACTATGGCCGCTGATTGGCATTCTGGCTCGGCTTCCCGACGATCAGGGCTTGAGGTCGAACAGCGTCGCGCCGCTGGTCATGTCGAACGGTGCCGACCAATGTTCGTGGACGATCTGCCACAGCCCGGCTTCTTGCCGATAGCAGGCGGTGACGCGCATCCAGCAGGACTGGGTTTCGCCCTTGTCGTTGGTGCCACCACAATTTGCCAGCCAGTGAGCGAACGCAATTTCCTGGGACGGCT
This sequence comes from Pseudomonas sp. BF-R-24, assembly GCF_019947335.1. Lineage (NCBI taxonomy): Bacteria > Pseudomonadati > Pseudomonadota > Gammaproteobacteria > Pseudomonadales > Pseudomonadaceae > Pseudomonas > Pseudomonas sp. BF-R-24. The sequence goes on from NZ_JAGYGG010000028.1 coordinate 16,292, forward strand.
CGATGGTGATTTCGTGGAATTCGAAGATGTGCGGGCCGGGGCACATTTCCATGCAGGCCTGCCAATGCGCGCGATACGCCGGCTTGCCTTTGAATTGCAGGGCCTTGACCGCGTCGAAAGAGACGATGTCATCGGCATACAGGGCCATGACTTTTTCAATGTCCTTGGTCATGACCGCCTGACGATAGTTCTCGATGAGGTTCTGGATCTGGGTTTGCGAGTTCATGGTGGTTCTCCGTGGTTTTTATAGTGAAGACACCCTTAGTCGTCTGGCGATCCGGTGAATCGACAGGTGAAATAAAAATAATCCGGGAAAGCAAACTCGCTAGAATCCGAGGCTCATTTGTGATGGAAAAAGGACACTCCCGTGACAGCCCGACTCGTGCCTTATGAAAGCCTGAATGCACTGCAGCGCCAGCAGGTCGAGGCCATCGAAGTGCATTCGGAACAGATCAGATTCTCGGGTGACATCCACGGTGCCTTGCACACGCTGTTGTCCAAGCCCGGCCCCGGCGTCAAGGGCTTCGCCCTGCTGGCCGAGGATGTGCCCGTCGCGTTCCTGCTGCTCAAGCGCCCGCCGGTGTTGCCGGCCTGGGCCGATGAGCACAGCGCCACGCTGCATGCGCTGCAAGTCGATCAACGCGTCCAGGGCAAGGGCTACGGCAAGGCCTGCCTGCAAGCGCTGCCCGAGGCGGCGCGCCTGGCCTGGCCGGAAATCAGGGGGCTGGAGCTGTCAGTGGATGCCGACAACGAAGCCGCCATCGCCCTGTACGCCAGGTTTGGCTTTGTCGACAGCGGCGAGGCGTACAAGGGCCGGATCGGGTATGAGCGGCGGATGGGGTTGGTGTTTTGACTGTTCGATAGTCACTACTGATATTGCTGACACAACACCGACCCTGTGGGAGCGGGCTTGCTCGCGAAAGCGGTGTGTCAGTCAATAGAGATGTCGAGTGTACCGGCCTCTTCGCGAGCAAGCCCGCTCCCACAGGGGATCCTCAGTGTGGCTTACAACGCCAGCACCATCTCATGCCACGCCATGCCGCCATGGTCCGAGGCCGATGGCTTGACGTAGGCAAAGCCGAACCCGGCATACAACGGAATATGCCGTTCCTTGCACATCAGGTTGATGGTGACCTTGCCCATCGCACGCATGCGCTCGATGAACTCGCCCATCAGGCGCTTGGCCAGGCCTTGGCCCTGATAATCCGGGTGCACCACCACCGACATGATCACCACATGCGGCCCGGCCGGGTCGTGGCCGATCAGTTCCTTGAACGCCTCGTCCGACATTTCCACCTGGAACGCCGCACCGGAGTTGATGAATCCGGCGACAACCCCGTCCACCTCAGCGACGATAAAACCCTCGGGCCAGGTGGCGATGCGGGTGGCGATCTTCTCGCGGGTCGCAGCTTCGTCACCTTCATAGGCAAGGGTTTCGATGGCAAAGCAGCGGTCCAGATTGGCGGGGGTGACGTTGCGGATGACGGTGTTCATGGCAGCTCGGGATCAGCATGGGAAAGACTGAGGATGATAAATCAGCCGCCGTGGGACATCGAGAGACGAATCGGCTGATCCGCCTCTCGTGCAGGTGTCATGCCTTGATCGGTAGCCAGATTTCCAGCTTGCCGGTGTTGAGCTTGGGGTTGAAGTCTTCGCTGTAGCGCTCGAACTCCGGAGCCGCCAATAGCTCGTGGCCGGACTGCGGCAGCCACGTGCCATGGATGTACTGAAAGGTTTGCGGCAGGGTGTCCAGCGGTCCTTTGTGTTCGAACACCACGTACTGCTGCGGCTGAACTTCTACCCAGCGGTAGGTTTCGGGCAAGTCGTCGAGCTTGCTGATCTCGACCCCGGCGATGTAATCGAAGCCGCCCTTGCCGTCGAAATTGCAGCAGACACCGTAGGTGACTTCGCCTTTTTGGCCCGGTATATGGCCCAGATGCGGGATGAGTTTCTCCCAGAGTTCGGGAATGCCTTGAACGGTTTGTTGGGTAAATGTTCCGCCAAGCCCTGCAATCAGCAGGAAGTGCCCGTGTTCGAAGCGTGGTTGCGTCGGTTCGACGCGTGCTAACTCATCCATGACTCGACTCCTGACGCATAAAAATGGGTTCGGCTGGGAGTATAGAAGCCAAACCCGATTCGCCCAATTACAGGGCGTGCAATTGCTCGACGGCGCCTGAACCGACAAACTCGTTATAACCCGATAGGATCACGTAGACCGCGAAATAACAGAAGATCGCTGCCGATGCCATGTAGGAGTAACGCAGTAACTTGTCGCCGAGCAACTTGCCGCCGTGGCTCGCAGCAAAGCACAGCCCGACACACCAGAGAATCCCTGCACAGAGAAAACCGCCGAGAAACAGCGCGGAGCTGAGGGCGCCACCGCCGCCGGAACGGGCGATCAGCGTGCCACCCACCGCAGCGAACCAGAGAATCGCGCTAGGCGACGACATGGCCAGGAAGATCCCGCGCAAGAACTCCTTGCGATGGGAGTTGTGCCCCACATCGGCCGATTGCGCCAGCACCGCTTCGTGGTGAATCGCCGAATAGATCATCTTCGCCGCGAAGTACACCAGCAGCGCCGAGCCACCGATCCACAACACCCAGCGCACGGTTTCGTATTGCAGCAACACGGTCATGCCGGCCAGTGCCAGTACCGCGTAGATCAGGTCGCCGACACAGGTCCCCAGCCCCAGCGCAAACCCCTGGAAATAGCCGCGCTGCATGGCCAGGGTGATCATCGCGATGTTGGCCACGCCGATATCCAGGCACAGCGAGAGGCTCAGCAAGAAGCCGCTGGTAAATTCCATCGAACCCTATCCTTCGGAAAAATTTGTTTACATTGAGGCTGGACAGTCTGCCACAGCTGCCCTTACATTCCGCCACAGGTCACCGCAGTGACCAGCGTCGCTCGGACGGTTCCGGGCGCTTACGTTATCCGAGGCAACAATGGCCGAACAAGGTTCGCCGCGCCGCTTTGCGCGCATAGATCGACTCCCCCCTTACGTTTTCAACATCACTGCCGAGCTGAAGATGGCCGCCCGTCGTCGTGGCGAAGACATCATCGACTTGAGCATGGGCAACCCCGACGGCGCCACGCCGCCGCACATCGTCGAAAAACTCGTCACGGTGGCCCAGCGCGAAGACACCCACGGCTACTCGACGTCCAAGGGCATTCCGCGCCTGCGCCGGGCGATTTCCAACTGGTACAAGGACCGCTACGAGGTCGACATCGACCCGGAAAACGAGGCCATTGTCACCATCGGTTCCAAGGAAGGCCTGGCGCACCTGATGCTGGCCACCCTGGATCAGGGCGACACCGTGCTCGTGCCCAACCCGAGCTACCCGATTCACATCTATGGTGCCGTGATTGCCGGCGCCCAGGTGCGGTCGGTGCCGCTGGTGCCGGGCGTGGATTTCTTCGCTGAACTGGAGCGGGCCATTCGCGGTTCGATCCCGAAGCCGAAGATGATGATCCTCGGTTTCCCGTCCAACCCGACCGCCCAGTGCGTGGAGCTGGATTTCTTCGAACGGGTGATCGCCCTCGCCAAGCAGTACGACGTGCTTGTGGTACACGACCTGGCCTACGCCGACATCGTCTACGACGGCTGGAAAGCCCCGTCGATCATGCAAGTGCCCGGGGCCAAGGACATTGCGGTGGAGTTTTTCACCCTGTCCAAGAGCTACAACATGGCCGGCTGGCGCATTGGCTTCATGGTCGGCAACCCGGAACTGGTCAATGCCCTGGCGCGGATCAAGAGCTACCACGACTACGGCACCTTCACTCCGCTGCAAGTGGCGGCCATCGCTGCGCTTGAAGGCGATCAGCAATGCGTGCGCGACATCGCCGAGCAGTATCGGCAGCGGCGCAATGTGCTGGTCAAGGGTCTGCATGAACTGGGCTGGATGGTGGAAAACCCGAAAGCGTCGATGTATGTCTGGGCCAAGATTCCCGAGGCCTATGCGCACCTGGGCTCGCTGGAGTTCGCCAAGAAACTGCTGGCCGAAGCCAAGGTGTGTGTCTCGCCGGGCGTCGGGTTTGGCGAGTACGGTGATGATCACGTGCGCTTCGCCCTGATCGAAAACCAGGACCGGATTCGTCAGGCCGTACGCGGGATTCGCGGGATGTTCAGGGCGGATGGGTTGGCACCGAAAACCAACGCCTGACACATATCCCCTGTGGGAGCGGGCTTGCTCGCGAATGCGGTGTATCAAACAACATCTTCGTTTACTGATACGACGCTTTCGCGAGCAAGCCCGCTCCCACATTTGTACTATGCTCAGCCTTGAAATCGATCACCCACAAAAAAACCGCATCGCTGCGGTTTTTTTGTGTCTGTCGAATCGCTTAAACGAACAGCGACAACAACAGGATAAAGCCCAGGCCAACCACGGAGAGGATGGTTTCCATCGCGGTCCAGGTCTTGAAGGTTTCGGCCACGGTCATGTTGAAGTACTGCTTCACCAACCAGAAACCGGCGTCGTTGACATGGGACAGGATCAGGGAGCCTGCACCGGTGGCCAGCACCAGCAGCTCACGGTTCACACCCGGAATCATCCCCACCACCGGCACCACGATGCCGGCGCCAGTGATGGTCGCCACGGTCGCTGAACCGGTCGCGATACGAATCACCGCCGCCACCAGCCAGGCCAGCAGGATCGGCGAGATCTGTGCGTTCACCGCCATGTGGCCGATCACGTCACCCACGCCGCTGGTCACCAGCATCTGCTTGAAGCCACCACCGGCACCGATGATCAGGATGATCGCGGCGGTCGGCGCGAGGCTGGCATCCAGCCATTTCATCATTTGGCTGGAACCGATGCCCTGCTTGTAGCCGAAGGTATACAGCGACAGCAGCAATGCCAGCAGCAACGCCGAAATCGGGTGACCGATCAGGTCTATGAAGGCGCGGAAGATGTTGCCATCGGGCAGCACCACGTCGGCAAACGTCTTGAGCAGCATCAGGAACACCGGCAGCAGCACGGTCACCAGCGTGATGCCGAAGCTCGGCAGTTCAGCCGAATCCGTTTCGCGCGACAGTTGATCCACCAGCTCCTGGTTCGGATGACCGGGGATGTGCTTGGCAATGAACGTACCGAAGATCGGGCCAGCGATGATGGCGGTTGGCAACGCAACGATCAGGCCGTACAGAATGGTTTTACCGATGTCGGCACCGAACACGCCGATGGCCAGCAGCGGACCCGGGTGCGGCGGCACCAGGCCGTGTACCGCGGACAGACCAGCCAGCAGCGGGATACCGATCTTGATGATCGACACGCCAGTGCGACGGGCCACGATGAACACCAGCGGAATCAGCAGCACGAAGCCGATTTCGAAGAACAGCGGAATGCCGACCAGGAACGCGGCGAACATCATCGCCCACTGCACCTTGTCCTTGCCGAAGGCGCGGATCAACGTCTGCGCAATCTGATCCGCACCGCCTGATTCGGCCATCATTTTGCCGAGCATGGTGCCCAGCGCCAGGATGATGCCGACGAAACCAAGCACGCCACCGAAGCCGTCCTGGAACGCCTTGATGATGGTGCCGATCGGCATGCCGGAGGTCAGCCCGAGGAAGGCTGCGGCGATGATCAGTGCGAGGAATGGGTGCAACTTGAACTTGGTGATCAGGACGATAAGCCCGATCACCGTGACCACTGCATCGAGCAGCAGGAACGTCTCGTGGGACATGCCAAACATTAGGGGTGTCTCCTGGTTGTTGTTGTTATTAAAGCGGGTTGATCAGAAGTCGTGAGGACAGCGCTGTCTTTGCGAGCACAGTCATACCGCCTGTTTCAGGCCGTTCGCCTGCCACCAGGCATGAGCCTGCGCCGCCAGTTGCTCGACGCTATAGGTCGAAGCATCCAGCGCCAGGGTCAACGGCTCGCCGACGGGCGATTCGAGGGTGGCGAACTGGCTGTCGATCAGGGTCGACGGCATGAAGTGGCCTGGCCGATGGGAGACACGGTCGGCGGCGACTTCGGGGGTCAACTCAAGGAACACGAAGCCCAGGCCCGGCAAGGCACTGCGCAGACGTTCGCGATAGACGTGCTTGAGAGCCGAACAGGTCAGCACCGGGCGCTGGCCCTTGGCGTCGACACGGCGCAGTTCATCGCACAGGCTGTCGAGCCAGCCGGCACGGTCTTCATCGTTCAGGGGAATCCCCGCGCTCATCTTTTCGATATTGGCGGCAGGGTGAAAAGAGTCGCCTTCAATGGCAGTGGCGCCGCTCAAATGGCACAAGGCCTCGCTGACGCACGTCTTGCCGCAACCGGCAACGCCCATGATGACCAGGGCGGTGATGGGATGATTCATGTAACACCTCAGCGCGCAGACAGCGCTACCTTTGCCAGTTATGACACTAGATCAAAAGCAGAAGTTGCCGACGCCTTTCTTGTCATTTTATGGGTTGCAGCAGGTTAGGTCCCAACACCAAAAAGCAAGGATCAGGCGAACCCTCGCTCACGCATTTGCAGCTGCATCGAGACAGCGCTACCTTAGTGCCTTGAATTTTGTTTGGCAAGCCGTCGATGAACACAACCAAGAACGATAAAAATACTCGCACCACTGGCCGCCCCACCCTGAACGAAGTTGCCCGACTGGCCGGCGTCAGCCCGATCACCGCCTCCCGCGCCTTGCGTGGCGTCAGCACCGTGGCCACTGAACTTGTGGAAAAGGTGCAGAAAGCGGCGCTGGAACTCAACTATGTGGTCAACCCTGCTGCCCGCGCCTTGGCCTCGGCCCAGAGCCAGTCAGTCGTGGTGCTGGTGCCGTCGCTGTCCAACCTGCTGTTCATCGACACCCTGGAAGCCATTCATCGGGTTTTGCGCCCCAAGGGCTTCGAAGTGCTGATCGGCAACTTCCATTATTCGCGCGATGAAGAAGAAAACCTGCTGCGCAACTACATGGCCTATCAACCGCGCGGCTTATTGCTGACGGGTTTCGACCGCACCGAAAGTTCGCGGCGGATGATCGAAGCCAGCAATATTCCTTGCGTGTACATGATGGAACTGGACAGCGCCGCCGGGCTCAATTGCGTTGGCTTTTCGCAACTGGCGGCCGGCGAAACGGCTGCCGAACACTTGCTGTCCCGCGGCCGCAAGCGCCTGGCCTACATCGGCGCGCAGCTGGACCAGCGCACTTTATTGCGCGGCGAAGGCTTCCGCAAAGCCCTGCAAAAGGCCGGTCGGTATGACCCGGACCTGGAAGTGCTGACGCCCCGCTCCTCCTCCGTCGGCCTCGGCGGCGAGTTGTTCCTGCAACTGCTGGCCAGTCATCCGGATGTCGATGCGATCTTCTTCGGCAACGACGACCTGGCCCAGGGCGCCCTGCTCGAAGCCATGCGCAACGGGATCAAGATCCCCGAACAGGTGGCGATCCTCGGCTTCAACGACTTGCCCATGTCCGAACACATGGTCCCGCGCCTGAGCAGCATCAACACCCCGCGTGAAGCCATCGGCCGTCGCGCGGCGGAGCAGATGCTGACGCTGATGGCCGGCAACACCGTGGCCAAACCGGTGCAGGACATGGGGTTTGAGTTGAAGGTGCGCGAAAGCACGTAAGCACGACACACCCGCAGTGAAGTGAGATTTTGTGGCGAGGGGGCTTGCCCCCGTTGGGTTGCGAAGCAGCCCCAAAAACAGACGCCGCAGTCATACAGGTCAAACCCGTGAACTGGATTACGACTGCTCCGCAGCCGAACGGGGGCAAGCCCCCTCGCCACAGGGAAAGCCTCTCGCCCCGCTCAGTGTTCAATCCTGCGGATCGAGGTTATCCAGCACCCGGTTCACCGCCAACTCGGCCAGCATGATGATCTGTGCAATCGCCAGTGCCGTGTTGCGATGGCTGCCTTCCAGAAAAGCAGCGAAGTCATTGGTCATGACACTCGCCGAGGCCAGTGATTCGCAGGCGTGCGCCAACAGCGTTTCGTTATTGATGCCGGGAGAGATGGTGAACATGGGGCTGGGATTGCGTGGGGGGTTGGGCGTGGGTTTGAACATGGCAATGCTCCTAGAGTGATGGAGCTGCCACGATTCGCTGCGATACGAAGGGGTGGCAGCTGTACGCGGGTCGCAGACCGGGACTCTAGAACCCGGTAGACCCGAAGGTCTCCCACGCACAGCCGCCATAACGTGATTCGATCACGAACGGTGGACGCTATGCGTCTAGAGATACCCGGGCTGCGAAACCCGATCGCTGAATTTGCAGCGACACGGAACAATACGAGTCCGGATACCAGGCGCACAAGTCGGCGGATTCTGGCGTAGTCGTAGGTAATTCCGCAAGAAATCACTACCTGCGGAAATCCTCTGATACCCCTTGCCTACGGACCATTCCTACAGGTTTACGTCTGGTCCTGCGGATCCTGCAGACTTGATGTCAGCCGTCGGCAGGCACACTATGAATTCCCGACGCCATGATTCGCTGACGGAGTAGCAAAATGGAACATGCACTGAAGATTCTCGGCAAAGCCTCGTCCATCAACGTCCGAAAAGTCCTGTGGACTTGCGAGGAGCTGGGTATTGCCTACGAACGCGAGGACTGGGGCAGTGGTTTCGCGTCCACCCACAGCCCCGAGTTCCTGCGCTTCAATCCCAACGCACAGGTGCCGGTGATCATCGATGAAGCTGGCGTATTGTGGGAATCCAATACCATCTGCCGCTATCTGGCTGGCAAACACCACCACCATCACAGCGAGTTGCTGCCCACCGAACCGGCCGCCCGCGCCCGGGTGGAGCAGTGGATGGACTGGCAAGCCACCGAGCTCAATCCGTCCTGGAGATACCCGTTCATGTCACTGGTGCGCAAGGACCCGGAGTTCCAGGACCCGCATAGCCTTGAAATCGGCATCCGTGGCTGGAACCAGAAAATGGGCATCCTCGAACATCAACTCGCGACCACCAAGGCGTATGTCGCCGGACCACACTTTACCCTGGCCGACGTTGTCATCGGTTTGTCGGTCAATCGCTGGCTGATGACGCCGATCGAGCGTCCGGATTACCCCTCCGTCGATGAATACTTCCAGCGTCTGGCGCAGCGTCCGGGGTTCCTCAAGCACGGCTGCAACGGCTTGCCTTGAGGAGCCGCAAAATGCCGCGCTGTTTCTTGTAGGAGCGAGCTTGCTCGCGATGGATGCAAGAGCACCGCGTATAACCAGAAAACACGCGTTATCGTTATCGTCCATCGCGAGCAAGCTCGCTCCTACAATGGGTCGGCGTTTTTTGTAGGAGCGAGCTCGCTCGCGATGGATGCAAGAGCGCCGCGTATATCCAGAAAACACGCGTTATCGACCATCGCAGTTACCGCGACTAGTTCAGTTGCAACGTCGAGTTGAACTGACTGATCGCATCCACCACATGCCGCGAGCCCTGCTGGATTTCCAGAATCACCTCCCCTGCCTCGTTCGCCAATTCAACTCCGAGGCCGGTTCGACTCAGACTCGATTGCATGCTCGACACCGCGCTGAGCGACAAATCGTGGTTCTTGCGCACCACCTCGACAATCTCCAGCGTCGCCTGACTGGTGCGCGCCGCAAGGCTGCGCACTTCATCGGCTACCACCGCAAACCCGCGCCCGTGCTCTCCGGCACGGGCCGCTTCGATCGCCGCGTTGAGCGCCAGCAGGTTGGTCTGATCGGCAATGCCGCGAATGGTCTGCACGATGGTGCCGATGATGTCGGACTGTTTGCTCACGGCGTCGATGCTCAGAGCCGCCTCGTTCAAGTCCCGGGAAATGTCCTGGATGATCTGCACCGTCTGCTGCACCACCTCGGAGCCCTTGCGCGCGCAGACGTCGTTTTGTACCGAAGTGCTGTGGGCCGACTCTGCGGCGGTTTGCAGGGTGGTCATCTGGTGGGTGATATCGCTGGCGAACTTGACCACCTTGTACAACCGCCCCTTGGCGTCGAACAACGGGTTGTAGGAGGCTTCCAGGAATACCGTCTGACCTTGCTTGTTCCTGCGTTCGAAACGATGTGAGTGATATTCGCCGCGGTTGAGCGAAGCCCAGAAATTCCGGTAGCCCTGGGACTCGGCTTCGGCACGGTGGCAGAACAGGCTGTGATGCTGCCCCACCACTTCGTTGAGCGAGTACTGCATGGTTTTCAGGAAGTTCTCGTTGGCGGTGATGACCTTGCCTTCGGGCGTGAATTCGATCACGGCCATCGAACGGCCGATCGCGGCGAGCCTGCTTTCGTTTTCGTGTTCCTTGTTGATCCGTGCGGTGATGTCGGTGGCTACCTTGATCACACTTTTCACCTGCCGGTCGGGGCCCAGCACCGGCATGTAACTGGCTTCGAGCCAGATCTCGCGGCCACTCTTGTGCAAGCGCAAAAAGGTCCCCCCCAGCGGCTCGCCCCGCGCCAGGTCACGCCATAACTTGGTGTACTCATCGCTGCGGTAATACTGCTCCTCACAAAAGACCCGGTGATGTTTGCCGCGCACCTCGTCAGCGCTGTAGCCCATGGCATTGCAAAAGTTTTCGTTGGCATCGATGACGATGCCGTCCGGAGTGAATTCAATCATCGCCATCGAATGACTGATCGCCGCCAACTTGGCATTAGCCTCAGTCAGCGCGCAACTGAACCGTTCAATTTCCAGCAGGTCGGCCTTGTGATGTAGGTTGAACATTGTCGTATCACCTTCCGCGCGGTTTTTTGATTGATGAACGTTGCAGGTCTTTCAAATCCACCACTACGCTCCGTGGAACAGGCACACGCATCCCTCCAAAAAGAAGGACTAGTCAGGTGATAAATGATGTTCAATCGGAGGGTCCTTACAGCGACACGCTCATCAAGACATCCTTCTCTTGATAGCCCGCATGCGGGCCAGCCCTAACAGATTCACAACAAATTCCATTTAGCGGACAGCTCCTTGCCATCAAGTGTTGGTGCCTTCGATTGCGCACTCTGCGACCAGAGATCGACCACCTCATGAGGGTCGATACAGTTAGTTACACCTGATCATAGACAGCAACCTCGGGCTTGCAAGGCCACTAGTCTGCCACTACTGAGGACAAAATCGGTTCAGCAGCTTGTCGAGGGGGGAAATACTCGGAGAACAAGACAGATCAGCGGTCGGTAGTGAGAGCGGCGCTGGCTGCCGAATTGGCTTAAGGCTGTAGACCATTCGCGAGCAAGCCCGCTCCCACAGGGGATCGGCGGTGACCACAGGTTTTGTGGAAATCACAGATTCAATGTGGGAGCGGGCTTGCTCGCGAATGGTTGCAGCTCAAACACTGCAGAACTCTCAGAACAAACTACAAGCTGGCACTCACCTTGGTGGCCACCTCTCCCGGCACCCAACCCTTCCATACCTGCGGCTGCTCACGCAAAAACGCTTCGGCGACTTCTCGGGGTTTCTGCCGTTTTTCACTCATCTGACCCAAGGTCTGGTTCAACAGATCAATCGGCAAATCGACCTTTTCAAAGAACGTCACCAGGTCCGGGTATTGCGCCTTGAACGGTGCCGATACGCCGATGGCCAGGCTGGCCGGCATCGAGCGCGTGCCTTTGGGGTTCGGGTTGTTGGCATCGGCCAGGGTTTTCCAGGCTTCGGCATCGAATGGTGGTTCATCGAGTTTGACCAGTTTAAAACGCCCCAACAGCGGTGTCGGCGACCAGTAGTAGAACAGCACCGGTTTGCCACGGCGGATCGACGACGCCACCTCGGCATCCAGTGCGGCACCGGACCCCGTGCGGAAGTTGACGTAGCTGGCGGTCAGGTCATAGGCCTTGAGTTTCTGGCTGTTGACGATTTCCGAAGTCCAGCCGGTCGGGCTGTTGAGGAAGCGTCCGCGGCTCGGGTCTTCGGGGTCACGGAACACGTCCTTGTACTTCGCCAGGTCGGCAACGGATTTCAACTCCGGGGCCAAGGGCTTGATGCCGCGCTCCGGATCGCCCTTGATCACGTACTCCGGCACCCACCAGCCTTCGGTGGCGCCCTTGACCGTATCGCCAAGGCCGAACACCTTGCCCTCCGCCGCCGCCTTGACCCAGGCAGGGCTGCGTCCGGCCCACTCTTCACCGATGACCTGGATGTCGTTTTTGGCCAGCGCCGCTTCAAGGCTGACGGTGCTGCCCGGCAGCGTGTCGGTCGGGTAGCCGTAACCTTTTTCAACGATCAGGCGCAGGATTTCGGTGATGAGGCTGCCGCTTTCCCAAGTGATGTCACCAAAGTGAATAGGTGCCGCTTTTTCCGTGGCCGATGCCGGGTGGGACAACAGGCTCAGGACCAGCAACGAACTGCCGAGCAGGGTTTTGATCGATCTCATGCGGACCTCTTGTTCTGGAGGTGACGGTTCAGGGATTGGTTGGCGCTGTGTCGGTCGCACAGGGCCTGGGAACGGGTCATGTAGTCGCTGACTGAACGCAGGGAAATGCCCAGCGCAGCGGCAATTTGTGGATAGGTCAGGCCGTCGATCCGTGACAGCAGGAAGGTCGAGCGGACTTTGCCTGGCAGCCGCTGAAGACTGCGATCCACACGGGTCAGGGTCTGGGACACCTGAGCCAGTTCTTCCGGCGATTGGGCGTGGATCGACTCGGCCTGTTGCAGTTGTTGAAGGTACTGGCGCTCCAGGTCACCTCGACGCCAACGCTGATAGAGCAGGCGCTGGGCGATGGTGGTGAGCAACGCACGGGGTTCACGGATTGCCGTCAGGCCAGGGGCCTGCAGCAGTTGCACGAAGGTTTCGCAGGCAATGTCTTCGACAGCGGCGGCATCGTTCAGGGACTGACGCAGGCGCGTGCAGAGCCAGAGGTAGTGGGCGCGGAACAATCCGTCCACCTGTTTGCGATGAAGAATATCTGCGCCGGACATAGGGGCTCCTGGGTTAGGGGTCGCTGAATGTCCGGTGGTCCGGTGAGGCGAATCCTAACAAGGAGCCTTATTCATTAATAATATTTAAAACTTATTTTTATATTCATTTATGGACTTAAAAAATACCTGACAGGCCGCTATCGCAAATCCCCATACCCCAGCACCTCGGCCTCACGCTGGTAGTCGAGCACAATCTGATAGTCGCTTTCGTTGGTGGGCAGTACCTCTGGCAAACCGAGGGTTTCGGCAACCTCCGGCAGCTCGCGCAACGCCAGGTTCATCACCCGCAGGAGCTCTTCAGCCTGCTCATCGCTGACCGTCGCGGCAGTAATGAACGGTAAGGCAGGACTGAGCGCACTGCGGGCAATCACCCGCAAACCGGCCACTTCCTCTGCGGCGTGGCGTGCCAGATAGGCAAAGGTCACGCTGTCGATGGCCGCCAGATCGGCAAGGTTTTCGCGTAACCAGCGCAGGCTTTCACGATGGCTGCCGCTGATTCCGACCTGGGCAAAAAACCGCCCGTCACGTTGCAAGGATGCCAAACGGTGGCGCAGCAAATTCATGCCGCTGTTGGAGTCCTGGCTGTTGATCACCCCTCGGCTGTGGCGAAAATCCGCCAAGGTCTGTCGCCGATCATCGACGCGGCACAACAGCAGACTGCAATGATTGCCGCCACTGCTGTCCGGCAGCTCATAACGAGGCCGCCCCAACACCCGGACCTTGCCGCGCAATGCTGTCATCAGCGGATAGCCGCAGGTTTGGGTGAGCAACAATTGCGGCGACAACCACAAGTCCAGCAGTGACAGGCCTTCGGCATCCCGGCGGGTGTCGCCCAGGTGCTCGAGGATTCGCGCCAGCCAGCGTTCGTTGGCCTGGTGGATGGGTTCGGGGGCGGTGTACATCAGCAGTTCGGCGAAGTGTTGGGTCATCGATATGGTCCCATGCAACGAAAATCCCCTGTGGGAGCGAGCCTGCTCGCGATGGCGTCGTGTCAGTCAACATCCATGCACTCTGTCACACCGCTTTCGCGAGCAGGCTCGCTCCCACAAGGGAACTCAGTTGGTAGCAGCAAATCAGTAAAACGGATGCCTCGGGCTGTCGATGGCATTGACTCCATGTTCACGCCACAACTGCCCATAACCCCGCACCAGAAACCCGCCGCTACGCGCCAGCCATTGCTCGCGGCGGGCCCCGTAGGCGCGGGGCAAGTCGTACCAGGGCAACCCCGGCAACTCGTGGTGCACCAGATGAAAATTGAGGTTCAGGAACAGCCAGCGCCACGGCCACGCCGCTTCATTGAGCACCGTGCGTTGCTCTGGCGCGGCATGAGGTCGATGTTCATAGTAGGAGCGAATCATGGCGATCGACAGCGCCGGCACACTGATCAAAAACAGGTAATGCCAAACCGGCAACAGGCTGAAGTTCGCGATGAACAGCAGCATCAACCCGGTCATCAAGCCGTGACTCAACCACATCAGCCAAGCCTGGCGCTCGCCTGCCCCGAGGCGTTGCAGCTCTTCACGGGCCAATGCCAGCAAGGCCAGCGGTGCCCCCAGGGAAAAACGACCGAGTACGGTTTTGTTCAGCCAATGCAGGCTGCGCACCAGCGGTGAACTGCCCTGCCACTGCCCGGCGCTCAAGTAACGGCTTTCCGGATCGCGACCGGGGATCGTCAGGTCCTCGTCGCGGTGATGCTGCAAATGGCTGTCGCGATACAGGGTGTACGGATACCAGACGGCAAACGGCGCGTAGCCAAGGATTTTGTTCAGGGTTGACCAGCGCGTGGGATGACCGTGCAGCAGTTCGTGTTGCACGGATAACCACAGCACCAGCAATGGAGTCAGCAACAGCGTGCTCCACCATAAACCCAATCGATGGCTGTTCAACACGATGCCAAACCAGCCGCCATACACACCGATCAACAGCAACCAGGTCGGCCATTCGGTGCGCGCGGTGAAACGTCGGCGCAGGGTTTCGATTTCTTCTTGGTGGGCGCTATCAAAGTAATGGGGCATGGCGTTGCTCAGATCGGGGACCAGTCCCCTTCTGTGCAATGGCCTTGGGAAATCTTGCAGATTATTTTCAGGAGGATCGCTCCCATGTTGCATGGGAGCGATCAATCAACGCGGATCAGTGACCGAATACGCCAACTTTTTTGGCCTTCTTGTCCGCGCGCTTTTCAATGGCGGTTTTCACCGGTTTCTTTTTCGTCGATTTCTTTGAATCCATACCTTTGGACATGATGCGTACTCCACTCATGGGGATGTGAGATCAGGTATACACCTATCCCGGCGCGCGCGTTCTTTTATAATCGCCCGCTTTGCATACCGACAGTCCAAAACCATGCCCGAGACCCGATACACCCTGCTCGACGAGCCTTTATGGCCATTGATGAACAAGTTCTACCGCGCTCACCAATCGTCGATGAAAGCCGTGCGCGACGCGCAGTTGTGGGTGGCCCGACGTGACCAGATAGTTGCCGCGCTGTGTTTGCGTCCGGTGTCCGGCGGGCATTGGCTGACCGGGTTGTTTGTCGATCCGGCCTGTCGCGAACAAGGGCTTGCCGCCGGGTTGATTGCGGCAGCGGTGAAGGATTGCGAACAGCCGGTGTGGTTGTTCTGTCATCCGGATTTGCGGGGGTTTTATGAGCGGCGCGGGTTTACTTTCGATCCGCCGATGCCTTACGCGATGGTTGAACGGTTGAGCCGTTATGCCCGCAGCAAACCGATGATTGCGATGGGGTTGGCGCCGAAGTAAGCGAGATCAAAAATGTGGGAGCGAGCCTGCTCGCGAAGGCGGCGTGTCAGTCACTGTTAATGCTGACGGTTAGCCGCTTTCGCGAGCAGGCTCGCTCCCACATTGGTTTTTGGTGTGCTTAGTCGTCCGCGTTGGGGTCCAGGTCCGGGAACATCACCTCAGTGAAGCCAAACTTGCTGAAGTCGGTAATACGCGACGGGTACAGGCGGCCGATCAGGTGATCACACTCATGTTGCACCACCCGCGCATGAAACCCCGAGGCAAAACGCACGATGGGCTCACCCTTGGGGTCTACGCCTTCGTAGCGAATCTGCTGGTAACGCTGCACCGCGCCACGCAGGCCAGGCACGGACAAACAGCCTTCGAAGCCCTCTTCCAGGATCGGGCTCAGCGGTGTGATCAACGGGTTGATCAGGATCGTCTGCGGCACAGCCTCGGCATCCGGATAACGCTCGCTGTGCTCGAAACCGAAGATCACCAGTTGCAGGTCGACGCCGATCTGCGGAGCAGCCAGGCCAACGCCCCCCACGCTTTCCATGGTCTGGAACATGTCATCGATCAGCTGCCACAGCTCGGGGCTGTCAAACATTTCGGCCGGCACTGGCGGGGCAATGCGCAGTAGGCGCTCATCGCCCATTTTCAGAATTTCACGAATCATGATCAGGTTTCGTCAATGGTCGGTTTCGGTTGTGAGTGATCGCGGCCCAGCCCCGACACGTGGTGCTTTTCCTCATGGACGGGACCATGCTCGCCAGCCACTTTTTCGCCAGGGTCCTTGCCCTCTCGTGACATGTGCTCGATCACGGCATTCATCTCCGCGCCCAGCAGCAGCACCGCGGCGGAAATGTAGAAGTACAGCAACAGCACGATAATCGCACCGATACTGCCATACATGGCGTTGTAGTTGGCGAACTCCTTGACGTACAAACCGAATCCCAGGGACGCGATGATCCATACCACCACCGCCAGCACCGAGCCTGGGGTGATGAAGCGGAATTCCTGTTTGACGTCGGGCATGACGTAGTAGATCAACGCCACCGCGACCATCAGCAGAATCACGATCACCGGCCAGCGCGCGATGGTCCAGAGGGTGACGATGAAGTACTCAAGGCCGACTTGCGCAGCGATCCAGCTCATCACCTGCGGTCCGAGCACCATCAGCGCTGCGGCGATCAGCAGCATGCCGGCAATGCCGACGGTGTAGATGATCGACAACGGAAAGCGTTTCCACAGCGGGCGCCCTTCAACCACGTCGTAGGCTGCGTTCATCGCGCTCATCATCAGCCGCACACCGGCGGAGGCGGTATACAGCGCAATCACGATACCCACTGACAGCAGCCCCCCCTTGGACTGCTGAAGCTGGTCGATCACCGGGTTGACCTGCTCCAGCGCCTGGGGCGGCAATACGAGTTCCGATTGCAGGCGCAGCCAGGAGAAAAAGTCTGGCAGATGCAGGAAGCCGATCAGGGCGATCAGAAACAGAATGAACGGAAACAGCGAAAAGAGCATTTGATAGGCCAACGCCGAGGCATAGGTCGACATCTCGTCGGCGATGAACTCGGTGACCGTGCGCATCATCACACGGTGCAGGGGCAAGCCTCTCATGTCCGGAAAAATCATTAGCGTCTCCATTCGCCGCATACGGATTTGGGGTGAAGTCGTGGCGACTCAGGGGCTGTTTTCTTTCATCAAGGTAGCCCAGTTGGCGACTTTGAAACAAATTCAGCGTGCAAGTTCAGGCTGACACAAAAACGGCCATCTGAAGATGGCCGCGTCTTCTTTTCATTAAAGACATTTCAATGCAGGAAAGTCGTTACACAAGGTTGACCGGGGGCTTTTGCAGGGAGTTTCATTTATTTCATCACGACATTTCATCGTTCAGTGCAGGTTACGCTTTATGTTTGCGGGCCAACCCCTGAGAATGCGCAACACATTCAGGCCTTGGCGCTGAAGATCCAATCCCGTAGGAACGTTATGAAACTCGATAAAAAGCAGGCCATTGCCCGCAGAAACCAGGAACTCGGCGGTGCTGTGCTTGGCGTCAACAACTGCCACTTCACCGAATTGAACCGCAACCGCAATATCTGGTGGTTCGACATCCCGGTATCGCGCCTGGCCGTGGGTCAGTACGAGTGGATTCACCTGCTGATGCACACGCCGGACACCGACGAACTGCTGCACCTGAAAGTGCCGACCGTGTTCCTGCGTGAGAAGCTCGAAGGCCTGGTGGTGCGCAATGAAGGCAAGCGCAAGGCGGCATTGAGCCTGGAACTGAGCGCCGACAAGGACTCCTTCCTGCAGGACATGCGCCCGGCGGGCACCAACGTCAACTTCGCACCGTTTCGCTTGTAGGAGCGAGCCTGCTCGCGAAGACGCCCTGACAGCCAAAGAAGATTTACCTGCCAATAACAAAAAAGCCCCGCATTCGCGGGGCTTTTTGTTGATTACGCGGTGGCTTTCTTCGCGTTGATCTTCTTCAGCTCTTCATCGCGCAATTCACGACGCAGGATCTTGCCGACGTTGGTGGTCGGCAGTGCATCGCGGAACTCCACGGAGCGCGGGACCTTGTAGCCGGTGACGTTGGCGCGCATGTGCTCCATCACCTGTTCCTTGGTCAGGGTCACGCCCGGCTTGGCAACGATGAAAATCTTGATCGCCTCGCCCGACTTTTCGTCCGGCACACCGATGGCCGCGCATTGCAGCACGCCCGGCAGAGTGGCCAGCACGTCTTCGAGCTCGTTCGGGTACACGTTGAAACCGGAAACCAGGATCATGTCTTTCTTGCGATCGACAATGCGCATGAAGCCATCGGGCTGGATCAGCGCGATGTCGCCGGTCTTCAACCAGCCTTCGCTGTCGAGGATTTCATCCGTGGCTTCCTGGCGCTGCCAGTAGCCCTTCATGACCTGCGGCCCCTTCACGCACAGCTCGCCGATTTCGCCCAGCGGCTGCTCGACACCGGCATCATTGATGATTTTGCACAGGGTCGACGGTACCGGAATGCCAATGGTGCCGACCTGGATGTGCTGGATCGGGTTCACCGTCGCCACCGGGCTGGTTTCGGTCATGCCGTAGCCTTCGCAGATGGCGCAACCGGTCACCGCTTTCCAGCGTTCGGCCGCGGCCAGTTGCAGGGCCATGCCGCCCGACAAGGTGACTTTCAGCGCGGAGAAGTCCAGCTTGCGGAAGCCTTCGTTGTTGCACAGGGCCACGAACAGCGTGTTCAGGCCAACGAAGCCGCTGAACTTCCACTTCGACAGTTCCTTGACCATCGCCGGCAGATCGCGCGGGTTGCTGATCAGGATGTTGTGGTTGCCCGCCAACATCATCGCCATGCAGTGAAAGGTGAACGCATAGATGTGGTACAGCGGCAGCGGCGTGATCAGGATCTCGCAACCTTCATTGAGGTTGGAGCCCATCAGCGCCTTGCACTGCAGCATGTTCGCCACCAGGTTGCGGTGGGTCAGCATCGCGCCCTTGGCCACGCCGGTGGTGCCGCCGGTGTATTGCAGTACCGCGACGTCACCACTGGCCGGGTTGGCTTCCGCTACTGGCTGGCCCAGGCCTTTGCTCAGCACGTCGTTGAACTTGACGGCCTTGGGCAAGTGATAGGCCGGCACCATCTTCTTCACGTACTTGATGACGCTGTTGATCAGCAGACGCTTGAGTGGCGGCAGCAGGTCGGCGACTTCGGTGACGATCACGTGCTTGACGCCGGTTTTCGGCACCACGGTTTCCGCCAGGTGCGCCATGTTGGCCAGGCAGACCAGGGCCTTGGCACCGGAGTCGTTGAATTGGTGTTCCATTTCCCGCGCAGTGTAGAGCGGGTTGGTGTTGACCACGATCAGCCCGGCGCGGATTGCACCGAAGACGGCTACCGGGTACTGCAACACGTTGGGCAGTTGCACGGCGATTCGATCGCCGGGTTGCAAATCGGTATGCTGTTGCAGGTAAGCGGCAAACGCACCGGACAATTCGTACAGTTCACCGTAGGTGAGTGTCTTGCCCAGGTTGCTGAATGCCGGCTTGTTGGCGAAGCGTTGGCAGGATTGCTTCAACACTGCCTGAATATTCGGATACTCGTCGGGATTGATGTCGGCAGCAATCCCAGCTGGGTACTTATCCTTCCAAAAGTCTTCGATCATGGAAGCCCACTCCTCAGCAACGCGAATTCAGCACCGCATTTGATGCGATTATTATTGGTGTTTGGTCATTGGTGAATCTGGCTGATAGAAGGCCGAGAAGTCACAAAGCGCGCCGAGAGTAGCAGCTTTGCCAAGGGTCGACTAGAGCCAAAAGCGGCCTCTACGGTCACATTTGTGACTCAAGACTAGCGATTGGTCATTTTAGAGCAAAAATTCTATACACCCCTGAAAGCCCCGAAATCCGGGGCTTTCGCTTAAACCTGTAGGAGCGAGCTTGCTCGCGAAAAACGTCCGGGCAACGCGATTATTCAGACAGCGCGCGTTATCTTGACGTCCATCGCGAGCGAGCTCGCTCCTACAGGGATCGGCCATTCACCGATCAGGCGATATCACGCAACTCCCGCCGCAGGATCTTGCCCACCGGCGTCATCGGCAGGGACTCCCGCAGCACGATGTGCTTGGGTACCTTGTACGCCGTGAAGTTCTCCTTGCAGTAAGCCTTCAGCTCTTCAAGGCTGACCCCTGCTTCACGGGCCACCACGAACAGCTTCACCGCCTCCCCCGACCGCTCGTCGGGCACACCGATGACCGCACAGTTGGCGACATTCGGGTGAGCCATCACGACGTCTTCGATTTCGTTCGGGTACACGTTGAAGCCCGAGACAATGATCATGTCCTTCTTGCGGTCAACGATGCGCACGAAACCATCCGGGTCGATCACCGCAATGTCACCGGACTTGAACCAGCCCTCGGCATCCAGCACCTCGGCCGTGGCATCAGGTTTCTGCCAGTAGCCCTTCATGATCTGCGGGCCCTTGATGCACAGCTCGCCGCGTTCGCCCAACGGTTGTTCGACACCGTCATCATTGATGACTTTCAGCGTGGTGCCCGGCACCGGCAGGCCGACCGTGCCGATCCGCGACTGGTCGCCATAGGGGTTGGTGCAGGCCACCGGCGAAGTTTCGGTCAGGCCGTAACCTTCGGTGATGCGGCAACCGGTCAGTTGTTCCCAACGCTCGGCGGTGGCCTTGACCAGCGCAGTGCCGCCAGAGTTGGTGAGCTTGAGGCTGGAGAAGTCCAGGGTCTTGAAGTCCGGATGATCCATCAGCGCAACGAACAATGTGTTCAGCCCCAGCAACGCCGAGAACCGCCAGTTCTTCAGTTCCTTGATGAAGCCGGCGATGTCCCGCGGATTGGTGATCAGCACGTTGTGGTTGCCCGTCACCATCATGCACATGCAGTTCGCTGTGAAGGCATAGATGTGGTACAGCGGCAGCGGCGCGATCATCACCTCCTGGCCTTCGCGCAGCAGCGGTTGCCCGTCGCTGGCCGACTGGCTGAGGCAGGCCCGTGCCTGCTGCATGTTCGCCACCAGGTTGCCGTGGGTCAGCATCGCGCCCTTGGCCAGGCCCGTGGTGCCGCCGGTGTATTGCAGCACGGCGATGTCGTCGAGGCCGACCTTCAGTGGCTTGATACCCAGGCCACGGCCCATGCGCAGCGCACTCTTGAAGGAAACGGCCTGGGGCAAGGAATAGTCCGGGACCATCTTCTTGACCTTGCTCACCACCGTGTTGACCAGCCACCCCTTGGCGGCGGGCATCAGGTCGCCCATCTTCGCTTCGATCAGGTACTGTATATCGGTGTCGGGGAGTACTTCCTGGACTTTCTGGCCGAACATGTTCAGGTACACCAGCGCCCGGGCACCGGAGTCCTTGAACTGATGGCGCATTTCCCGAGCGGTATACAGCGGATTGGTGTTGACCACGATCAACCCGGCGCGCAAGGCCCCGAACACGGCGATCGGGTAATGCAGGACGTTGGGCATCTGCACCGCGATGCGGTCCCCCGCCACCAGGTCGGTGTGGGCTTGCAGGTAGCCGGCGAAGGCAGCGCTCTGGCGCTCCAGCTCGGCGTAGGTCAGGGTCACGCCCATGTTGCTGAACGCCGGGCGGTCAGCAAACTTCTTGCAGGAACGCTCGAACACCTCGATCACCGACTTGTAGGCTCCCAGATCGATATCCAGGGGTACACCGGCCGGGCGTTTGTCATTCCAGAAATCAGGTTGCATTGTTCTTGTCCTCTTTGACCTGAATCTATCCGGGGCCACTTTTCTGTCATTTTTCAAAAAAAATGCAAAAAGCGGAGCTTCACGGACACTAGCAGTTATGACGTAGCAGGCAAATATGCCCACGGCCGTCATTGACCGTATGAATCTTCTTGCCGTGGCGTAGGCTGATCAGACGCCCGGCCAAGGATGCGCTATAAACTGCAACGAGCTGTTTGCGACCAGGCAGCCTCATGCAAAGGAACCGCCATGATCCATGACACTTTCTGGCTGACCACGAGCGACCACAGCCGCCTCTTCGTCAACCAGTGGCTTCCCGACGGCAGCCTCAAGGCAATGATTCTGCTGGCCCACGGCATGGCCGAACACAGCGGTCGCTATGGCCCCCTTGCGCAAAAGCTCTGTGACCAGGGCTATGGCGTGTGCGCGCCGGACCTGCGTGGACATGGCAAAACTGCCGAAAACGGGACACTCGGGCATTTCGCCGATGACGATGGCTGGTGCAAGGTCGTGAGCGACCTGGCCAGCCTCAACCAGCACATCGGCCAGCAGCACCCTGGCGTCCCGATCGTGCTGCTCGGTCACAGCATGGGCAGTTACATCGCCCAGGCCTATCTGCTGCACCACAGTGCCAGCCTGCACGGGGCAATCCTCAGCGGCTCGAACTTCCAGCCTGTGGCGCTTTATCGCGCGGCACGGCAAATCGCCCGTCTCGAACGCCTGCGCCAGGGCCGCACAGGACGCAGCGCATTGATCGAATGGCTGTCGTTCGGCTCGTTCAACAACAAATTCAAACCGGCACGCACACCGTTCGACTGGCTCAGCCGTGATCCGGCGCAGGTCGATCTGTACGTCAACGACCCGCTCTGCGGTTTCCGTTGCACCAATCAACTGTGGATCGACTTGCTCGGCGGCTTGCAGCAAATCAGCAAAGCGTCCAATCTCGCGCAGATCGACCCGGGCCTGCCGCTGCTGGTGATTGGCGGCGAATGTGATCCGGTGAGCGAAGGCAAACGTCTCAAGGATCTGGCCGACGCGCTGCGAGCGGCCGGCAGCCAGCACCTGCAACTGACCGTTTACCCACAGGCGCGGCACGAACTGTTCAACGAGAGCAACCGCGATGAAATCATCGCCGATGTGCTGAACTGGATCGCACAGGCCTTGAGCGCTCCTCGGCCGCACCGGTCCGAATAGATTTTTTTTGTGAATTTTTTAATTCGTCACAGGAATTGAGACAGATGACCCAGGTTACCAACACCCCTTACGAAGCCCTCGAAGTCGGGCAGACCGCCAGTTTCAGCAAGACGGTCGAAGAGCGCGACATCCAGCTGTTCGCTGCGATGTCCGGCGACCACAACCCGGTACACCTGGATGCCGAATACGCCGCCAGCACCATGTTCAAGGAGCGCATCGCCCACGGCATGTTCAGCGGCGCGTTGATCAGCGCGGCGGTCGCCTGCGAGTTGCCTGGCCCGGGGACCATCTACATCGGCCAGCAAATGAGCTTTCAGAAACCGGTGAAGATCGGCGACACCCTGACCGTGCGCCTGGAAATCCTGGAAAAACTGCCGAAGTTTCGCGTGCGCATCGCCACTCGCGTGTTCAACCAGCGCGATGAACTGGTGGTGGATGGCGAGGCGGAAATCCTCGCGCCACGCAAGCAACAGAGTGTGACGTTGACGGAGCTGCCGGCGATCAGCATTGGCTGATTGACGGGGCAAAAACTGTGGGAGCGAGCTTGCTCGCGATGAGGGCCTGACATTCAACATTGATGTTGACTGATCTGGCGCTATCGCGAGCAAGCTCGCTCCCACAGTTATTTCAACCAGTCGTTACGAACGCGCACGCGCCTGGTTACGCAGGGCCTTGACCTGATCGTGGTTACGCTGCACGCCGTGGTACTGGCGCTCAACCAGGTCGCGAATGCCCACCAGGTTGTGCTTGTTGATTTTCTCCATGGCGTCGCGGTAAGCCTTCAACGCATGGTCTTCACCGCGCTCGGCTTCATTGAGCACGGCCTCCTCGCCCTTGCCGGTGAACATCGACTTCACGTCGACCCAGCGACGGTGCAAGTCGCCGCTGACACTGGTGGAAGTTTCCGGATCGCCACCCAGTGAACGCACGGCAGACTGCAACTCCGCAGCGGCCGTACCACAATCGCTCGCCCGATTGATGAACAGGGTTTTGAGTTCAGGGTGCTTGATGTCTTCAGCGCATGTCTTGAACCCGGCCTGACCGTCCTTGCTGGTTTCAATCAGGTCGTTGAGTACAGAAATCGCTTCTTTTTTGATGTCGGTCATTTTTCAATTCCTTACGACGGATGAACGGTGTAAGGAACGCTGCACTCTGCGTGCCAGCTCGGAATCGTCTAACTATTCTTTACTTTTCAAATAGTTATCCATTATCAAAAAATCTGTATCCGTTTTATTTGCATGATCTGTCATTTGGCCTGCATGCAGAATGCCTGTATTTTCCAGACTGACTGAATCAAGACGACCGATCGATGAACCCTGAAAAGCTCGAACTGCTGATCACCCGTGAAATGCCCTTCGGCAAATACAAGGGTCGAATCATTGCCGACCTGCCCGGCCCTTACCTGAACTGGTTCGCCCGGGAGGGTTTCCCCCATGGCGAGTTGGGCGGCCTGCTGGCCCTGATGCAGGAGATCGATCACAACGGTTTGTCGGACTTGCTCGAACCGCTACGCGCCAAACACGGCAAGCCGGCCCCGCGCCATTGAATCACCTACCGAGTACCCCATGCCCGACAACACCCGCCGCGCCCGTGATGAAGCCTTCTGGCGAACCTTTGCCGACCGCTACGATATCGAACCCGGCCCGCTCAACCTGGAGAACGGTTACTTCGCACGCATGTCACGCACGGTGGTCGAGGAATACCAGCGCAACATCGAACTGATCAACCGCAGCAATTCGGTGTACGTGCGCCAGCGTTTCGAACAGGGCGACAGCCTGAAGATCCGCGCGCAACTGGCCAGGTTGATTGGCGTACCCGCCGACAGCATCGCCCTGACCCGTAACGCCTCGGAAGGTTTGCAGTCGCTGATCCGCAACTACAACCGGCTGCAGCCCGGCGACCAGGTACTGGTTTGCGATCTGGAATACGACACGGTCAAAGGCGCCATGCGTTGGCTGGCTCGTAATCGCGGTGTCGAAGTGATCGAGATCGAACACGCACACCCGGCAACCTTCGACAGCTTGCTCAATACCTATCGGGAAGCCTTCGCGCGCTATCCGCGGCTGAAGCTGATGGCCCTGACCCACGTCACCCATCGCACGGGCCTGGTGATGCCGGTGCAGGCGATTGCAGCCGCTGCAAAGGAACAGGGCATCGACGTCATCCTCGACGGCGCCCATGCCCTCGGCCAGTTTGAATTCGACCTGACCGAGCTCGGTATCGCCTTCGCCGGCTTCAATCTGCACAAGTGGATCGGCGCACCGCTGACGCTCGGCTTTATCTACATCGCACCCGAACTCCTGGCCGACATCGACCCGGACATGGGCGAGATGCATTTTCCGCCCACTGACATTCGCGCCCGTACCTCGTACAGCACCCCCAACATCCCGGCGCTGATGACCCTGCCGCTGGTGCTCGAAGAACATTGGGCGATGGGCGGTGCCGCGGCCAAGGGCGCGCGGCTCAATTATCTGCGCAACCGCTGGGTCGCTGCGGCGCGGCAATTGCCGGGCGTCGAAGTCCTGACCCCGGATGACCCACGCCTGTATTGCGGCATCACCTCGATGCGCTTTACCCGGCATGCCGACCAGCAAACCATGGTCGAGCGCCTGCTCAATGAATACAACCTGTTCACCGTGACCCGCAGTGGCGCGGCATGCGGTCCGTGCATCCGCATTACACCGGGGCTTACCACCACCGCGGCCGACATGGATGTGCTGGTCAGGGCGCTGACCGAGCTGGGCTGACCTCAGACGGTGTACTTGTCAAAGTCCTCGGGCTTGATCTGTGTCGACACGGCGAACGTGTCGATGCCGATGGTCATCTGCCCGAAGTAGCCGTCTTCAGCCGAATCCCGCCCCAGGGTGTGCACACTCAAGGTCGATTTTTCACCGCCCATGGTTGAATAAAAATAGTCCTGGGCGTTGGTCAGTACCGGCACGGTTCGGCCGCTGTACGGTCGGCTACCGAGCACCGAACGAGAGGCCACCTCAGGCAGATAAAGCTGCCCGACCCAGGCGACATGCCGTTCTTGCAGATAGTTGTTGCCGGCCGTGATGCGCACGGCGACGTGAATGTGCAATGCGCGACCGGCGTAAAAACCGGGATAGATCGTGGTGAAGCGCACGATGCCCGACTTGTCGGTGAACTGCCCGCCGCGCAGATAGGTATCGTCATCGGTGCGCGGGACGGCGCCGATGTCACCGGTATCGACCTCGACGTCCGGGTTGATCTTGCTCCAGCCCGAATAGGCACCGCGGGCATTGCAGTGCCAGATATCCACCAGCGCATCGGGGACCGGCTCGCCGGTCATGGCATCGACAATGGTCAGCCGCAGCACCAACGGAACGCCTTCGGCGCCTTCGCTGATGTTTCTGCGGATCAGTTTGGGGTTGCGGAAATACGGGCCGGCAATCTGTTCGGGAGACAGCAGGTAGACCGGTGCTGCGGGTACATCTGGGGTATTGGCGTCCATGACGTTCTCTCTTCCATAAGATGAACGCAGGCTAGCACCGGTCGATTTTCGTTATGCGGTAACTATGTATCGCATGATGTCCTTGTCCCTGTGGGAGCGGGCTTGCTCGAGATGGCGTCGTGTCAGTCAACATCCATGCAATCTGTCACACCGCTATCGCGAGCAAGCTCGCTCCCACAGGGGTACGACAACTTTCTTCAGGCAAAAAAAAACGGTGCACCGACCAAGCGCACCGTAAAGCCGTAGAACACACAACGAGGTGTAGGGTGAAGCGATCAGTCCAGCAGCGCCAATGCC
The DNA here is from genome assembly GCF_019947335.1 of Pseudomonas sp. BF-R-24. Taxonomy (NCBI): domain Bacteria; kingdom Pseudomonadati; phylum Pseudomonadota; class Gammaproteobacteria; order Pseudomonadales; family Pseudomonadaceae; genus Pseudomonas; species Pseudomonas sp. BF-R-24. The sequence goes on from NZ_JAGYGG010000028.1 coordinate 43,038, forward strand.
TCGGCGGTGCATTCCTGAATGCGGGCCCAGTCGCCGTTCTTGATCCACTCCGGATCAAGCATCCAGCTACCGCCCACGCACATGACGTTTTTCAATGCCATGTAGCTCTTGATATTGGCAGGTCCCACGCCGCCGGTCGGGCAGAATTTCACTTCGCCGAACGGGCCGCCCAGAGCCTTGATGGCCGCGACGCCGCCGCTGACTTCGGCCGGGAATAGCTTGAAGCGGCGATAACCCAGGCCGTAGCCTTCCATGATGCCCGAGGCATTGCTGATGCCTGGCAACAGTGGAATCGGGCTGGCGACGCTGGCTTCCAGCAGGTCGCGGGTGATACCCGGCGTGACGATGAATTGCGAGCCGGCCGCTTCCGCCGCCGCCAGCATGTGGCGATCCAGCACGGTGCCGGCACCGGTCACCAGCTCCGGACGCTGCTCACGCAGAATCTGGATGGCCTTGAGGCCGAATTGCGAACGCAGGGTCACTTCCAGGGCCGTCAGGCCACCGGCCGCGAGGGCATCGGCCAACGGCAGAACGTCCTGCTCGCGGGCAATGGTGATCACCGGCAAAATCCGCGCTTTCGCGCAAATACTGTCGATCAGGGCAACTTTGTCCGCCATGGAAACGGTCGGGGATGGGTTTGTCATAGCGGCTGTTCCTTGGCTCATGGGCACCAGTAAATCTCTAACGTGGGTTGCAGAAACGCGCGCACCGGCATTTCGGCGACATCGTCACCGGCCAGCGCGAAACTCAGGGTGGTCAGCTTGGACTGACCGGAGATCGACAGAATTTTATGTTTGGCCGAAGCCAGCAGCGCGCGGCTCATGGTCAGGCGCTGATGCGGCACGGTCGGCGCCAGCATCGGCCAGCAGCGACGAACGCCATCGACCTGTAATGCCTCGGCAAGGTTCGGGCTGTTGGGAAACAGCGATGCGGTGTGGCCGTCATCGCCCATGCCGAGGATCAGCACGTCGATCACCGGCAACTCCGACAGCAAGCGGTCGGCCTGCTCGGCCGCCTGTTCCAGGTTGGCACTGGCGCTGTACAGGCTCAGGAACTGCGCCTTGGCCGCTTGGCCTTGCAGCAGGTAACGCTTGATCAGACCGGCGTTGCTGTCGGCGTGTTCGACCGGCACCCAGCGCTCGTCGGCCAGGCTGATCACCACGTTCGACCAGTCCAGCGTCTGCTTGGCCAGGTGCTGGAAAAACGCCACCGGGCTGCGGCCACCGGAAACCACCAGGGTCGCAGTGCCCTGGGCGTCGATCGCGTCGCTCAGTTGTTTCGCCACGTTCAGTGCCAGGCTTTCAGCCAGCAGCACCGGGCTCTTGTATGCATGGGCGCTGACGCCCTGCGGCAGTTTCAAATCAGATATCGCCATACCACGACCTCCCGTCCCGCGTGATCAGAGCAATGGAGCTCATCGGCCCCCAGGACCCGGCCGCGTACGGCTTGGGCGCATCACCGGATTTTTTCCACCCGGCGATCAACTGGTCACACCACTTCCACGCGGCTTCGATTTCATCTTTACGGACAAACAGGTTCTGATTGCCACGCATCACTTCCAGCAACAACCGCTCGTAGGCATCGGGAATCCGTGCGCTGCTCCAGGTGTCGGAAAAATTCAGCTGCAACGGACCGCTGCGCAGCTGCATGCCCTTGTCCAGGCCTTGATCTTTGGTCATGACACGCAAGGAAATGCCTTCGTCCGGTTGCAGGCGGATAATCAGCTTGTTGCTGATTTGCAGGCGCTGCTCGGGAGCGAAGATGTAGTGCGACGGTTCCTTGAAGTGGATGACGATCTGCGACAGCTTCTGCGGCATGCGCTTGCCGGTACGCAGGTAGAACGGCACGCCGGCCCAGCGCCAGTTGCGGATGTCGGCACGCAGGGCGACGAAGGTTTCGGTGTCGCTCTGGGTGTTGGAATTGGGTTCTTCCAGGTACCCCGGTACTGCCTTGCCTTCGCTGTAGCCGGCGATGTACTGGCCGCGCACCACTTGAGTGGTCAGGCCTTCCGGGCTGATCGGCGCCAGGGCCTTGAGCACTTTGACCTTCTCGTCGCGGATGCTGTCGGCGGACAGGTCGGCCGGCGGGTCCATGGCGATCAGGCAGAGCAGTTGCAGCAGGTGGTTCTGGATCATGTCCCGCAGCTGGCCGGCCTTGTCGAAGTAACCCCAGCGGCCTTCGATACCGACCTTCTCGGCCACGGTGATTTCCACGTGGGAAATGTAATTCTGGTTCCACTGGGTTTCGAACAGGCTGTTGGCGAAACGCAGGGCGATCAGGTTCTGGACGGTCTCTTTACCCAGATAGTGGTCGATGCGGTAGGTGCGGTTCTCCGGGAAGAACTGCGCCACGGCGTCGTTGACCTTGCGCGAGGACTCCAGATCCGAACCGATGGGTTTTTCCAGCACCACACGGGTGTTTTGCGCCAGGCCGACCTTGGCCAGGTTCTCGCAAATCGCGCCATACACGGCGGCAGGAGTCGCAAAGTAGGCGATGACCCGCTGCGAACTGCCGGCGGATTCGGCCAGGGCCACATAATCATCGGGGTTGAGGAAGTCGACGTGCAGGTAGTTCAGGCGCGCCAGAAAACGCTCGACCACGGCTTCGTCCAGCTCTTTGGCACCGACATAGCGGCGCAGCTCGGAGGTGATGAACGCCAGGTGCTCCTGCTCGCTGCCCGGCTCACGGGCCAGCGCGATAATACGCGTGTCCTCGTGCAGCAGGCCGGCGCCGTCGAGTTGATAGAGGGCAGGAAACAGCTTGCGCAAGGCCAGGTCGCCAAGGGCGCCGAACAAGGCAAAGGTGCACGGTTCAACCGTAATCGAGAGCATGATGTTTGTTCTTTTATCAAGTTAAGCTACAAATACCTTTTTTCAAGGCATCACTCAAGGGAAAATGTAGTAATAACCACAACATTTTCGCAAAATACAGATTCCGAGTGGTGGTCGGTCGGAGCCATCAGTAGGATAGGCCACCGTTACGGGCCTCACCAAAGGCCCTTTTTGCATTAGCCGCGCGCTTGTTGGCGCAGGTGTAAAGGATACTTATATGGACCGCGTGCGAAATTTACTGGAGCAAATCCAGAATCGCCTTGAAGAGCTGAACAAGGCCGAACGCAAAGTCGCCGAGGTGATCCTGCTCAACCCGCAGCAGGCCACCCGCTTCAGCATCGCCGCCCTCGCCCAGGCCGCCTCGGTCAGCGAGCCGACGGTCAACCGTTTCTGCCGTTCGTTCGGTGTCAGCGGCTACCCCGAGCTCAAACTGCAACTGGCCCAGAGTCTGGCCAGTGGCGCCGCCTATGTCAGCCGTGCGGTGGAGGCCGATGACAATCCGGAGGCCTACACCCAGAAGATCTTCGGCAGCGCCATCGCCTCGCTGGACAGCGCCTGCCAGGCACTGGACCCGAACCTGATCAGCCGCGCCGTCGACCTGCTGATCCAGGCCCGGCAGATCCACTTCTTCGGCCTCGGCGCCTCGGCCCCGGTGGCACTGGATGCGCAGCACAAGTTCTTCCGCTTCAACCTCGCCGTCACGGCCCATGCGGATGTGCTGATGCAGCGCATGATTGCCTCGGTGGCCCATACCGGCGAGCTGTTCGTGATCATTTCCTACACCGGTCGCACCCGCGAACTGGTGGAGGTGGCGCGCATCGCCCGGGAAAACGGCGCCTCGGTGCTTGGCCTGACCGCCGAGAACTCGCCACTGGCCAAGGCCAGCACCCTGAGCCTGAACATTCCGCTGCCGGAAGACACCGACATCTACATGCCGATGACGTCGCGGATCATCCAACTGACCGTGCTGGACGTACTCGCCACCGGCATGACCTTGCGCCGTGGCGTGGACTTCCAGCCGCATTTGCGCAAGATCAAGGAAAGCTTGAATGCCAGCCGGTATCCGGTGGGAGATGAGTTCAACTGATCCAACATTTGCGCTGATCGTCCTGACCTCATCGCGAGCAAGCTCGCTCCCACACTGGATCTTCGGTGAACACAGTTTTTGTGTTCAACACCAATCCCCTGTGGGAGCGAGCTTGCTCCGGGCGGCGTTCCGACGATGGCGGCAGACGCAGCACCGCAAATCCAGAGCTAAGCCCCCACCCGCGCCTGCAAACTCAAATGCGCCCGCTCCCCAGGTGCAAGGCACAGGCTGTCGGTGCCGCCGCTTGCTGCCTCTACACAAACGAATTCGGATATCTCGTTCCAGGTCACGCCGAGCAACGGGCGTGAACCGGGATGCCACACCACCGTGTCTGCCGTATCCCCGGTATCAATGCACAACGCCCGCTGCCAGGCATGGTCGTTCAACTGCAATTCGCCGTCGTGCTGGAACACCCGCTGACACCCGCCATCAACGCGTAACTCGCCTTCCTGCTGACAAACCTGTCGGCTCAACTGATCGTAACCCTGCGCGCCTTCGAGTCCAGACAGCGCTATCTCACTGACATCGCCAATACGCCAGTAAGCGTGCAAAGCCTGGCTCAACTGGCACGGCATGTCGTCCTGATGCTCGGTGCTCAGACGCAGTTCCATGCGCTCACCCAGGTGCGCGTGCAGGTCCACCTGCCAGTCGCACAACTTCAGTTGCCAGTGCAATCGCACGCCATCGTCGTCACTGTCGCTGTCGAGCAGCTTCCAGTCGAGCAACCGCGCCCAGCCATGGGACGGCCAGGCGTTTTCGCTCGGATGCCGGCCATACCACGGCCAACACACCGGCACGCCGCCGCGAATGGCGCCGACCTGCGGCCACTTTGCCGCGCACCACAGCCAGGGTTTCTGGCCCTTGGGCTGGAAGTGCAACAACTGCGCGCCCTGACGACTGAACACCGCCTGACACAGCGGATGATCGATCACCAGCACATCGCGCGTCTGATAGCGCTCCCACGCGAACACCGGACGTTCGCGCAAGGATTTGAAGAAGCGTTGTAGCGGATGCTCAAGCATGTGCCACGGTCCTGAAAATCATCTGTCACCGGGGTGCGCGGCCCGCAAAAAAAAGCGGACAGCCAAGGCTGTCCGCAAAAATGCGCACATTGAGGAGAGCTTATCGCAACAGCGTTAGAACACCGACTGAATTTTCAGGCCGGCCACCAGCGCGTTGTCGACTTCATCCACACCACCCGGATGAGTGACGTATTGCAGGTTGGGACGTACGGTCAGCCAGTTGGTCACGTGGAAGCCGTAGTTGATCTCGTAGTTGTATTCGGTTTCACGAATGGGCGAGAACAGCGGATTGTCGTATTCCGAAACACCGTTGGCCGCGTTGGTCAGTTCAGCGTTTTTCTTCACGTCATCGTTGACATGGATACGGGCGAAACCGATGCCCACGTCATCCTTCGGACGCGCGTCGAACGGGCCCTTGTACACGAACATCAGCGACTGGTAGTTGTCGATGAAGTTGGTGTCTTTGTCGTGGAACGTTGCGTTGGCCGCGATGTTCAGACCACGGGAAGCATCGCCATTGTGGCTGGTCAGTTGCTGCTGCGCGACGAACCAGTAGCCATGCTTGCTATCGTGGACGCGATAAGGGTTGCCGGTGGTCGCTGCGTTCTGGCCGTTGTCGTCCTTGAGAACGTCGTCGGCATCAGAAGTACTTTTGTAGTAACCGACACGGTATTCACCCGGCAGGTTGTTGACCTTCGGCGACCAGACCAGCTCGACCGGCAGGACGGTGCCATTGGTGCCACTGCCGCTGAGCTTGAAGCCGTTACCGTGCTCCAGTTGCGACGTGTTCTGGTTGTACGCGCCAATCTGGGCGTAGAGCTCGTCATTGATGTTGTACTTCACACGGATCGCCGCCTGGCTGACCGGCCAGTTGTACCAGATGTTGGTGGCCCAGTTACCCACCTGGGACCCGCAGAACGCCAGGTTCTGGAACTCGCACGGGAAGGTGTTGAAGTCTTCACCTTCACCGAAGTAACCGGCCTTGACGTCCAGCTTGTTGTCGAAGAACTGGTGCTGAATCCACAACTGGGTCAGACGGACCATGTGGCCGCGACCATAGACTTCCTGGGAGGAACTCAAGGTGCCAGCACGCGGATCGCCGATACGGTCGTTGGAGATGTTCTCACCGTTACGGTTGGTGAGCTGGATCTTGGCCTGGGTGTTATCCCAGCCGAACAGTTTCTCCAGGTCCAGCGCCGCACCCAGGCCGAACTGGTCGGCGTAGCGCGCGGTCTTGTCATCGTTGAAGCCGCCATGGAGGTTGCCGCCGACTTCACCGACGTAGTCCATCTTGATGTCGATGCCTTGCTCGATCAGCTTGGTACGCTCGCCACCCCAGTCGCCCGTCATCCACCTGGAGTCGGAGCTGAACGCTTCATCGGCCATCGCATTGCCGGCCAGAACCAGTGCTGCCGCTGCTGAAACCTGGCAGATCAACCGGGCCTTGTTCTTCATCTTCATCCCTACTTCCTCGTTTTATTGTTATTAACTTTTCTTTTTTTAACGCGGTTACATCCGGTGCAACGCGCGACAGGCCGCGCATTGCCAATCCCCCCCTGTAGGAGCGAGCTTGCTCGCGAGAAACTTGAGAACACCGCGGGGTGTCAGGTTTCCAGTGTCATCGTTGACGTCCATCGCGAGCAGGCTCGCTCCTACAGATTTGCATTTCAGCGACCTTTGAATTGGGCCACGTTGTCAGCATGCGCCTCGGCTTTCGGCACGCCGGCAACGCCCAAACGCTCCCCGGTCTTGGCATCGAACAGCAGCACTTTCGCCGGATCGAATTGCAGGGTCAGGGTCTCGCCCACCGCCGGCGCCACGTCCGGCGCCAGGCGGCAGCAGACCTTGGTGTCATTGAGATTGACGAAGACCAGGGTGTCGGGCCCGGTCGGTTCGGTGACCTGGACTTCGGCACGAATGGTCGGCAACCCGTTTGCTTCGCCGTTGGCCAGGATGATCTGCTCAGGGCGGATGCCGAGGATCACTTCGCGATCTTCAAGACCGGCGTCCTGCATGCCCAGCGGCAATTCGCAACGGGCCTGGCCGCTGTCGAGCAGCGCCAGCAGACGACCGTCCTTGCGCTGCAAGCGCAGCGGGATGAAGTTCATCGGCGGCGAACCGATGAAGCTCGCCACGAACAGGTTGGCCGGGTTGTTGTAGATGTCCTTAGGCGTACCGAACTGCTGGATGATCCCGTCCTTCATCACCGCCACTTTGTCGCCCAGGGTCATGGCTTCGATCTGGTCGTGGGTCACGTAGACCGTGGTGGTTTTCAGGCGCTGGTGCATCAGTTTCATTTCGGTGCGCATCTCGACCCGCAGCTTGGCGTCGAGGTTGGACAGCGGTTCGTCGAACAGATAAATCTTCGGCCGCCGCGCCAGGGCACGGCCCATCGCCACGCGCTGTTGCTGGCCGCCGGAGAGCTGGCCGGGCTTGCGGCTGAGCAGGTGTTCGATCTGCAACAGCTTGGAAACCCGAGCGACTTCTTCGTCGATTTCGGCAGTCGGCATTTTGCGGATTTTCAGGCCGAAGGCGATGTTGTCGCGCACGCTCATGGTCGGGTACAGCGCGTAGGACTGGAACACCATGGCGATGTCGCGATCCTTGGGACTCATGCCGCTGATGTCGGCGTCGTCCACCAGGATCGCGCCACCGCTGATGGTTTCAAGGCCGGCGATGCAGTTCATCAAGGTCGACTTGCCGCAGCCCGACGGGCCGACCAGGATCAGGAACTCACCGTCATCGATCTTCAGTTCGATGTTCTTCAGGGTGTCCGGCAAACCGGGGCCGTAGGTCTTGTTGACGTTGCGTAATTCGAGAGTTGCCATGTTCTACCCCTTGACCGCGCCGGACGTCAGCCCGCGCAGGAAATACTTGCCAGCGAATATGTAGACCAGCAGTGTCGGCAGCCCGGCGATCATCGCGGCGGCCATATCAACGTTGTATTCCTTGGCCCCGGTGCTGGTGTTGACCAGGTTGTTCAGGGCCACGGTAATTGGCTGGGCGTCGCCACTGGCGAACACCACGCCGAACAGGAAGTCGTTCCAGATCTGGGTGAACTGCCAGATCAGGCAGACCATCACGATCGGGATCGACATCGGCAGCAGGATCTTCAGGAAGATCGTGAAGAAGCCCGCGCCATCGAGCCTTGCGGCCTTGACCAGCGCATCCGGAATGCTCACGTAGTAGTTGCGGAAGAACAGCGTGGTGAACGCCAGGCCGTAGACCACGTGCACCAGCACCAGGCCAGTGGTGGTGTTGGCCAGGCCGAACTTGCCGAGGGTGAACGAGGCTGGCAGCAGCACGGTCTGGAACGGCAGGAAGCAGCCGAACAACAACAGGCCGAAGAACAGTTGCGAACCACGGAAGCGCCACATCGACAGCACGTAGCCGTTCATGGCCCCGATGAACGTGGAGATCAGCACCGCCGGCACGGTGATCTTCACCGAGTTCCAGAAGTAGCCGCCGACCACGTCCCAGGCCTTGATCCAGCCAATGCCGTCGATCACGGTCGGCCAGCTCAGCAGGTTGCCGGTACGGATGTCTTCCGGGGATTTGAAGCTGGTCAGCAGCATTACCACCAACGGGATCAAGTACACCGCTGCCGCCAGCAACAGAGTTGCGTAGATCGCGATGCGGCTGAAACTGATACCCGATTTTCCGAGTTGATTAGTCATGGCGTTTGCCTCGCAGCTCGGAGTACAGGTACGGCACGAGGATGGTCAGCACGGCGCCGAGCATCAGCATGGCGCTGGCCGAACCGATGCCCATCTGGCCACGGCTGAAGGTGAAGGAATACATGAACATCGCCGGCAGGTCGGAGGAGTAGCCCGGACCGCCCGCGGTCATCGCCGCGACCAGGTCGAAGCTCTTGATCGCGATGTGCGCCAGGATCATGAAGGCGCTGAAAAACACCGGACGCAGGCTCGGCAGGACGATCTTCAGGTAGATGGTCGGCAGGCTCGCGCCATCGACTTGCGCGGCACGGATGATCGATTGATCGACACCGCGCAGGCCGGCGAGGAACATCGCCATGACAAACCCGGAGGCTTGCCACACGGCGGCGATCACCAGGCAGTACACCACGCGATCCTGATCCACCAGCCAGTCGAGACGGAAGCCTTCCCAGCCCCAGTCGCGCAGCATCTTGTCCAGGCCCAGGCCCGGGTTGAGCAGCCATTTCCACGCGGTACCGGTGACGATCATCGACAGCGCCATCGGGTACAGGTAGACGGTGCGGATGAAGCCTTCCTTGCGAATGCGCTGGTCCAGCAGCACCGCGAGGAACACGCCCAGCACCAGGCTGATGCCGATGAACATGCCGCCGAACACCGCGAGGTTCTTGCTCGCGACCCACCAGCGGTCGTTGTCCATCAGACGCATGTATTGCTGCAGGCCGACCCACTTGTAGCTCGGCATGAAGCTGGAGTTGGTGAAGGACAGAATGAACGTCCAGATGATGTAACCGTAGAAGCCAACCAACACGATCAGCATGCTCGGCGCGAGTACCAACTTGGGTAGCCAGCGTTGCAGCGCATCGAACGGTGAGGCTTTGCTGAAAACCGCCACAGAGCTCATCGGGATAATCCTGGTGGAGAAGTGAAATCCGGACAGAGTTCCCCCTGCAGGAGCGAGCTTGCTCGCGATGGAATCAACAACACCGGGTTCTGTCTGGATGAGCGCGGTGTCTGGTAGTCCATCGCGAGCAAGCTCGCTCCTACAATGGGGCAGAGCTCTCTCTGGGGTTTGCCGCAGGATCACCTGCGGCGATTACGAGTTACTGGGCAGCTTTGACAGCCGAGGCCAGTTGGGCGCTGGCCTTGGCCGGGTCAGCGTCCTTGTCGTTCATGAAGTTGGTGACCACGTCGAAGATCGCGCCCTGCACGGCCAGGGAGGTGGCCATGTTGTGCGCCATGCTCGGTTGCAGGCCGCCGGTCTTGTCGTCCGCGATGAAGTCCTTGGCCGACTTCTGGGCACACTCGTCGAAGCCGAGCTTGTCCATTTCGTTCAGCATGTCGTTACGCACCGGGATCGAACCCTTGTTCATGCTGAAGACTTTCTGGAAGTCGGTACCCAACGCGACCTTGGCCAGGTCTTGCTGGGCAGCGATGTCGCCCTTGCGATCGGCCTTGAGCTTGAACACCGCCATCGAATCGATGTTGTAGGTGAAGGCTTTTTCGGTGCCCGGGAACGCTACGCACTGGTAGTCCTTGCCAGCGATTTTCTTCGCGGCGGTCCACTCGCTTTTCGCCCAGTCGCCCATCATCTGCATGCCGGCCTTGCCATTGATGACGTCGGCGGCGGCGATGTTCCAGTCACGACCGGCGCGGTTCGGGTCCATGTAGCCGGTGATTTTTTTCAGCTCGGCGAACGACTTGGTCATCTCCGGGCCGGACAGGGTTTTCTGGTCCAGGTCGACCAGGGCTTTCTTGTAACCGTCGGCGCCCATGACCGAGAGCACCACGTCTTCGAACACGGTGCTGTCCTGCCAAGGCTGACCGCCGTGGGCGAGCGCAATGAAGCCGGCGGCCTTGAGCTTGTCGCCGGCGGCATAGAATTCTTCGAGGGTCGTCGGGGCTTTTTCGATCCCGGCTTTCTTGAACACTTCAGGGTTGATCCACAGCCAGTTGACTCGGTGGATGTTCACCGGCACGGCGACGTAGTCACCTTCGTACTTCACAGTGTCGGAGACTTTCTTCGACAGCAGGCCATCCCAGTTTTCCGCCTTGGAAACGTCTTTCAACGCGTCGGTGCTGAGCAGGCCAGTGCTGCCCCACTCCTGGATGTCCGGGCCTTTGATCTGGGCAACGCCCGGCGGGTTGCCGGCTACGGCGCGACTTTTGAGTACGGTCATGGCCGTGGAACCGCCACCGCCGGCGACTGCACCGTCCTTCCAGGTGAAGCCGTCTTTTTCGACTTGAGCCTTCAGGACATCGACCGCTGCTTTTTCACCACCGGAAGTCCACCAGTGAACGACTTCAACGGAACCTTTGGATTCGGCAGCCACGACACTGAGGGGGAGCGCAGACAGGGAAGCGAGAGAAATGACAGTAGCGAGGCGAGAAATCGCATTCATCTAGGAGCACCTTTCTTGTTGTTATGCATGCAAGTCTGTTGCTTGCGCTGCATAAGATTCTAAACAGGGGATATCCCCTCGCAGGTAACGAAGGGATGCGCGAATGTCACCGCATGGTTACATAGAACCGCTCTGGGACGGCTGCGCCAGCGCCGTGGCCATGCTCGGCGCCAGCGCCAGGCGCGGAATCAGCACGGCTTGCCAGGCGTGGTAAAGGTCCGGCTTGCCGGGCCAGATATCGGCACTCGGGCGGTTTTGCGGGTCGAGTTCGTGATGCCAGCTGCCGTCTTCGCGGTCGATGAAATGACTGTCACAGAACTCCCAGAAAAGTCGGTACCAGTGTTCGTATTGCTCTTCACCGGTGCGTTTGAGCAGCGCACTGGCGGCTGCACTGGCTTCACAATGGGTCCAGTGCAGGCGATGGCGGACCACCGCTTTGTTGTCCCAGTCCAGGGTGTAGACAATGCCCGGCGCGCCATCGACATCCCAGCCATGGAGGCAATTGTGCTCGAACAGTTTTTGCGCGTCGGTGACCAGCCAGCCCGGCGTGAGCATCCCGGCCTTCACCCGCGAAGCTTCGAGGTGCAGCAACAGCCGCGCCCACTCAAAACCATGGCCCGGGGTGGTGCCGTAGGGGCGGAAGCCGTCGGCCGGATTGTCGCGATTGTAGTCCCGCAGTGGCTGCCAGGCGCGGTCGAAATGCTCGATCACCAGGTAATCGTTGGCGGCGGCGTGGCCATGAATTACGCGCTCGACAATCCGATGGGCACGGCTGAGCCAACGGTTGTCATCGGTGACATCGGCCAGGGCGAGGAAGGCCTCGGTGGCGTGCATATTGCTGTTGGCGCCCCGGTACGCCTCCTCTTCGCTCCAGTCGCGATTGAAAGACTCGCGCATCGCGCCTTCTTCTTCGCTCCAGAAATAAGTGTCGATGATATCGATCGCGTCATCGAGCAAGGCTTGCGCACCGGGGCGCTGCGCGACTACCGCTGAACTGGCGGCCAGCGCGACGAAGGCATGCAGATAGGCGTTCTTGCCGGTATTGCCGTCGCGATGTTCGGCAGTCGCGAACCAGCCGCCGTGCAGCGCATCCCGCAGTGGCCCGCGAAGTGCCGCGACACCGTGATCCACCAGCTCGGCAAAGCCCGGTAAACCCTGAATGTGGGCCATGGCGAAGCTGTGGGTCATGCGCGCGGTGTTCATGGTCTGGGCTTGCGCATCAGACGGGAGGCGGCCTTTTTCATCGAGGTTGCCGAAGCCTTCAGGCAGTTTCGAAGCCTTCGCGAAGGTCAGCAGGCGCAAGCCTTCGGTGGCGAGCCATTGCTGATGGGCAGGTGCGTTCAGCCAACTGCTGAAGACCGGTTGGAAGGTGTCCATGGCGTACCTTTTTTGTTGTTATGACTGTGGGGCAGCATAAACAACGGACGAAGGTCGGCTTGTAACGAAGGGGGTGGGTTATGTCACCAACTTGTGACATTTCCTTGGAAGATGTGTTGAATGATCTGACGCCTTCGCGAGCAAGCCCGCTCCCACATTGGTTCTGCGTCGTGAACGAATCAAATGTGGGAGCGGGCTTGCTCGCGAAGAACGATAACGCGGTCTGACTAGTCAACGCTGCGGGGCAACTGCAACGTTACCCGCAACCCGCCTTCACGCAAATTCTGCAAACTCACCTCACCACCATGGCTATGGGCAATGTTGCGGGCAATCCCCAACCCCAAGCCGTAACCCTGCTGCTGCCCGGCCAGGCGGAAGTGCGGTTCGAACACTTGCTCCAGGCGCTGCTCCGGCACGCCCGGCCCCTCGTCATCGACATGCAGAATGAACGCGCTTTCGTCGTCATCGATGTGCAGGTGCGCGTTCTGCCCGTACTTCAGCGCATTGTCGATCAGGTTGCCGATGCAGCGCTTGAGCGCCAGCGGTTTGCCCGGGTACGCCGCCAGCGCCCGCCCCTGCTGGGTCACGCGGCCGTTGCCGTTCGGCGCGAGATAGGGTTCCACCAGACAGTCGAGCACATGGTTGAGATCCACCGGCTCGATGTTCTCGTGGATGTCGGTGTCTTTCACGCATTGCAGCGCGCCCTTGACCAGCAACTCCAGCTCGTCCAGATCGCGCCCGAACTTGGCTTGCAGTGTTTCGTCTTCGAGCAATTCAACCCGCAGGCGCAAGCGGGTGATCGGCGTGCGCAGGTCGTGGGAAATGGCGCTGAACAACTGGCTGCGTTCGGTCAGGTAACGGCTGATGCGCTCGCGCATGGTGTTGAAGGCGCGCCCGACCTCGACCACTTCGCTGCCACCGCCCTCGGCCACCGGTTCCACGTCGGCACCCAACGACAGGTCCCGCGCCGCCCGCGCCAGGCGCTTGAGCGGACGACTCTGCCAGTGCACCAGCAGGCCGATGAACAACAGCAAAAAGCTGCTGGTCAGGACTATGAACCACACCTGCTGCGCCGGCAGGCCCTGCTCTTCAAGACTGGTGTAGGGCTCGGGCAACAGCGAGGCGATGTACAGCCATTCCCCCGGTGCCATCTGGATCTGCGTGACCAGCACTGGCGGGTTCACCGGTTCCAGGGTCAGCGCGTAGTGCGCCCAGGAACGTGGCAGCTCATCGAGCTTCAGGCCGCCATTGAAGATGCGCAGGTCTTCCGGGCTGACGAAGGTCACCGAGATGTCCGTGTCTTGGCCGAGGGACTGGCGCAGCACTTCGTCAACCGCCTTGAGCACCGCCTCTTTACGCGGGGTGATGGGCAGCACTTCCATGCCCAGGGGTTTGTCGTTGAGCGTCACCACGAACCGGGTGCCGCCCATGCTGCGCAACTGGTCGAGCACCAGGGGCCGAAACGCCACCGGTAACGAACGGAAATAGCTGACGCTGGCGGTCATTGAATGGGCCAGGCTGCGGGCACTGGTGACCAGGCCCTCGAGCTGCGTGGCGCGCAGTTGCGACACCCAGATCACACTCGACAATGCCTGGGCGAACAACACCGCCAGCAGGGTCAACAGCAACATCCGCCCGAGCAGCGAACGCGGCATCGGCACCTTGGCGGCGAGCTTGCGCAAAGCCTCAGTGACCATTGCTGGCAACCACGTTGGCCGCCAGTTGGTAGCCGCTGCCACGCACGGTGCGGATCAGCCGTGGCGGTTTTTCCGTGTCGCGCAGGCGCTGGCGCAACCGGCTGACCGCCATGTCGACGATGCGATCCAGGGGCATCAGTTCGCGGCCGCGGGTGGCGTTGCCGATGGTGTCGCGGTCGAGGATTTCCTGTGGATGATCGAGGAACAGTTTCAGCAGCGCGAAATCGGCGCCCGAAAGAATCACCTCTTCGCCGTCGATGTGAAACAGCCGATGGCTGACCATGTCCAGCCGCCAGTCATCGAAGGCCAGCACCTCACCGCCACTGCGCTCCTGACCGAACTGCGCGCGGCGCAGCAACGCCTTGATCCGTGCCTGCAACTCCCGTGGGCTGAAGGGCTTGCCGAGGTAATCGTCGGCGCCCAGTTCCAGACCGATGACGCGATCGGCTTCGTCGGAACTGGCGGTGAGCATGATGATCGGCACCTGCGCCTGGCGCGGATGCTGGCGAATCCAGCGGCACAGGCTGAAGCCGTCTTCGTCGGGCAACATCACATCAAGGATCACCAGATCACTCGGCGCCTCGTTCAGCGCCTGGCGAAAGCCGGCACCGTCGGGCGTGGTACGTACCTGGAAACCGGCGCGGGTCAGGTAGGTATCCAGCAACTCGCGTATCTCTTGATCGTCATCGACCAACAAAATCGACTTGTTGACTGAGCTCACGGGCGGCGTCCTTGTTGTTTGAATTGGGCGGATTATGCCTTAAGCACCGAAACTGCAAACACCACAGAAACAACTGTGGGAGCGGGCTTGCTCGCGAAAGCGGTGTGTCAGTCAACGAATGTGTTGAATATAAAACCGCATTCGCGAGCAAGCCCGCTCCCACATTTTGATCGTATTTCAAGCTGGGAGAGATTGCTCCAAGGCTACTCCGGCGCCAACCAACCCGGAATACGGCGCCGTCACCAGCCACACTGGAATCCCCTTGAAGTAATCGCTCATGCAACCCTTGTCGGCGAAGCAGCGGGCGAAACCGCTTTCGAGGAAGAAATCGGCAAAGCGCGGAATCACCCCGCCCACGATGTACACGCCACCGCGTCCACCGGTGGTCAGCACGTTATTGCCGGCCACGCGACCGAGCCAGCAGCAGAACTGCTCAAGCACTTCCACGGCAATCGGGTCGCCCGCCAGCCCGGCAGCGGTGATGGCTTCCGGTGTGTCGAGCACAGGCGTGTGCCCATCCACCGCACAGATCGCCCGATAGACACGGGGCAAGCCGCCACCGCTCAAGGCTGTTTCCGCACTGACATGGCCAATTTCGTTGAAGATGTGCTGCCAGAGCTGTGTTTCACGCGGGCTGCTCAATGGCAGATCGACGTGACCGCCCTCCCCCGGCAACGCGGCAAAACGGCCCGCGCCCAGATCGAGCAAGGTGCCGACGCCCAGGCCGGTGCCCGGGCCAATCACCACCGCCGGGCGCAACGGCTCCGGCGTGCCTTCGCAGACCACGCGGAATTCGCCGGGCTGCAAACGGGTCATGCCCAGGGCCATGGCCGAGAAGTCGTTGACCAACAACAGCTGATCCACCTGCAAGGTCTGGCAAAAGCCCTTGCGGCTCAGGCGCCAGTGATTATTGGTGAACTTGAATTCGTCACCACTCACCGGGCCCGCCACCGACAGGCACACCGAACCGATCGAACCCGGCGCCAGCCCCAGACCATTGAGGTACAGGCTGATAGCTTCTTCCGGGCTGGGAAAATCTGCCGTTGCCAGCACCTGGACCGATTCCAGCTGCTGGTTTTTCCACAACGCGAAACGTGCGTTGGTCCCACCGATGTCACCGACCAAAGCCAGTTTCAATTAAGCGTCTCCAGGGCAGAAGTAAAGGCGCTGGCGCCCTGCTCCGCCGAGCTGAAGGCCACGCGCATGAAACCGAACAGCTCGCGACCGGTGCCGATGTTGTTGCCCAACAGGCCCTTGGCCGGCGTGCGCGCTGCGAATTCTTCGGCGTCCACCTTAAGCTCCAGGGTGCCTTTGACGCCATCGACGCGGATGATATCGCCCTCTTGTACCCGCGCCAAAGCGCCGCCGACATAAGCTTCGGGGCTGACATGAATGGCCGCTGGGATTTTCCCCGACGCGCCGGACATGCGCCCGTCGGTCACCAGCGCGACTTTGAAGCCGCGATCCTGCAACACACCAAGGAACGGCGTCATCTTGTGCAGCTCTGGCATGCCGTTGGAGCGCGGGCCCTGGAAGCGCATCACCGCGACAAAATCCTTCTCCAGCAAACCGGCCTTGAACGCATCGGCCAGGTCCTGTTGATCCTGGAACACCATGGCTGGCGCTTCGACGATCTGGTTTTCCACGGCTACGGCGGAGACTTTCATCACGCCACGACCGAGGTTGCCTTCCATCACCCGCAGGCCACCTTCGGCCGAGAACGCGCGGGCGACCGGACGCAGGATGCTTTCGTCGAGGCTGTCGGTCACGCCTTCACGCCAGACCAGTTGGCCATTGTCGAGGAACGGCTCCTGGGTGTAGCGGCTCAGGCCGTGCCCCATCACGGTGTTGACGTTTTCGTGGAGCAGCCCGGCTTCCAGCAGTTCACGAATCAGGAACGACATGCCACCCGCGGCCTGGAAGTGGTTGATGTCGGCTTTGCCGTTCGGGTAGACGTGGCTCAGGGTCGGCACGACTTCGGAGAGGTCGGCCATGTCCTGCCAGGTCAATTGAATGCCCGCCGCCATGGCGATGGCCGGCATGTGCAGGGTGTGGTTGGTCGAGCCGCCTGTGGCATGCAACGCGACAATCGAGTTGACCAGCGAACGCTCGTCGACGATTTCGCCGATCGGCATGAAGTCGCCGTTCTGCTTGGTCAGGCGCGTGACCTGGTGCGCGGCTTCGCGGGTCAGGGCATCGCGCAACGGTGTGTTCGGGTTGACGAAGGACGCGCCCGGCAGATGCAGGCCCATGACTTCCATCAGCAACTGGTTGGTGTTGGCGGTGCCGTAGAAGGTGCAGGTGCCAGGGCTGTGGTAGGACTTCATTTCCGATTCCAGCAGCTCTTCGCGGGTGGCCTTGCCTTCGGCGTATTTCTGGCGCACATCGGCTTTCTGCTTGTTGGAAATGCCCGACACCATCGGCCCGCCCGGCACGAAGATCATCGGCAGATGGCCGAAGCGCAGCGCACCCATCATCAGGCCCGGCACGATCTTGTCGCAGATGCCGAGCAGCAGCGCGCCGTCGAACATGTTGTGAGACAGCGCCACGGCGGTGGACAACGCGATCACTTCGCGGCTCGGCAAGCTCAGTTCCATGCCCGGCTCACCCTGGGTCACGCCATCGCACATGGCCGGCGTGCCACCGGCGAACTGACCGACGGAGCCGATTTCGCGCAGGGCTTTCTTGATCAGTTCGGGGAAGACTTCGTACGGCTGGTGTGCCGAGAGCATGTCGTTATATGACGAAACTATCGCGATGTTTGCGGAGTTCATCATCCGCAGGCTGTGCTTGTCGTCGCTGCCGCAACCGGCCACGCCATGGGCGAAGTTGGCGCATTGCAGCTTGCCGCGCATCGGACCGTCGCTGGCCGCACCGCGGATCAATGCAAGGTAGGCCTCACGCGTGGCGCGGCTGCGGGCGATAAGCCGTTCAGTGACCTCAAGGACGCGGGGATGCATGTGTAGAACTCCAGGCTAACGGATGTGGCGACCTGATTGTCTATGCTGATCAAAGGCCGGTGTCGATGGGATGACAGACGGTTTTCTTGATCGGTTGGACCAGTTGATTCAGGTCACTCGTTGTAGATTGAACAAAATATTGCCATCAAAAAGGCTTGTTTTCTATTTTTTTGCGAATAATCTTGTAATTCCAACAACAAAACGACGGTAGCGCCGCACTATGACTCTTCGAATCGCAATCAATGGTTTTGGCCGAATCGGCCGTAATGTCCTGCGCGCACTCTATACCCAGGGCTACCGTCAGGATCTGCAGATCGTCGCCATCAACGACCTGGGCGACAGCGCGATCAACGCTCATCTGCTCAAGTACGACACCGTTCACGGCACATTCGATGCCGATGTCCAGCACGACCAGGAGAGCCTGACGGTCAACGGCGACCGTATTTCGGTCAGTGCCATCCGCAACCCGGCCGACTTGCCTTGGGCCGCGGAAAAGATTGATGTGGTGTTCGAATGCACCGGTCTGTTCACCGACCGGACCAAAGCCGCCGCGCATATTACGGCGGGCGCGCGCAAAGTCATTATCTCGGCACCGGCCAAAGGCGCCGACGCCACCGTCGTTTACGGGGTGAACCACGACATTCTGCGCCAATCGCACCAGATCATTTCCAACGCGTCGTGCACCACCAACTGCCTGGCCCCGGTGGCCCAGGTGCTGCACCGCGAACTGGGCATCGAAAGCGGTCTGATGACCACCATTCACGCCTATACCAACGACCAGCACCTGACCGACGTCTATCACGTCGATCCGTACCGCGCCCGTTCGGCCACCCAGAACATGATCCCGAGCAAGACCGGTGCTGCTGAAGCGGTGGGCCTGGTGCTGCCGGAACTGGCGGGCAAATTGACCGGCATGTCGGTGCGCGTACCGGTCATCAATGTATCGCTGGTGGACCTGACGGTGCAGCTCAAGCGCGAAGCGTCGGCCGATGAGGTCAATGCACTGATGAAAGAAGCCAGCCAGCACTCGAAGATCCTTGGCTACAACACCCTGCCGCTGGTCTCCAGCGACTTCAACCACAACCCGCTGTCGTCGATCTTCGACGCCAACCACACCAAATCCAGCGGCAAATTGCTCAAGGTACTGGCGTGGTATGACAACGAATGGGGTTTCTCCAACCGCATGCTCGATAACTGCCTGGCGCTGTGCAACGCAGAATAAGCAGCACGTCCCTTCCTTCTTGTAGGAGCGAGCTTGCTCGCGATGGTCGTTAACGATAACGCGGGGAACCTGATGCCCCGCGGTGTTCTACAGTCCATCGCGAGCAAGCTCGCTCCTACAAGGTGCGCGTCTGGAGCTACCATCGATGATCGGTATCAGCTTTACGCAAAAGACCATGGCGGCGCGCAAGCGTATCGCCCTGGTTGCCCATGACCACTGCAAGGTGTTCTTGCTGGACTGGGCCGAACGGCAAAAAGACAGACTGGCCCAGCATGATCTGGTCGCCACCGGCACCACGGGGTTGTTGTTGCAACAACGCCTCGATCTGCCGGTGCAAAGCATGATCAGCGGGCCACTGGGCGGCGACCAGCAGCTCGGTGCGCAAATCGCCGAGCAGCGGGTCGACATGCTGGTGTTCTTCTGGGACCCGTTCGAGCCACAGCCCCACGACCCGGATATCAAGGCGTTGCTGCGGGTCGCGGCAGTGTGGAACATCCCGGTGGCGTGCAACGAATGCAGCGCCGACTACCTGCTCAGCAGCCCGCTGATGGATCAGGCGCACATCCATCGGATTCCCGATTACGCCACCTATTTGCAAGGTCGCGCGTAAAGCGTCACAAATCAGTGCTTGACCACTCGAGTAGATGATAAGCATTATCATCTACTCGAAATGGATCAGGTTCTCCCGTGAGTCAGTCGCGCTTCAACCACGTTTTCCTCACCCAGCGCACCTCCCTGCTGCGCACGCTGGAGCGGATGGTCAACAATCACAGCACCGCTGAAGACCTCTTGCAGGAAACTTACCTGCGGGTGACCCGGGCATTGAGCGAACGGGCCATCGATCATCTTGAGCCCTTTGTCTTCCAGACGGCGCGCAACCTGGCGCTGGACCATTTGCGCGCGCGGCGCATCCATTCGCGCACGATGGTCGACGACGTGCCGCAGGAGGTGATGCACAGCATCGCCGCCGCCACCAGCAGCGCCGAAGACGCCGCCCACGCCAAACAATTGCTGGAGCGTTTGAACGTGAGCCTCAGTGAACTCAGCGCCCGCCAACAGCGGATTTTCATCCTCAGCCGCCTGCACGGGCACAGTTACCAGGAAATCGCCGAGGAGTTGAACGTGTCCCTCAGCACCGTGCAGAAAGAACTCAAACTGATCATGTCGATCTGCATCGGGGTTGCCGATCGCTTGAACGCCAACTGAGCGCCAAGGCCCTGCGCTTACCTGGACCGACTGCGCTGATCATCGGGCTTTGCTACCCTTGGCCCACTTTTACGCTTCACTAAAAAAACAGCCGTGCACAGACACTGCCGAGGAAACACCGTGACGGACAACCACCGCTCCCCCGAGCCTTCATCGGCGCAGGACCCCGCAAGCGCGATGGACCAGGCCCTGGACTGGCTGATTGTGCTCGGCAGTCCCGACGAGGAGCAGAGCCGCCAATTCCATGCATGGCTCGACGCCGATCCGTTGAATGCCCAGGCGTTCGCCAAGGCCCAGGCAATCTGGGACGGCCCGCAAGTGGCGCAATGCGCGCAAAGTCTGGCCGCCCATCCGGCGAAAGTCACTGTCCTCGCCCGTCTGCGTCCGCACTGGAAACCACTGGCCACCGCCGCCGTGCTGCTGCTCGGGCTGTTCAGTTTCAGCAGTTTGCCGATGCGCCTGCAGGCCGATCACCTGACTGTGGTCGGCGAGCGCCAGCGCCTGCAACTGGAGGACGGTTCCAGGGTTCTGCTCAATACCAATTCGGCGTTCTCAAGCACCATCAACGACCAGCAACGTGTTGCCCGCCTGTATCAGGGCGAAGCGTTTTTCGAAGTGCAGGCCAATCGCGGCCAACCACTGGAAATCGACGCCGGCCCGGTCACGGCCAGCGTTCGCGATACCGCATTTGCCGTGCGTTACCTCGACGGCGTGGCGCAGGTACGGGTACAGCGCGGCGACGTCGACTTGCGCGCCACTCGGGATGACGCGCGGGTACGCTTGTCCGCCGGGGAAAGCATTCGCATCGGCCCCAACGGCTTCGACCGCCCGGCCAAACTCGACGCCGCCACCGACCTGGCGTGGGTCCAGGGACGGCTGGTGTTCGAAAACTGCCCGTTGAACCAGGTGCTGGCAGAACTTCGCCGCTACTACCCGGGCTGGATCATCAACAACAACGAACAGTTGGCCGATGTCACCGTGACCGGCAACTACCGTCTCGATCAGCCGCTGGACGTGGTTCGCTCCCTGGCCCACATCACCTCGGCCCGGCTCCAGGAATTCCCGGCGCTGGTCATCCTGAACTGAATGAGAATTATTTTTACTCGATAGCCAAACCCCGTACGTCTCGTTATAGCCAATGCAATTGATTCGCATCTCACCATGCCAATCAGCACCTATAAAGATTCGTGCGACACGGAGCGCTATCGATGTCCCCTCGCCTTACCCGCCAAGCCCCTACACCTTCCCGCGTGCTGTCGCTGCTGACCGCCGCCATCCTGATGGCCGGTACCGCACCGCTCATGGCCGCCACCGCCACCGAGCAGTCGAGCCGCAAAATGGGCGACTACTCGTTCGCCATTCCCCAGCAATCACTGGTGTCGGCACTCAATGCCTTTACCACCGTAACGGGCTGGCAGATCGGCGTGTCGTCGGAGCTGGCGCAAGGTGTGGCCTCGCCGGGAGTACGCGGTTCCCTGTCGCCGGAGAAAGCCCTGGATCGCCTGTTGGTGGGGACCAACCTGGGCTATCGCAAACTGGGCAACAACAGCATCGTTCTGGAAAAGCGCAGCGGTAGCAGCGCCCTGAATCTCGATCAGGTGACCATCAGCGCCACCCGTAACGAACAGTCTGTGAATAGCGTGCCGAGCACGGTCTCTGTCTACACCCGCGAAGATCTGGACCGCAACAACGTCAATACCATCAAGGAGCTGGTGCGCTACGAACCTGGTGTTTCGGTAGGCGGCGCAGGCCAGCGGGCCGGTATCACTGGCTACAACATTCGCGGCATCGATGGCGACCGCGTGCTGACCCAGGTCGATGGCGTGCAGGTACCCGACGGCTTCTTCAACGGCCCCTATGCCCAGACCAACCGCAACTATGTCGACCCGGAAATCGTCAAGCGTGTGGAAATCCTCCGTGGCCCGGCCTCTGTCTTGTACGGCAGCAATGCCATTGGCGGCGCCGTCAGCTACTACACGCTGGACCCGGACGACATCATCAAACCGGGCAAGGATGTCGGCGCGCGCCTGAAAACCGGCTACAGCTCCGCCGACGACAGCTGGCTGACGTCCGGCACCGTCGCCGGCCGTACAGGCGAGTTCGATGGCCTGTTGCATCTCAGTCAACGCAACGGTCATGAAACAGAGTCCTATGGCGAAACCGGCGGCACTGGCCTGAACCGTACTGAAGCCAACCCCCAGGACGCGCGCACCACCAGCGTGCTGGCAAAACTGGGCTGGAATTACACCGACGACGCGCGCCTGGGCCTGACCTACGAGCATTACAAGGACGACCGCGATACCAATCAATTGAGCGCAGTGGGCGGCCCGTTCAACGCCGGACGCGGTTTCGGCTACTACAAGTCCCGTACCGGTAACGACACGATCACCCGCGAACGCTTTGGCCTGGAACACAGCTTCGGTCTGGACAGCGCCCTGGCCGACAACATCAAGTGGACGCTGAACTACCAGATCGCCAAGACCGACCAGAGCACCGAGGAAATCTACGCGCCGCCGTCACGAACTGTGCTGCGTAACCGCGATACCACCTACAAGGACCGCCAACGGGTATTCGATGCCCAGGCTGACAAGTCGTTTACCATCGCCGACACCGACCACCTCGTCACCTATGGCACCACCATCAAGCAGGACAAAATCACCGGCCTGCGTACCGGCACCGGCACCTGCCTGACCGTGGCCGGATCCTGCCGGGTCATTGGCGCCCCTAGTGCCACCGACACGCTGACACCCGCCAGTGACTTCCCGGACCCGACCGTCAACAGCTACAGCCTGTTCGCTCAGGATCTGATCAGCTGGGGCAACTGGACCTTTGCGCCAGGTGCCCGCTACGACTACACCGAGCTCAAGCCGCACATCACCGAAGAGTTCCTGGCCACCGCCGACCAGAGCGGTAACGGTACGGTGAGCGACGAGACCAAAACCTGGCATCGCCTGTCGCCGAAGTTCGGCACCACCTACAGCTTCAACGACCATTACACCTGGTACGGCCAATACGCCGAAGGCTTCCGCACCCCGACCGCCAAGGCGTTGTACGGTCGTTTCGAAAACATCGCCGGCGGCTATCGGGTAGCGCCAAACCCGGACCTCGAACCGGAAAAAAGCAAAAGCTACGAGACGGGTTTGCGCGGCAACTTCGAGCAGGGCTCGTTTGACGTAGCGGTGTTCTACAACAAATACCGCGACTTCATTAACGAGAACGCCATCACTCCGGGCTACACCGAGACCACGTTCCAGAGCAACAACATCAAGCACGCCACCATCAAGGGTGCCGAGGTCAAGGGACGCCTGAACCTCGACGCCTTCGGCGCGCCGCAAGGCCTCTACACCCAGGGCTCGGTGGCCTATGCCTACGGTCGCAACGACGACAACGGCGAGCCGCTCAACAGCGTCAACCCGCTGACCGGCGTATTCGGCCTCGGCTACGACCAGGCCAACTACGGCGGCTTGCTCAGCTGGACGCTGGTGAAAAAGAAAGACCGCGTCGACAGCACCAGTTTCAAAACCCCGGACGGCACCAGCACCCAGTTCAAGACGCCCGGTTTCGGCATTCTGGACCTGAGCGCGTTCTACAAGGTGACCGACGACGTGACCGTCAGCGGCGGCGTCTACAACCTCACCGACAAGAAGTACTGGCTGTGGGATGACGTGCGCGGCTACGACAGCGTCGGCGAAGCCTCGGTGACCCAACCGGCCAACCTCGACCGTCTGACCCAGCCGGGTCGCAACTTTGCGGTCAACCTGATCTGGGATATCTGATCCGCTCATCTCGCCTGGCGGTTTCATCAAGCCGCCCGGTGAGGATTTTTTACTGTCAGGCGCCTTCCTGTTCGTCTCGTTACCAAGCGCCTCTCTTTCTCCAAGGAATTGCCATGACTACCCAGGCCACCGAACAACGCCCCAACCTGCGTTCGCAACGTTTGAACCAGATCACCCACGAGCCGCACAGCAAGCTCGATGCCCTGGTCAAGGCTCATGCCCCGTTTGAAACCCCGGCCAATTTCGCCCGTTTCGTGGTGGCGCAGTACCTGTTCCAGTCGGAACTGGTGTCGCTGTACAACGATGCCGAACTGACCGCCATCGTCCCGGACCTGCCGGCCCGCTGTCGTGCCGATGCAGCCAGGGCCGACCTCGCTGACCTGGACACCGACGTGCCGGCACCTGCCGCCGGTGCACTGAAGAACCCGACCAAGGCCGAGGCCCTGGGCTGGATCTTCGTCTCCGAAGGCTCGAAGCTCGGCGCGGCGTTCCTCATCAAGCGTGCCGTGGGCCTTGGCCTGAGCGAAACCTTCGGCGCCCGCCACCTCGGCGAACCGGCCGGCGGCCGCGCTGAAGGCTGGAAGAGCTTCGTCAAAACCCTGGACGGCCTGGCATTCAGCGCCCAGGAAGAAGCCGAAGTGGAAAAAGGCGCCATCGACGCGTTCAACCGTTTTACGGTGTTGCTGGAGCGGGCTTACGCTACCGAAGCCGCCTGACCCAACGCGTTCCCCTTGTGGGAGCGGGCTTGCTCGCGAAGACGTCATCAGCCTCAACATCAACGTTGACTGACACACCGCCTTCGCGAGCAAGCTCGCTCCCACAAGGAACGAAGCAAATCCGTAAGATTTCGATCAGCCTCACATGTTGCCTTGAGCCCATGCCAGCCTCCTCCAGACTCTCCCGCCTCCTCTTCGGCCTGCTGGCCTATGTCAGCCTGGGCATCGGCCTGATCGCCATCGTCATACCCGGCCTGCCAACCACCGAGTTCATTCTGCTGGCCGCCTGGGCCGCGACCCGCAGTTCGCCGCGCCTGAGTGCCTGGCTGGAAAACCACCGGCTGTTCGGCCCCATCCTCCATAACTGGCGCAACGGCAAGATCATCGCGCGTCGGGCAAAAGTCAGCGCCACTGTCAGCATGCTGTTATGTGCCGGTCTCATGCTGGTGATGCTCGATCACGGCTGGCCGATTTACCTGGCAATTGCCGGCATGGGGCTGGGCAATCTGTGGATCTGGTCACGTCCGGAATCACTGCCGGAACCCTGCTGAATAACTCCGCGGTTTTTCTTCGTTTTAAAGCGCTTTTCGGCACATTTTCCTGCGCAAACGTTCAACCACTACCGCTCGTCGGGTTACCCCTCATGTAACCTCAACGCCACGCCGATGTGCATTGATCGGCGCTAAATGGATTTAGCGAGTGAGCCGCAACGGCCCACAGCCAACACTTCATCCATTCGCGAGCTCGCCCTATGTTCGACTCACTGTCCATCCGCCTGAAAATCGTCCTGCTGTCCGGTCTGTGCCTGCTGGGCGTAGTCGCCTTGATAGTGGGCATGAACATCTACCAGACCAATCAGAACGATGATCTGGTCAGCGATTCCAGCAGCAGAATGCTCACTGCCAGTGTGCAGGACCTGCTCCAGGCCAAGGCCGCCGAGCAGGCGGTGCGGGTGCAGAAGACGTTCGGTGAAACCCTGACGGTGGTGACCGCCCTCGCGGACCAGATCCAGGACATGCGCAACCTGGCCGCCAAACGCTCCCTCGAGCCCGGCGTCTTGCGAGAAGAGTTGAACCAGAGCCTGAAAACCGCCTTCGAACGCAACAGCAAAGTGCTGGGCATTTGGCTGGCGTTCGAACCCAATGGGCTGGACGGCAAGGACAGCGAATTCGTCAATGACGCCGCCCGCCAGTCCAACGAGATCGGCCGTTTCGCCACGTACTGGAGCCGAGCCGGGGGTGAGTCGCTGAACACGATCATGGTCGAAGAAGACATGACCAAAACCACCCTGAACCTCAGCGGCACGCCGTACAACGTCTGGTACACCTGCCCGCGGGACAGCAAGCGCATCTGCCTGCTCGACCCGTATGCCGATACGGTCGGCAACAAGGAAATGTTGATGACCACCATTTCCGTACCGCTGCTGGTAGATGGCAAGTCCATCGGCGTGGTCGGCATCGACATCGCCCTCGACGCCCTGCAAGCGGCGGCGATCGACTCCCAGCGCGACCTGTTCAACAGTGCCGGGCACATGCTCATCGTTTCCGGCACTGGCGTGCTGGCCGCCTACAGTGTCGACGCCGGCAAAGTCGGCAAGAACATCGGCGACACCCTGGGCGGCGATGGCAAGGACATCCTGCAGTTGCTCGCTAGTGGCGCGCCGAAGATTCTCCAGCAAGGCGACCTGATCCGCGCGGTGTACCCGGTCAGCCCGATTGCCGATGCCAAGGCCTGGGCCGTGGTGATCGACCTGCCCAGGCAAGTGCTGCTGGCCGACTCAGTGAAACTGCAAGCGGTACTCGACGATGCTCAGCAAAGCGGCACGATCAAGGCACTGTCGGTGGCAGTGATTGCCGGTGTGATCGGTCTGCTTCTGATGTGGCTTACCGCGTCCGGCGTGACCCGCCCGATCAACAGCGTGGCCGACATGCTCAAGGCGATTGCCAGTGGCGACGGCGACCTGACCCAGCGCCTGCACTACAGCAAGAAGGACGAGTTGGGCGAACTGGTGAGCTGGTTCAACCGCTTCCTCGACAAGCTGCAACCGACCATCGCGCAGATCAAGCAAAGCATCACCGATGCCCGTGGCACGGCCGACCAGTCTTCGGAAATCGCCCGCCAGACCAGTGAAGGCATGCAGGTGCAGTTCCGCGAAATCGACCAGGTCGCCACCGCGTCCAACGAAATGAGCGCCACCGCCCACGATGTCGCCAACAGCGCCTCGAACGCGGCCAACGCGGCGAAAGGTGCCGACCAGTCGGCCCGCGACGGCATGCAAATCATCGAACGCAGCACCCGCGACATCAATCAACTGGCCGAAGAAGTCAGCAAGGCCGTGACCGAAGTCGAAGCCCTCGCGGTCAACAGCGAGCAGATCGGTTCGGTGCTGGAGGTGATTCGCAGCATCGCCGAACAAACCAACCTGTTGGCGCTAAACGCCGCCATCGAAGCCGCCCGTGCCGGTGAAAGCGGTCGTGGCTTTGCGGTGGTCGCCGATGAAGTGCGCAACCTGGCCAAACGCACCCAGGACTCGGTGGAAGAAATTCGCCTGGTGATCGAACGCATCCAGAGCGGCACCCGCGGCGTGGTCGCCACCATGCACTCAAGCCAGACCCAGGCCCACAGCAACGCCGGGCAGATCCAGCAGGCCGTCCAGGCCTTGGGCAAGATCAGCGATGCAGTCACCGTGATCAGCGATATGAACCTGCAAATCGCCAGCGCCGCCGAACAGCAAAGCGCCGTCGCCGAAGAGGTCAACCGCAACGTCTCGGCGATCCGCACCGTCACCGAAACCCTGACCGGCCAGGCCACCGAATCGGCGCAGATCAGCAGCCAACTCAACTCCCTGACTACCCACCAGATGAAGTTGATGGATCAGTTCCGCGTTTAAGAAGCAATGCAGTTAAATGTGGGAGCGGGCTTGCTCGCGAAAGCGGTGAGTCTGACAACAATGATGTCGACTGACACTCCGTCTTCGCGAGCAAGCCCGCTCCCACAGGTTTCATCTGGCTTGTCACCTGTTTTGGACTAAGATCGGCCTCTCGCTCCGGAGGGCTCTTCAATGACTGATCTGCTCACGTCCATTCAAGCCGCACTCGGTTTGCCTCACACCCCGATTCCATTCACGTCCAGTGGCGCCCTGCCCTCGGCGTTTGCCGTCACTGATCTGGCCTGCGCCAGCATGGCCGTCGCCGGCCAGGCTGTCAGCGAACTGCTGCACCAACAAACCGGGCGCCTGCCCGACCTTGAAGTTGACCGACGCCTGGCGTCATTCTGGTTCGCAACCTCGATTCGCCCGCTTGGCTGGAGCGTTCCGCCGTTGTGGGACCCGATCGCGGGTGACTACGCCACCCGCGATGGCTGGATTCGCCTGCACACCAACGCGCCCCATCACCGCGCCGCTGCCGAAAGCGTGCTCGGTGCCTGTACCGACCGCGCAGCGATGGCCGACAAAGTGGCTCGGTGGGCGAAAAGCGATCTGGAACAGGCTGTGGTCGATGCCGGTGGCTGTGCCGCCGAAATGCGCACCTGGGAACAATGGCAGGTCCATCCTCAAGGCCAGGCGGTAAACGTCGAACCCTTGATTCAATTCGCCAACCACCCAAGCCAGAGCCGCCAACCGTGGTCAGGTTCAGTGGCTCGACCACTGGCTGGCATCAAGGTGCTGGACTTGACCCGGGTACTGGCCGGCCCCATCGCCAGTCGCTTTCTGGCAGGCCTGGGCGCCGATGTCCTGCGCATCGATCCGCCGACCTGGAACGAACCTGGAGTGGTGCCGGAAGTCACCTTGGGAAAACGCTGCGCGCGTCTTGATCTGAACGACAAGTCCGACCGCGCCGTATTCGAATGCCTGCTCAAGGACGCCGACATTCTGCTTCATGGTTATCGTGCCGATGCGCTGGAACGACTTGGACTGGGCATGAATGAGCGCCGGCAACTGAACCCGGGCCTGATCGATGTTTGTCTAAACGCCTATGGCTGGAGCGGCCCCTGGCAAAATCGGCGGGGCTTCGACAGCCTGGTGCAGATGAGCAGTGGCATTGCCGAAGCGGGCATGCGCTGGAAGCAGGCGGACAAACCGACGCCATTGCCGGCGCAGGCTCTCGATCACGCCACCGGGTATCTGATGGCGGCCAGTGCGATCCGGTTGTTGGCGCAGCGGTTGAGCGACGGTATCGGGGGTTCGGCGCGATTGTCGTTGGCGCGTACGGCGAGGTTGTTGATCGAGCATGAGGCGGGGACGAGTGAAGCGTTACGTGCGGAAGATGAGCAGGATCAGGGGTTGATGGTGGAGCAGACACCCTGGGGACCGGCGCATCGGTTGCAGGCGCCTCTGAAGATCACAGGAACGCCTCTGCAATGGACCTTGCCCGCGACTGAACTGGGTTCACATCCCGCACAGTGGTGGTGACAGTCATATCGCCATCGCGAGCAAGCTCGCTTGTATGTTTAGACTTGAAGGGGTGGGCGGGACTAACAGCTCGATTCCGACTCTAGCCAGTACGGACCGTGGGAGACTTCTCGTTCCGCCCTTTCTACCTAAAGCGCCG
>NZ_JAGYGG010000029.1:0-72210 GCF_019947335.1 Pseudomonas sp. BF-R-24
GCCAGAACTCAGGCCTTGGTCATTCTTGCCCGCAAGCTTTGCCGAGTGGCATTCGCCCTCATGAAAAACCAGAGCGAATACCAGCCGAATTTGAAGTTGCAGGGTTCCCCTGCAACATAGAATCTCCCACAGGTTTTGAGTGTTAACTGATCAGTATCAGATGAATTGCCTTTATTCAGGGCGCCTGAACCGGCTGATGCAACCTGCCCGGATGGCGTCGCATAACAAAAAACAGGACACCCGATGACGACAAGAAACAGTTGCCTGGCGCTTGATGCCCAGGACGCGCTGGCGCCCCTGCGCCAGCAATTTGCGCTCCCCGAAGGGATTATCTATCTCGATGGCAATTCCCTGGGTGCGCGGCCGGTCGCTGCATTGGCTCGTGCGCAAGCGGTGGTTGCCGAGGAATGGGGCAATGGCTTGATCCGCAGCTGGAACAGCGCAGGCTGGCGCGAGCTGTCCGAGCGATTGGGCAATCGCCTGGCCGGTTTGATCGGCGCGGGGGAGGGTGAAGTCGTGGTGACCGATACCACCTCGATCAACCTGTTCAAGGTGCTGAGCGCTGCCTTGCGCGTACAGGCTACAAGGTCGCCGCAGCGGCGAGTGATCGTCAGCGAATCGAGCAACTTCCCCACCGACCTGTACATCGCCGAAGGCCTGGCGCAGATGCTGCAACAGGGTTACACCCTGCGTCTGGTCGACAGTCCGCAAGCGTTGCCGCAAGCCATTGACCAGGACACGGCAGTGGTCATGCTCACCCACGTCAACTACAAGAGCGGCTACATGCACGACATGCAGGCCCTGACCGCGCTGACCCACGAATGTGGCGCGCTGGCCATCTGGGACCTGGCCCATTCCGCTGGCGCGGTGCCGGTCGACCTGCACCAGGCGGGTGCCGATTACGCCATCGGCTGCACCTACAAATACCTCAATGGCGGGCCGGGCTCCCAGGCCTTTGTCTGGGTTTCGCCGCAGTTGTGCGATCTGGTGCCACAACCCTTGTCCGGTTGGTTCGGCCATTCGCGGCAGTTCGCCATGGAGTCGCATTACGAACCGAGCAGCGGCATCGCGCGTTACCTGTGCGGCACCCAACCGATTACCTCATTGGCGATGGTCGAGTGTGGCCTGGATGTGTTCGCCCAGACCGACATGGCCAGCTTGCGCCGCAAATCCCTGGCCCTGACGGACTTGTTCATCGAATTGGTCGAGCAGCGTTGCGCGGCGCACGAGCTGAAGTTGATCACGCCCCGTGAGCACGCCAAACGTGGCAGCCACGTCAGCTTCGAACACCCCGAAGGTTATGCGGTAATCCAGGCCCTGATCGAGCGGGGCGTGATAGGTGACTACCGCGAGCCGCGCATCATGCGTTTCGGTTTCACCCCGCTGTACACGACCTTCACCGAAGTCTGGGATGCGGTACAGATCCTCGGCGAGATCCTCGACCGGAACACCTGGTCGCAAGCGCAATTCCAGGTTCGCCACAGCGTGACCTGAACCCCCGATGTCCGTGTCCTGCTGCGGGATTTTCCACGCGGCAGGGTTTCGGTCGTCCAATAACCAGTTCTGCAATCACAATAATAAGGAGCACGCAGAATGAAACTGTCCCTCTGGCCTGCCTTGCCGCTCGCCATCTCCAGTTGCCTTGGCCAAATGGCCTGTGCTGCCTCTGACAACGGATTTGTCGAAGACAGTAACCTGACCCTGACCAACCGTAACTTCTATTTTTACCGCAATAACCTCAACAACCCGGGCGGGCAGAACTATCGGGACGAGTGGGCCCACGGGATCATGCTCGATTACCGCTCCGGCTACACCCAGGGAACGGTGGGGTTCGGCGTCGATGCCTATGCGCAGTTGGGCCTCAAGCTCGACAGTGGCAAGGGACGCACGGGCACGGGTTTGTTGCCGGTCGACTCCGATGGTCGTCCCGAGGATGAGTACTCCGAAGCGGGCGGTGCGGTGAAGGCGCGGATTTCGCAGACCGAGCTCAAGTACGGCAACCTGACACCGCTCAACCCGGTGTTCGGCACCGGCAATGCGCGATTGTTTACCAGTGTTGCCACCGGCTTTCAGCTGACCAGCAATGAACTCAAGGCGTTGCAACTGGACATCGGTCACTTCACAGCCGGTAACGACAGCAATTCGACCAATGCCGATGGCGCGCTCAAAGCGCTGTACGCCGGCGTGGAAACCCGCAGCGTCGATTATCTGGGCGGCAGTTACGCCCTGAGCGATCAACTGAGTGTCAGCCTCTACGGCTCGCAGTTCACCGACATCTGGCGCCAGTACTACGGCAACGCCAACTACACCTATGCCTTTGGTGAAGGCCAGTCGCTGAACCTGGATTTCAATCTCTATCGCACCAACGACAGCGGCCAGAGCCTGGCCGGCAAGATCGACAACACCACCTGGTCGCTGTCCACCGCGTACAGGTTCGGCGCCCATCGAGTGACCCTGGCGTACCAGCGGGTCGATGGCGATGAGCCGTTCGATTACCTGGGGTTCGATCGGCAACCGGGCACCTCGATTATCCTCGCCAACTCGATTCAGGTCCTCGACTTCAACGCCCCCAACGAACGGTCCTGGCAACTGCGTTACGACCTGGACATGGCACCTTTCGGCGTGCCGGGCCTGAGCTTCATGTCGCGTTACGTCAGTGGCGACCACATCGATGACAGCCAATACGACGGCGGCCCCAATGGCGCCTACGGACGTTACGGCGATGACGGCAAGCGCTGGGAGCGCGACATCGAGGCGCGCTACGTCGTGCAGTCGGGCAAGGCCCGAGATCTTTCAATCCGCGTGCGTCAGGCCAGTGTGCGTTCCACCGCGCAGGTCGCCCGCGCCGACACCACGGACAACAACGAAGTCCGGGTGATCATCGAGTATCCACTGAGTATTTTCTGATCCGTGTCCTGCTGTGTGTGGCTGATCCCCACCGTTAAACCCACGACGTGCTCTTCAAGAAAGACAAAATCCAGAGGACATAAAAATGACCGATAACTCCGGTTTCGAAACGATATCCAACCGTGAACACGGCCTGCGGCGTCAGCTGACGTCGGGGCAGATGAGCATGATCGCCATTGGCGGTGCAATCGGCACCGGGCTGTTCATGGGCAGCGCCTATGCCATCGGTTATGCCGGGCCGAGCGTATTGCTCAGCTATGCCATTGGCGCAATCATCACGTTGCTGCTGATGGGCTGCCTGGCGGAAATGACCGTGGCCCATTCGACCTCGGGTTCGTTCGGCGCCTACGCCGAATTTTATGTCAGCCCGCTGGCCGGGTTCCTGGTGCGTTATGCCTACTGGGCGGCGATTGTGCTCGCGGTGGGCACGGAAGTGACGGCGGTGGCGATGTACATGAAGTACTGGTTTGCCAACGTGCCGGAGTGGATATGGATCGTCTCGTTCTCCAGCGTGCTGATCGTGCTCAATGCCATCAGCGTGAAGACTTTCGGCACCTTCGAGTACTGGTTCTCGACCATCAAGATCGGCGCGATTGTCGGCTTCATCATCCTGGCGGTGTACGTGGTGTTCGGTTCCGGCAATCCGGAATACGGCGTGCACAATTACACCGCTCACGGCGGCTTCTTTCCCAATGGTCTGCAAGGGATGTGGATAGCGGTGATCGTGTCGATCTTCAGCTACCTGAGCGTGGAGATGATCGCGGTGGCTGCCGGTGAGGCAAAAGACCCGGAGCAAGCGGTGAAGAAAGCCTTTCGCGGGACTATCGTGCGCCTGGTGGTGTTCTACCTGCTGACCCTGGCGTTGATGCTGGCGATCGTGCCTTGGGTCCAGGCTGGCCATGCCCAGAGTCCGTTCGTCACGGTGATGCAAGCCATCGGCATTCCCGGCGCCACTGGCGTGATGAATTTCGTGATCCTGATTGCGGCGTTGTCAGCCATGAACAGCCAGTTGTACATCACCACGCGCATGATGTTCAGCCTGTCCCGTGCCGGCTACGCGCCAAAATCCATGGGGGTGTTGAGCAAGACCGGGATCCCGCTGAACGCGCTGTTGCTCTCCAGTTCAGGAATCGCCCTGGCGACCTTGCTCAACATCCTGTACCCGGAAAGTTCGTTCACCCTGATGATGGCGATCTCGATGTTCGGCGCGATCTTTACCTGGTTCATGATCTTCCTGACGCACTTCTGTTTCCGTCGTTTTCACGAACGCAATGGCAACCGCAAACTGTCGTTCCGCATGCGCCTGTTTCCCTACAGCACATTGCTGGGGCTGGTACTGATGGGGGCCGTGATGATCACGACGTACTTCACTGAAGCCTTCAAGATGACCCTGGTATTCGGTGTGCCGTTCCTGCTGGTGCTGTCGATTGTCTACGGTGTTTTCTTCAGGAAAACCAGGGCCGTTGCGGTGCTGAGTGCGCAGCCCAAGCCATAGCCTGAAGGGCGTGCCGGGGCGGCAATCAGCAAGAAGCGGGCGCTGGATTTCCATCGCTCACTTTTTCGCTGGTTTACCGCTGGCAGGGATGTGCAGGTACGACATCACGCTTTCAGTCAGTTCGGTTGCCAGTTTGACCGCTTCTTTATTGCGTGCCATCACGCCGGCGACCAAGCCTTCGATCAAGGCCAGTACGGCGATGTTGGAACTGGTCAGCACCGGGTGATCGCAAGGCGCAAACAGCGTGTGCTCGGCAATGCCGGTGAGCGGCGAGGCGGGTGAGTCGGTAATTGCCAGCACTGATGCGCCACGTTCATTGGCGAAGCGTGCCAGTTGCAGGGTGTCGAGGGAGTAGCGTGGCAGGGAGATCGCCAGCAGCACGTCCTGGTCGGTGATGGCGGCCAGACGGTAAGCGGCGTTTTCGTTACCGCCCTCCATGCTGATGGCAGTGGCGTCCGCGCAAAAGGGCATCAGGGTCGAGGCGGCGAGACCGGCGAAGTAGACACTGTTGCCAAAGCCCAGGATGTAGATTTTGCGCGCTTTGGTCAGGCGAGTGACGAAGGCTTCAAAGGTGTCGGCGTGGTTGTTGCTCGCCGCGGTGGCCAGGTTGCTGCTGGCGCTCTGGAGTTGCTCATGCAGACCAAACGCGCCGCCCGGGCGATGGGCAAGTTCGTTGCGCAGTTTGTCGACCGGCGACACCATCTGCTGCAACGTTGCGACCAGTTCGGCCTTCATGCCGCTGTAGCCACCGAGGTCCAGTGCTTTGGCCAGGCGGTTGACGGCGGCGGGTGAGGTCAATGTTTCGTGAGCCATCTCCTCGATGGTCAGCGTCGCGGCTTTGAGCGGGTGACGCAGGATAAAGTCCGCGACCTTGCGCAATGACGGCGGCAGTTCGGAAACGATTTCCGTCAGTTTGCGCATGACCGGCGCGGCATAGACTGTGGTGTCTTTCGATGGGGTGGGCATATCCGGCTCAACATTTCCTGAAGGTGAGAGAAGGGCTGTGCCTGATGCCCTGACAAGGTTGGCTGGAGTGTATCCGAAGCCAACCTTGTCAGGGCAGCGCCGAGCAGTCGATGGGTAGGCGGCGGTCTTACTTCAAGCTCCCGGCCAGAAACTGCCGGAGGCGTTCGGACTGCGGGTTGACCAGCACTTCGCGCGGGTCGCCGCGCTCTTCGACAACGCCCTTGTGCAGGAACACCAGTTGGTTCGAAACCTCGCGGGCAAAGCCCATTTCGTGAGTCACCACCACCATGGTGCGGCCTTCCTGCGCCAGATCCTGCATGACTTTAAGCACTTCGCCGACCAGTTCGGGGTCGAGCGCCGAAGTCGGCTCATCAAACAGCATCACTTGCGGTTCCATCGCCAGTGCGCGGGCAATGGCCACGCGCTGCTGCTCGCCACCGGACATATGCGCCGGCCAGGCGTTCATGCGGTGCGCTACACCAACTTTGTTCAGGTAGTGCTCGGCCTTTTCCCGTGCCTCTTTCTTGCCCAGGCCCAGCACATGCACCGGGGCTTCCATGACGTTTTCCAGAGCGCTCATGTGTGACCAGAGGTTGAAGTGTTGAAATACCATCGATAGCTGCGAACGCATGCGTTGCAACTGCCTGGGTTCGGCCGCCTTCAGCCCGCCAAGCTTGTTGGCCACCAGCTTGAGCGGTTCGCCATTGAGCACGATATTGCCCGCATTGGGTTGCTCCAACAGGTTGATGCAGCGCAGGAACGTACTTTTGCCAGAGCCGCTGGAGCCGATGATACTGATCACGTCACCGGCTTGTGCTTGCAGGGACACGCCGTTGAGCACCTGGTGCGCGCCGTAACTTTTATGCAGGTCCTGAACTTCAAGTTTGTACATGGTTTGAACTCTCTGGAATCAGTCGCTGAGCAAGCGACCCTGGCGAATGGGGGTAGAACCGGCAACTTTGGCCAGCCACAATCCAGGCTGGGCAAAGCGCAGCCGTTCGCGGGCATAGAGAATGCCGTCGGTGCTGGCGCTCACCACGCTATGGCGGTCGGTCAGCGGGTCGATGACCTCGAACAGCGGATCGCCGACCTTGACCTGCGCGCCCAGCGGTTGCAGAAAACTCACCACACCGGGATGGGGCGCACAGGCGTACTGCGCGCCGGCGAATGGCACGGCCTGGCAATGGCTCGGCGGTGCCGCTGGCCAGTCACCGCTGATCAGGCCTTGTTCGGCGAGATACCCGAGAATGGCTTGTGCACTGTCGACGCATTGCTCGCGTTCGGTGTCTGCCATGCCACGCAGTTCGATGGTGGTGGCCACGCACGCCAGGGGAATGCTGGCTTGGGGAAACAGCTCGGCCAGGCGTAGCCATGCAATGGCGCAGGCTTCGTCGAAGGCGCTGCCGCCCGCATCCTCGGCCAATAACGTGACCCCGGCACCGAGGCGAGCGGCCAATGACTGCAGGCGTGGCCAGTTTTGCGGCATCGCATACAACAACATGATCGATTCGAAATCGCAGTGCAGGTCCAGCACCACATCGGCGTCGCAGGCATGCTGCAGCAACAGGCGGCGCAGGCCGTCGAGTTCCGAGGTCGGTGCCGGCATGGCGGCGAGGGCATCGCCCATGGCGCGGCGGATGAGTGCGATGTTGGCGTCGGCATCGCTTCCCAATCGGCCTTCCAGCAGCGGTGCAACGGCATCGACCAACTCCGGGAAGTCGCGATTGAAGTTCTTGCCGCTGGAGAACTCGAAGCGCCCCTGATGGGTGGCCTGGAACATCTGGGCGATACCGATCGGATTGGCCATTGGCACCAACTCGATCACCCCGGTCAGGCGGCCTTGTGTTTCCAGTTCCAGAAGACGGCGCTTGAGCTCGACGGCGACGCGCATCCCTGGCAATTCGTCGGCATGCAATGACGCCTGGATGTACGCTTTGCGTGCTCCACTGCCAAAACGAAACAGTGACAGTGTTCGTTCGGTGCCCGAGGCACTCCACGGCAACAGGTATTGAATGTGCTCCATAGCAGCTCCTTAGTGCTTGCGCGGTGCCAGATACGCCAGCCAATGGCGCTCGGCCAGCTTGAACAGGCGCACCAGAATGAAGGTCAGGGCGAGGTAGAAAAGGCCGGCGGTGATAAACGCCTCGAACGGTAGATAGAACCGTGAGCTGACAGTACGCGCGGCCCCGGTGATGTCGACGAGGGTGACGATGGAGGCCAGGCTGGTGGTTTGCAGCATCATCAGCACCTCGTTGCTGTACTGCGGCAATGCCCGGCGCAAGGCCGACGGCATGAGAATGCGGCGATACAGGGTCAGGCGTGACATGCCCATGGCCCTGGCGGCTTCGATCTCGCCATGGGGGGTGGATTTCAAACTGCCGGCCAGCAGCTCTGCGCTATAGGCGCTGGTGTTGATCGCGAAGGCCAGGCAGGCGCAAAAGGTGGCGCTGGAGAGGTAAGGCCAGAGCACGCTTTGGCGCACTGCTTCGAACTGCGCCAGGCCGTAATAGATCAGGAACAATTGCACCAGCATCGGCGTGCCGCGAATCACGTAGGTATAGAGCCAGGCCGGGAAGTTGATCAGCGGTGATCGCGACACCCGCATCAACGCCAGTGGAATAGCCAATACCAAGCCCAGGGCCAGGGAAATAAGCAGGACTTTGAGGGTCAACAAGGCGCCATTGAAGTACAGCGGCAGGTTTTCCCAAATCAGGTTGTAGTCGAGAATCATGGGCGGCTCCCCTCACAATTCGGCGGCTTTGATGCCGACCGAGTAGTGTTTTTCCAGATAGCGCAGCACCAGCAATGACAGGCTGGTGAGCATCAGATACAGCGCCGCCACCGCGAGGAAAAACGTGAATGGCTCGTGTGTGGCATCCGCTGCGTTCTTGGCTTTGAACATCATGTCCTGCAAGCCGATCACCGAAATCAGCGCGGTGGATTTGGTCAGTACCAGCCAATTGTTGGTGAACCCGGGAATGGCGAAACGAATCATCTGCGGTACCAGAATTCGCCAGAACACCTGCGCACCGCCCATGCCATAGGCCACGCCGGCTTCGGCCTGACCTTTGGGGATTGCCATGAAGGCGCCGCGAAAGGTTTCCGAGAGGTAGGCGCCAAAAATGAAGCCCATGGTGCAGACGCCGGCGATAAAGGGGTTGATGTCGATGTAGCGGGTGTAACCGAGCGCCAGGGCAATGCGGTTCACCAGATCCTGGCCGCCGTAGAAGATCAGCAGGATCAGCACCAGGTCTGGAATGCCGCGAATCAGGGTGGTGTAACTTTCCCCGAGCAGGGCCAGCCATTTGAGCGGTGACAGGCGAAAGGCCGCGCCGACCAGGCCCAGGGCAATCGCCAGGGACATGGAAGTCAGGGCCAGGTTTATGGTCAGCCAGGCGCCATCGAGAATGCTCGATCCGTAGCCGTGAAGCATGATGAAGTTCCTCAAGCGAGCGCCGCGAGGCGCGCAAGACAAGCCCGAATCGGCGCCTGCAATAGGCCGGCACCGGGGCTATGGGTAAGGCTTACTCGCCGTAGATATCGAACGCGAAGTACCTGGCCATCACTTGCTGGTACTTGCCATTGGCGCGAATGGCGTCGATCGCGGCACTCAGGCGCGCAACGTTGGCACTGTCGCCTTTGCGCACGGCGATCCCGGCGCCACGGCCAAAATACTTCGGGTCGTTGATGTCCGGCCCGGTCAACGCAAAACCCTGGCCGGCCGCTGTCTTGATAAAGCTTTCGTCGGTGTTGACGATGTCGGCGAGGGTGGCGTCCAGACGACCCGAGGCAAGATCGAGAAAGGCTTCATTTTGTGAGGAGTAGCGCACCACGACGACGCCGGCTTTTTCCAGTTGCTCGGTGGCAAAACGATCGTAAGTCGAGGAGCGTTGCACGCCGACTTTCTTGCCCTTGAGGTCCACCAAAGGATCATTGATCACGTTGCCGGCCTTCATCGCGAACTTGCCCGGTGTGTGGTAGTACTTTTTGCTGAAGTCCACGGACTTCATCCGGTCTTCGGTGATTGACATCGACGACAGCACGGCATCGATCTTGCGCACTTTGAGCGACGGGATCATGCCGTCGAACTCCTGAATGACCCACTCGCACTTGACCTTCATTTCTTCGCACAAGGCGTTGCCGATGTCGTAATCGAACCCGCTGACGTTGCCCTCCGGTGTCTTGAAGGAGAAGGGTGGGTAGGCGGCTTCGATACCGATACGCAGGCTGTCTTCGTCGGCATGTGCCAGGAAGCTGAAAGCGCATAGCGCCAGAGCACCTAGAAGTTCTGTCTTGTTCATATTGTTGACTCCTTGGAAGGCATTTGGGGGAAACGGGTGCCCGCCATCCAGGTTGGCGTGGTGGATCAGTCCTGTGATCGGCGAAGCTATAAATGACACAATAAAATTCTATTTGCAAATAAACTGAAAATAAACATATCAGTTTTGATCGCGACGATGCTCCATTGGGCCCGGTAGACGTTTTTGCTCAACCCATGGGTAAGCCCTGATGCTCATTTTTTGAACTCGGGCTGAAAGCACTTATCCAAAAAAATATGGGAATGTTTCCCACGCAACGATGCCAACTGGCTTTCAGGGATCGTGCGGATACCGCAGTAGCTCGTTCATGCTGCAGATTGATGGCCGTGCCGGTTGGCCGGCTGCTCCAACGGGCGGCCGGGAACTCACTGGACATTGCGTTCGATACGGAGATGAGTACGCAACTCCATGCGGAGGTGCATCATGCTGCTCAAGAAATGTTTATTGGCTCTGGCAATCGGCGGAGTCCTGTCGGCTTCGACTGTCCTGGTGCCCGATTACATCGGTAGTTTCTCCAGCGCGTATGCCAAGGATGGCGGCAGCGGTGGAGGCGGTGGAGGTCACGGCGGTGGCGGTGGCTCCGGCGGTGGCGGTCACGGTGCCGGCGGCCATGGAGGAGAGGGTGGCGATCATGGTGCTGCAGGCCATGACGGTGACGGTCATGGAGGTCCGGGGCGCGGCGACGCTGACCATGGTGGTGTAGCCGGGAACAAAGGCCCGGGCAATGCCCATGACAACGATGCCGCCGATGCAGCCAGGGACGCAGCCAGAGCTGATGCCAATGCAGCCCGGGACACCGCCAGAGCGACTGCGGATGCCGCCCGTGATGCGGCAAAAGCCACTGCCGATGCCGCACGGGATGCCGCCAGGGCTGAAGCAGATGCCGCCCGGGATGCCGCAAGAGCGGCTGGCGTACCGCGCGCAGAAGCGGATGCAGCCAGGGACGCTGCCCGGGCCACTGCAGATGCAGCGAGGGACGCCGCCAAGGCTGAAGCAGATGCCGCCAGGGATGCTGCCCGGGCTACCGCGGATGCTGCCAGGGACGCCGCCAAAGCCGAGGCGAACGCAGCCAGAGAAGCTGCCAAAGTTGAGGCGAAAGACGCCCGAGAGGATGTGGCGGACGCCCCGGACGAACCGGATTTCGACGCGGTTGAGGTAGAGAACTAGACCTGCACGTTCGGCAATGAACACGGCAGGCATACCGTAGAAAACGTCCCGGGAGCTTGAGGGACGTATCGGCAAAGAGTCGCAAGCCCCGAAGCATCGTGGGGTTTGCGACTTGTTTCGGCTATCGAGCCAAGGCGAACATTTCTACAGTCAGATCGACCGCTGATTCACGCGCTGACTCAGTTCCTGCGCGGACTCTTTGCGTTCCGAGTAGCGGTCAACCAGATCGGGGCGATCCCGTAGCAGCAGGGTGAATTTCACCAGTTCCTCCATGACGTCCACCACCCTGTCGTACAGCGACGAGGGTTTCATGCGATTGGTGTCGTCAAACTCCAGAAAAGCCTTGGGCACGGAGGATTGATTGGGGATGGTGAACATGCGCATCCAGCGCCCCAGTACACGAAGCTGATTCACCACATTGAAGGACTGGGAACCGCCGCAGACTTGCATGACCGCGAGGGTTTTCCCTTGGGTTGGGCGAACGGCCCCCAACGCCAACGGCACCCAGTCGATTTGCGCCTTGAACACCGCAGACATGGAGCCGTGGCGCTCTGGCGAGCACCAGACCTGTCCTTCGGACCATTGCATCAGTTCGAGCAGCTCCTGGACTTTTGGGTGATCGGAGGGCGCGTCGTCCGGTAGCGGCAGGCCTGACGGGTTGAAGATCCGTGTCTCGGCGCCGAAGTGTTCGAGCAACCGGGCTGCTTCCTCGACCAGCAGGCGACTGAACGACCGCGCACGAGTCGAACCGTATAGCAACAGGATGCGCGGTTTGTGCTGGTCGTCGCGCCCACTGTCGATGGGCTGGGTCAGTGATGTGTCGAGATTGGGCAGGGGATGAGTCATGGGGGCTCCGGTCATAGCGTGCCGATGCGGTCGAGTTCCCGCTTCAGCGCATCGCGGTCGAGTTGTGCAAAAGGCAGGTCGAGGAATGCCCGGCAGCGCGTTTCGATGCGCGCCAGGGTTGAGTGGAACGCCGCCGATACCGTCGCGTCATCCCCCTTTATGTCCGATGGGTCTTCCAGGCCCCAATGAGCTTTCAACGCCGGCCCGAAGTACACGGGGCACGCCTCACCAGCGGCCTTGTCGCAGACCGTGATGACGATGTCCGGCGGGTTGGCTTCGAAAGCCTCATTGCCTTTGCTGCTCAAGCCGTCGATGGCGATGCCGGCTTCTTGCAACGTGCTCAGGCTGCGGGGCAGCACCTGTCCCTTGGGGAAGCTGCCGGCACTGATCGCCTCGAAACCTTGCGGGGCGAGATGGTTGAACATGGCTTCGGACAGGATGCTGCGACAGCTATTGGCGGTACACATAAACAGAACGCGCATGATGATTCCTCTTTGCAGTCGCACTGGGCTAAACGCTCAGGCGCAGGGCCAGGGCAGACAAGGTGATGAACAGAATCGGCAGCGTCAGGACCACGCCGACCTTGAAGTAGTAACCCCAGGTAATGCGGATGCCCTTGCGCTCCAGCACATGCAGCCAGAGCAAGGTGGCAAGACTGCCGATGGGGGTGATTTTGGGACCGAGGTCAGAACCGATGACATTGGCGTAGATCATGGCTTCTCGCACCACACCGGTGGCGTCACTGGCCTGAATCGACAGGGCACCCACCAGCACCGTGGGCATGTTGTTCATGGCCGATGACAGCAACGCCGTGAGCAGGCCAGTGCCCAGCGCGGCACCCCAGATGCCGAATTCGGCCATGTGGTTCAGCGCCATGGTCATGTAGGTGGTCAGTCCGGCGTTTTTCAGCCCGTACACCACCAGGTACATGCCCAGCGAAAAGATCACGACCTGCCAGGGCGCCTCGCGCAGCACCCGTCGCGTTGAAATCACATGCCCACGTGCAGCCACGGCGAACAGCATCGCGGCACAGACCGCTGCAATGGCACTGATGGGAATGCCCAAGGGTTCCAGTGCAAACAGCCCGATCAGCAACAGGGCCAGGACAATCCAGCCGACACGGAAGGTCAGGGGATCACGCACGGCGCGTCGCGGGTCCATCACGTCATCGAGAGAGTAGTGCCTGGGGATGTCACGCCGGAAAAACCAGTACAGCACCACGAGCGTGGTCGCCACGGCAACGAAATTGACCGGCACCATGATGGCGGCGTACTCGCTGAAGCCCAGGTCGAAGTAGTCGGCCGAAACGATGTTGACGAGGTTGGACACCACCAGGGGCAGGCTCGCCGTGTCGGCAATGAAACCGGCCGCCATGACGAACGCCAGGGTAGACGCTGGCGAAAAACGCAGTGCGAGCAGTATTGAAACAACGATGGGGGTCAGGATCAGGGCTGCACCGTCGTTGGCAAACAGCGCGGATACGCCGGCCCCCAGCAGAATCGTGAAGACGAACAGGCGCCGCCCGTCACCCTTGGCCCAGCGCGCCACATGCAATGCCGCCCACTGGAAAAACCCGGCCTCATCGAGCAGCAGACTGATGATGATGAGCGAGATGAAGGTCGCGGTGGCGTTCCAGACAATGGCCCACACCAGTGGAATATCGTCCAGCGTCACGACGCCTGCCAGCAGGGCCAGGATGGCTCCCAGGGAGGCGCTCCAACCGACGCCCAGGCCCTTGGGTTGCCAGATGACCAACACCATGGTGAGCAGGAAAATGATAAACGCAGTAAACATGCGGAGTCTCGATGAATGAAGGGTCAGCAGCAGGCGGAAGTGTTGAGCGGACGGTCGCCCATCGCGGCAAGGCGAGTGCTGTCGTCCGCAAGCCAGTCGGCGTTTGCCAGCAAGGTTGTCTCGAGAACGTCGCGAACCCACGCGGGCAGATCGGGATTGAGCCGGTAATACACCCACTGCCCCTGGCGGCGGTCGAGAAGCAGGCCGCAGCCGCGAAGCTGGGCAAGGTGGCGGGAAATTTTGGGCTGACTGTCGTCCAGGGCGCAGACCAGCTCACACACGCATAACTCGCCTTCACGAGTGATGAGCAAAGTGGCCCGGGCGCGGGTTTCGTCGGACAGACATTTGAATACGGCGGCAGGATTGAGCATTGGCGTGGCTCGATACATATGGTTATTCGAATATACGATTTTCCATATGTGTTGTGCAAGCCGCTCGGGCTTGCGAAGGGAAGGCTCGGCCCGACCAGGTTGTTCAGGTATGAGATAGACTCGAGCCCATTCGGCACAAGGCACAGGAGAGGCGGTGAATGGAATCATTTAGCGTACGCGAGCTGAAAATGACTGATGCTCAAGCGTTGCTGGCTTTCGAAATCCAGAACCGTGAATGGTTCGAATCCCATATCGATGCGCGCGCCCCTGCTTTTTACTCGTTGCAGGGTGTCGCCGATCATATCGAAAGCTATTTGTCCGATTTCGCCATCGGCGCCTGGCACCCCTTTGTCATCGAGGATTCCAGTCAGAGAATCGTCGGTCGAGCCAATCTGAAAAGCATCGACTCATCGACGGGTTCTGCCGAAGTCGGCTATCGGATCGATCAACGCGTGTGCGGGCAGGGGCTGGCAACACGGGCGCTGAGGCACCTGATCCAGGAGGCCCGGATACGCTGGGGACTTGCGCAACTGGTTGCGTATGCCTTCAGGGAGAACGCCGGCTCCAGAAAAGTCCTGGATCGGTGCGGATTCAAGCTTGAGCAACTCTCCTGCAACAACACAGGGGGCGAAGATCGATTCGTCCTGTCGATCAGATGATGCTTGCGCAACTGTCGCAGCATCATTTCACGGCGTTGTTCAGGGATCATCGGTGCGGCGATATCGGCGGCGATGTCATTTTGGCTAAACATTCGGGCTCCAAAGTGATCCTTGATTGAGCGAACACAAAAAATCCCGAAAACATTTCTGTTTCCAGGATTTTTCATTGTTTCGATGCGGTGATGCTATTTGCTCTCGATTTTCCCTTAGACACCAACTGCCAGAGGGAACAATCCCAGCAGCAGACAGGCGAGCAAGATCAGGAAGCTCAGCGCGAACGCCCATTTCATTGTGTATTTCTGGTGGTCGCTGAATTCCACACCTGCCAAGCCACAGAGCAGGTAGGTCGAGGCCACGAGAGGGCTGAGCAAGTGGACCGGTTGACCCACCAGTGAAGCCCGTCCAATTTCTGCCGCGGAGATGCCATAGGCCGCTGCAGCTTTGGCAAGCACTGGCAGCACACCATAGTAGAAGGCGTCATTGGACATGAAGAAGGTGCCCGGAATACTCGCCAACGCGGTGATTGG
The DNA here is from genome assembly GCF_019947335.1 of Pseudomonas sp. BF-R-24. NCBI lineage: Bacteria > Pseudomonadati > Pseudomonadota > Gammaproteobacteria > Pseudomonadales > Pseudomonadaceae > Pseudomonas > Pseudomonas sp. BF-R-24. The sequence goes on from NZ_JAGYGG010000029.1 coordinate 15,052, forward strand.
CGCCATGTACGGACCCCAGGTCGCCGGTAACATTGCCAGGAAGCTCGCTGACATCGCATTGACCATGCCCGTACCGGACAGAATACCTGCCAGGATGCCGGCTGCCAGGAAGATCGCGATCTGGTTCAAAGCCGTTGGAGCGTGCGCGGAAATACGACGGCGCTGATCGTTCATGTGCGGGTAGTTGATCACCAGCGCAATGGAGAACGCGACCATGAACAAAATGGACAGTGGCAGTATTTCCACCACCAGGCCGGCCATCAAGGCGATCGTCAGGCCAGCGTTCAGCCAGAACAGTTTTGGGCGACGCAGTTCGGCATTCTCGTCTGACATGGATGGCAGACCTTCGTCGTCAGCCTCATCCTCAAAGACGGTGGCGGCAGCACCCAGCGATAAGCGCAGCGTGCCCAAGCGTTGACGCTCGCGAATACCGATGAAGTAAGCCAGTGCAAGAACACCCAGGAAGCCCACCACCATAACCGGGATAAGCGGGATAAACAGCTCGGCAGTATCGACTTGCAAGGACGCTGCAGCACGTGCCAGAGGACCGCCCCACGGCAACAGATTGGTGACGCTCGCCGCAAGAATCACTACACAGGTGAGTGACAGTGGTTCGAGTCGCAGGCGCTTGAACAGAGGCAGCATCGCGGTGACGGTAATCATGTACGTTGTGGAACCGTCGCCGTCCAGCGATACCATCCCTGCCAGCAGTGTTGCAAACACGACGGCCTTCATCGGGTCGCCATTGATCAGCTTGATGAACTTACGAATGACCGGATCGAACAGACCGGTATCGAACATCACGCCAAAGTAGAGGATCGCGAACATAACCATGACCGCGGTTGGAGCTACCTTTTTCAGACCCTCGATCATCATGCCGCCCATGTCCGGGCCAAAACCCGCCAGCAGAGCGAATACGATAGGGACTATTGTCATCGCTACCAACGGTGACAACCGCTTGGTCATGATCAGTGCCATGAAGGTCACGATCATGCCGTAGCCGAGTATTGAGAGCATTTGTATCACCTTGACGTAAAGTACAATTGTTTTTATGGGATCTGCGCAAAAAGCGCATCAAGGTTCCCGCTGCATTTTGGTCTGATCCAGCGGGTTGCCGCTGAGTCTCACACGAGTATCAACTCATGTGAAGACCACCATTTAGCGAGAAGTCAGCACCGTTCGCATACCCAGCCTCATCGGAGGCAAGCCAGGCACATACGGCGGCGATTTCCTCAGGCGTTCCAAGGCGTCGAGTCGGAATGTCCTGGATGATGCGGTCCATGATGTCGGCGGTAGTAACGGACTTGAGTTTGGGAGTGGCAATGTAACCAGGGGATACGGTATTCACCGTGACGCCACGGGATCCCACTTCTCGTGCCAAAGCACGGGTGAAGCCCCGGATTGCAGACTTGGCGGTGGAGTAGTTGACCTGACCCACTTGACCCAGTTGGGCGTTGACTGAGGAGATGTTGATAACGCGTCCCCAGCCTCTTTCAGTCATGCCATCGATAACCTGTTTGGTTACGTTGAACAGAGAGTTGAGGTTGGTGTCGATGACGGTTGTCCAGTCGTTGGGCTGCATTTCCTGAAAGACAACGTTGCGAGCGGTGCCAGCATTGTTGATCAGGACATCGACTGGCCCGACATTTTTCTTGATCTGCTCAAAGGCTTGGCGGCAAGAGTCCCAATCAGCAACGCTTCCTTCAGAGGCGATGAAGTTGAAGCCAAGCTCCTTTTGCTGAGCGAGCCAAGTGTCTTTCAATGGGGAATCGGGACCGCATCCTGCGACAACGGTAAATCCGTCTCGGGCGAGTCGCTGGCAAACTGCTGTGCCCAGGTTTCCCATGCCAGCAGTAACAAAGGCGATCTTCTTGGTCATGCGTTAACTCCTTTTGTGTTTTTTGTGGGGAGTATTGCGTGCAACCTTCAAGGGCTACTGACCCTAATAAACCCCACTCGAAATTGTTTTGCAAGGTAACGCAGTACAATTTATCCAAAAAGAAACGATTTCTTACCAACGGTCATGTTCATGCGGGTTGGGTTTCATGATCCTCCATAGGTCTTCGAGCCCGTCGAACGTGGAGGCGCGAGGGCGATACTCGCATCCCACCCAGCCTTGATAGGCATGGTCTTCAAGCATGGAGAGCAGTTTTGGAAAGTCGATATTGCCAGTACCAGGTTCATTCCGGCCCGGGAAGTCGGCCACTTGGACATGACTAACGCGCGGCCACCATTGATTTAGCTTTCGCAGACAATCCTCGCCCAGAAGCTCCGTGTGGTAGGTATCCAAGATCAGGCCGAGGTTGGGAAGGGCCTCCAGCATTTCCTCTGCAAAGTCGAAGCGGCTCATTAGGTAGCCCGGAACCTCAGTTGAGCTGATCACTTCAATCAAGGGTTCAATGCCTTCGCCAGACAAGAACTCGGCCGCGTACTTCAGGTTACGTCGATAAATACCGCTGTCGGCAATCACCCCAAGCTCAGCGAGCGACACACCAGACATCAGGTGCACCATTTTGCAGTCGAGCACCTTTGCGTATTGAACGGCTTGGTTCACTTCTGCCAGGACATCCTGCTTTGAGCGACAAATGCCAGTGGTGCCTTTTGTTAAGCCTGATGGCGCGGCAAATTGCACCATCTGCAGCTGATGCTCATTGAGAAGCTCCGCAATGTGCGTCGCTTCGTATTCATAGGGCGAGGGGAACTCGACCGCTCGAAATCCTGATTTCGCGGCCGCAGCAAACCGCTCTAGAAATGGCAATTCCGTAAATTGGAATCCAATGTGTGCGTTTAATCTGGTCATGCCTTACTCCGAGGTTTTTCGACCTGCATCAAGCGTTCAAAAGGTTACGAAGTTTCAACACTGCGCTATCTGGCGTGGTCAGCACTGAAAGGCCGCTCGCTTGGCTTGCCAATTGCGCTGCGCTGGTCATGGAAAACTGCGCGAAACACAGCAGTTCGCTGCTCGTAGGCGCGCGAGCCGAATCAACAATCAAAGCGTCATGACGATCTGTATTTCCCATGCGCAGTTCGTCAAACGCTTCAGGGCAGACCCGTGTATCGAGTTCAATCTCTACGCCGAGTTGCCGCGCATAGCTTTCAAACTCCTCAGTCATCGATGTAATGGCTGGTTTGAAGGTCGCAAGGATAGTGATCCTTTGGGTGCGTTGAATGGCCTCCTCGATCATGGCTTCGTTCGGTTTGAGCACTGGGATGCTCAGCGACCGCTTGCACAGATCAATGGCGTCACCAAAAGCGGAACACGTAAACAAGATCGCATCAGCCCCTGACTCCGCCGCATAGGTAGCCAGTTTCAAAAAACGTTCATTCAATGCTGGAGTGAGTTCACCGGCTTCCGCCAAGTCGCTGGAAAGCGAGTCTTCCAACAGATTTGCGAGCTTGGCCTCGGGCCAGAGCCGAGTGAAAGCTTCAGTGATGGGGGCGATTGCCACCGGCGTTGCATGAATCAAATAGATACGTGGTGCAGTCATGACGTATTCCTGGTTTGTAGTAGATCAAGTTGATGGACGGTGAAGCCTTGGCATTTCGGTGGCGTGTTGATGTGCATCAGGTGTGTTATTTTTCTTTCAAGTCCCGGATTTGGGTGTCATGGCTCCACCCCAGGCCTTTGCATCGAATCCATCCTCCTCTGATAACCGGTTTCCATGAATTCAGCAGAATTGACTCCTCCACAACCATTGGCGGGCGAACAATCCAAAATGAAGCCCAAGATAAAAAAAGACCTTGCGGAGCAGTTGGCTCCCAAGATCATCGATATGGCGAGAGCCAGGTCGATGCGCGCCGGTGATCCGCTGCGCGAGGAGTCTTTTGCCAAAGAGTTGGGGGTCTCCCGTTCGCCGATTCGACGTGGTTTCGCTTTGTTGGCTGAGTTGGGCCTCGCGACCAAGGAACCGAATCGGGGCTATTTCCTGACGGCTGACGCGCGAGGAATCGACAGTCGTAAGCTCCCCTTGGAAGTCGACCCTTTTGAAGATTTCTATCTGCGTGTCGTCGATGACGTTCTTCGCGGCGACATCCCAACGACTTTTTTTGAAGCCGAGTTGATGCGCAAATATGAGGTGCCTAGAGGGCAACTCATGAAGGTCCTGAACCGGTTGGCCAATGAGGCGATGATTGAGCGCAAGCCTGGGCAGGGGTGGGAGATCAATAGTTTTCTGCATGACTCCAAGGCCCATATTCAGAGCTACCGTTTTCGTATGGCTATTGAACCGGCTGCCGTGCTCGAACCTGGCTACGAGGTGGATAAGGCTGCGTTTGCCAAAGCTCGTGAGACCCAGCAAAAAATGCTGGATGGAGACATTTTCAACCTGTCGCGATCTCAGTTGTTTCAGATCGGTGCACAGCTTCACGAACTGGTGGTCCGTTGTTCGGGCAACGCTTTTTTTCTTGAAGCTATCCGCCGGCAAAACCAGTTGCGTCGATTCATGGCCTACAAGGCCAACGTGGACCGGCCTCGCTTGATCAACCAATGTAAAGAGCACATCCATCTTCTGGATCTCATCGAAAGTGGGCAGCGAGAGGCGGCTGCGGAGTTCCTGCGTAATCATCTCGATGTCGTCGGGCGGCAGAAAACCGACAAAGAGGCCAAGGATGAGCTGGAATACCAGCGCAGCCTTGAGATCTCGGTGGTCAGCTAAGCCGCGACTCGTTCAGCAGCACCACCCCATCGTCATCACCGTATAGCTGGTCGCCATCTGCGATGGTGTGCCCGGCGAATTCCACCGCTATACCAATCTGACCCTCGTTGCGTTTGACGGTCTTTCGCGGTGATGTGCCAACTGCCTTAATGGCAATCGGCATGTCGCGCAGAGCCGCCTTGTCGCGGATATAACCGTAGATCAGTACGCCGGCCCAGCCGTTCCTCACCAAGTCCTCAGCGATCACATCGCCAAACAGTGCGTACCGATCACTACCCCCACCATCCACGACCAACACTCTGCCTTGACCCGGCAAACTGCTTATTTCTTTGATCCTTGAATTGTCCTCAAAGCATTTGAGGGTGAAAGCACGGCCCTCGAAATCATTTTTCCCGCCAAAGTCCCTGAACACTGGGGCCAGAACCCGAACGGTGTCCGGGTACTGGTCGCACAAATCAGATGTTTTAACTGTCATGGAGTGAGTCTCCTGGCTCGATTGATGGATGACCGTTGAGCGAAAAGATTGCACAAACTGAATATTCATGCAATAAAATGCAATCTGTCGAAGGCGATAACGACACTGCTCCAGAAAATGTCAGGACGAACGGGAGCAAATGGTTAAGGATTTCGCCTCGCCAATATTGTACGTTGTATTTACGATATACATAAATGGAGCGGTTTTCAGACAGACCTGCTTCAAAAAATTCAGCTCAAACAATAAGCAAGGGGTGTGCGATGCGTATTTTGGTTCTTCCTGGTGATGGTATCGGTCCGGAAATCGTTGAATCTTCGATGTCGGTCCTGCAAGCAGCCAACAAAAAATTCGATCTGGACCTGAGCTTCGATTACGAGGATGTAGGTTTCGCGAGCCTGGATAAATACGGCACCACCTTGCGTGATGAAGTGCTGGAAAAGGCCAAGGGCTACGACGGCATCATTCTCGGCACCCAATCGCACGCCGACTATCCAGTGCCTGAAAAGGGCGGTCGTAACGTTTCCGCCGGTTTCCGTATTGGCCTGGATCTCTATGCCAACGTACGTCCTGCCCGTACTCGTCCGTTCCTGACTTCGAACATGAAGGAAGGCAAGACGATGGATCTGGTCATCATGCGCGAAGCGACTGAAGGCTTTTATCCGGACCGCAACATGAGCCGCGGCTGGGGCGAAGTGATGCCGACCCCTGATATGGCTTTATCCACGCGTAAAATCACTCGTCATTGCAGTGAGCGTATTGCCCGCCGTGCGTTCGAGTTGGCTATGAAGCGTGACAAGAAGGTCACTGCCATTCACAAAGCCAACAGCTTCCATATGACTGATGGCCTGTTCCTGGAGTGCGTCCGTGATGTGGCAAAGGACTTCCCAGAAGTGGCTCTGGACGATCTGCTGGTCGATGCGTCGACTGCTCACCTGGTGCGCAGCCCTGAGCGTTTCGACGTGCTGGTCGCTACGAACTTCTACGGCGACATCATCAGTGACCTCGCCAGTGAACTGTCGGGTAGCCTAGGTCTCGCCGGCTCCATGATGGCCAGCGATATTCACTGCTGCGCCCAAGCACAGCATGGCTCCGCGCCGGATATCGCAGGTCAGGACAAGGCCAACCCGGTCTCCATGATTCTCTCCGTCGGCATGTTGCTGCAATGGATGGGCGAGCACCACAACAATGAAGCATTCATCAAAGCCGGTCTGGAAATGGACAAGGCCGTGGATGTTGTTCTGAAAGATCCTAAGCAACGCACCCCGGATCTGGGCGGTTCTAGCGGTACCAAAGCTTTTGGTGAGGCCGTCGCCAAGGTCATCCTGGGCTGATCGACACGGGCGGCATGAATGTCATGCCGCCCGTTGTTTGGAGTATTGCTGGATCAATAACAAGAGAATGCCTTTCATCCTTGAGGTAACCAAGGGAGGGGCGCGAGGAGAGAACAGTGAGTCAATTACTACTCGGTTGCATCGCTGACGACTTCACCGGCGGTACTGATTTGGCCAGTACTTTGGTACGGGGCGGGATGCGAACGCTGCAAGTGATCGGTGTGCCTGAAGGGCCCTTGCCAGAAGATATTGATGCTGTCGTTATTGCCCTGAAAAGCCGCACCGTCAGTCCCGAGGAGGCCGTAACTCAATCGCTTGAAGCGTTGGAGTGGTTGCGCGCTGCGGGTTGCCAACAGTTTTTTTTCAAGTATTGCTCGACGTTCGATTCGACTTCTCGCGGGAACATCGGGCCTGTCGCCGACGCACTCGCTGATGCTTTGAAAGTCTCGTTCGCTGTGGCTTGCCCTGCATTCCCGGAGAACAAACGCACGATTTTTAACGGTCATTTGTTTGTCGGTGATGTGTTGTTGAGCGAATCCGGAATGCGCAATCATCCGTTGACGCCAATGACTGATTCCAATCTGGTTCGAGTGCTACAACAGCAGACGCTCAAGCCAGTCGGGCTCGTTGCGCATTCGGTCGTAAGCAAGGGCGCGCAAGCCATTGCAACTGCCTTCAGTAACCTTGAGGCTCAGGGCCGCGGTTACGTCATTGTCGATGCGATAGATGATGAGGATCTACACGCAATCGGTCAGGCTGTTGCGGACCATAAACTCGTTACCGGCGGATCTGGAGTTGCGCTGGGTCTCCCTGAAAACTTCCGCCGTGCAGGTTTGCTGGGCGAATCCGAGACCGCTTCGGTACTACCCGCCATTGAAGGCTTGTGCGCGGTGGTTTCCGGAAGTTGTTCAGTGGCGACCAATAGCCAGGTCGAGCACTGGCAAAAGAGTCGTCCGAGTTTCTCCCTTGACCCGCTGCTCCTGGCGAATGGTCATGATCAGGTAGCCGAAGCACTCGCCTGGGCGAAAGACTTGATTCAGCAAGGGCCGATTCTGATTTACGGCAGTGCGCAGCCAGAGACGGTAAAGCTTGCACAGCAGAAGCTCGGTGTTGAAGCCGCAGGGCAGATCGTTGAAGACGCGCTATCCGCCGTAGCGGTTGGCCTATATGAAATGGGCGTTCGTAAACTCGTGGTGGCCGGTGGCGAAACGTCGGGTGCAGTGGTCAAGGCACTTAAGGTCAAGGCGCTGAGAATCGGCGCGACAATTGATCCCGGTGTGCCTTGGACGCTTGGCTTGCGGGACGACCCAGTTGCCTTGGCACTTAAGTCCGGCAATTTCGGAACAGTAGACTTCTTCGAGAAGGCATTGGCCAATGCGCCATGATCTGCTCAGCCTGGAAATCTTCATGGCAGTGGCGGAGCAGCGGAACCTGACAAAGGCTTCGCAACTCTGCCACTTGGCGACGTCCGCGGTCAGTAAACGGATCAGCGAGCTTGAGGAGAAAGTCGGCTCACCTCTGTTTGTTCGCTACCCCCGCGGAATGGAGCTGACTCCGGCAGGGCAGTCGCTTCGTCATTACGCGTTGCAGGTGAATGAAACTCTCCAGAAGATGGATCAGGAACTGAGTGAATATGGTGCAGGAATCAAAGGCCATGTTCGTTTGCACGCCATTACATCCGCGTTAGCGCAACAGCTGAGCCTGGACATCGGGACATTCCTGGAAACGTACCCCGATATCAAGTTCGACATCGAGGAGCGCGTCGGTGCCGCAATCGTACGAGCCGTCTCGGATGGACGTGCGGATGTCGGCATCATCGCGCAGCAGACGCCGTCCCTTGGGTTAGAAACACTGGCCTATCGCGTGGACGAGTTGGTGATTGCTGTCCCAGAACGCCACCCCTTGGCGGGGCAGACTCAAGCCAGTTTCGAGCAGACGTTGCTCTACGAATTCATTGGTCCTCACGTGGAAAGCTCGGTGCACCTGCTACTGACTGAACAAGCCCAATTATTAGGGAAACCAGTCAGGCAGCGGGTTCGCGTTTCCAGTTTTGAGTGCATGTGCCGGATGGTCTCGACCAATCTGGGTATCTGCATTTTGCCTCGCGATGTGTTGCGCCCTTATCTGCGTCCCTTTCAACTACAAGCTGTGACTCTGGCTGAGCCCTGGGCCAAGCGTCAGTTGCAGATCGTTGCTCGACGATTTGAGGCTCTACCACCTACTGCCCGTGCGTTCGTCGCACACTTGACCGCGTAACAGGCGCTGTTCAATCACCTGTTCACTCTTGAGATGAGTACATGTTTATTTACGTCGGCTGTCGTACCACTCGTGAAAGAAATGCTCGCGGTAATGGGATCAACGTCTACAGCGTCGACTCGCAAACGGGGCAGCTGTCTCACGTGCAGCTCGTCGATGGCTTGGTGAATCCGTCTTTCCTGGCCATCAGCAAACAACAGAATTTCCTGTATTGCGTCCATGGCGATACAGATCAAGCCAGTGCATTTAGCATCAGCGCCGACGGCACGCTGACCTATCTCAATAGCCAGAACACCCATGGTCACAATCCCGCTCATCTGGCGATTTCACCGGACGGTGGTTTCCTGGTGGTGAGCAATCATTACAGCGGTTCAGTGGTTGTGCTGCCGATACTTGCTTCAGGTGAACTGGGCGAACTCTGTGACCAAGTGCTGACCGAGGGGCCAATCGGACCACATCGAGTGGAACAGAAAGGCCCGAAGCCTCATTTCAATCCATTCGATCCCAGTGGAAAGCTAGTGGTCGTGCCGGACAAAGGGCTCGACCGGATATTCACTTATCGTTTTGACTCGCAACTGGGCAAGCTGCTGCCGGCAGCTTGTCCGTTTGTGGCCACTCGCAAAGGGGCAGGGCCACGGCATGTTGCGTTTCATCCCGGATTGCCAGTGGTCTACTCGGTCAATGAACTGGATTCCACCGTTGGCACCTACCGCTTTAACAGCGAAAGCGGAGAGCTTCTGCCGCAGCAGGTGATCTCTGCGTTGCCTGATTCTTTTACCGGCGACAGCACCGCCGCCGAGATCGAAGTCGATGGAGCTGGGCGATTCTTGTATGCCTCCAATAGAGGCAATGACAGCATCGCGATCTTCAGCATCGACCCGCAAACGGGTTGGCTGACGTTCGTGTCGGCGACGCCAACGAAAGGCCGCACGCCGCGATTTTTTGCGCTCTCACCCGACGGACAGTTCATGTACGTCGCCAATGAGGACAGCGATACGATCGTGGTTTTCAGTGTTGACCCAGCAACCGGAGGCTTGACCCCGACGGGTAACCTGATCGAGACCGGGAGCCCTGTGTGCATGGTCTTCGGCGGTCCTTGGACATGAATACGTTTTTCACCTCAATGGGATTGTGGTGGGCGACACCGCTCGTTGGCATTGCCGGGGCTCTGATCGCCAGTTACTTGAATTGGCCTTTGCCATGGATTGTTGGATCGATGTTAGCGGTGATCCTGGTGCGTTGCCTGGGCTGGCGCGTGGGAGAGATTCCCAATGGCCGTCTGACCGGACAGTGGATGATCGCGACTTCCATCGGTTTGCACTTCACGCCTGTGGTGCTGGAACAGATCCTGGGGCATTTCGCGATGATGCTGTTCGCGGCGTTTCTCACCCTGTTCCTTGCACTGCTCGGCGTAGAGTTTATGCGGCGTCGTGGAATGGATCTGACGACTGCATTCTTCGCGTTCATGCCCGCCAACTTTGCAGAAATGATTCAATCGGGAATCAGGCATAAGGCCGACGTCAGTCAGATTGCTGCGGCGCATAGTGTGCGTTTGGTCGTGATTGTTCTCTGCGTGCCGCCTGCGATGTTTTTCACCGCGAGAATCTCGCCGGCAGTGGTCCATGCTCGCTTGCCGAGTGATTGGTATTGGTTGCTACCGCTGCTGATCGGCGGAGCGCTGACGGCAATGATCTGGAAGCGGTACAAATTACCGAATCCCTGGATGTTCGGTCCGATGGCTTTGTGTGCTCTCTTCACGGCCAGTTTCAATCTTCAAACGGCATTGCCCGTGGAACTCAGTCATTACGGGCAGCTCATGATCGGTTGCGCACTCGGTGGTTACTTTGATCGCCAGTTCTTCAGAGCCTCGCCGACTTTCCTGCTCAAGGTTTCGTTGTTCAACTTGATCATGATTTTCTGCACTCTGGTTCTGGCACTTGGAATCGGATACTTACTGGGCTTTCCGGTATTGACCCTAGCATTGGGCATGATGCCGGGCAGTAGTACAGAGATGTATCTGACGGCCGAAGCCCTAAACCTAGGTGTCGGTATTGTCACGGCGATGCAAATTATGCGCTTGGTGGTGGTGATGCTATGTGCCGAACCCGTACACAAAGTCTGGCTGAAACGCCTTCGCCGCTGAGCGGGCAAGTGCGTTTCAAGCCACCATGGACGATGTATTAATTGCCCTGCTAGGGGGCGACAGTGACGTCGCTCTGACCGCTGTCGACGAGAGCTTTGAGGACGAAACCGCTGGCTTTCTGTTCTTCCAGGAACGCTCTGACGTAAGCCGCGCCTGCGACGCACTCCACGGGAACGCCCATCGCTTGGCGAATCGAGGTGAAGTAACCGTCCAGCACGCGCAGTTCGTTGTTGGCCTCGGCAACTTTGAGCAGTGGCTGACGCACGCCCGCAGCTGCATCCAAGTCTTCGTCGAGAAATAGGTCTACCGCGGCGGCCGATGTCGGCGCACGGACGAGGGTCGCGTGCTGCTGCGTTCGGCTCAGGTACAAGTCATAAGCAGCACCCTTACCGACGGCGATTCGCACACCTGGTTGATCCAGATCTTCCATCTTGAAGAATCTGGAGCTGTTCTTGACCAGATAAGTGCCTTCGATGATCACGTACGGTTCGCTAAAAGCGACCTGAGCTTCACGCACGGGTTCGATGGCCAGGAAAGCAATATTCCATTGCTTGTTCGCCAATGCCTCGAACACCTTGCCGGCAGCGTCAAAGGTGATGAATTCAACAGGGACGCCCAGATGCTTGCCCAATTCCACGGCGAGGCTGACGGATACCCCTTGAGGTTGTCCTGTTTCGGTATTGCGCTGTGCAAGAACAGGGTTACCGAAGTTGATGGCTGCTCTGAGTACGCCAGTTGGGGCAAGATCGTTGAGGACTTCTGCGGCAGGGGTGGGCATACAGGTTCTCCAAGGGAAAATGTCATCGGCCCTGAGGGTAGGGAAGTGCGCAGGCCCTGACAATTTCAGGCTCGCCAAGGCTGCGTTCTCCGTGGACGAACGATGGCTTGCTCAACGCTCAATTTTACTCGAGCCTGCCTTTGGTTACGCTGGGTCCAACTGAACGACCGCACAGAGTCGTTTGCTCATGCACTCAACCGGTGAATGATAAGCCCATGATTTCAGCCATCGATGCACGCCATCAAAGTCACCTGCAAGTGGGCGACACCCGTTACGCCTACGTCGATCTGTACAAGATACTGACCCCGGACGAACTACTCGGTTTGCCCTATTCGATCCGTATCCTGCTGGAGAATGTGGCTCGTTGCTCACCTACGGCTCTGGACAATGTCATCGCGTGTATACGCGAGGACGCCCCCGCTTGCGAAGTGCCTTTTTATCCCAATAGGCTGATGTTTCACGATACAACGTGTCTGCCGGCGTTGGCTGACTTTGCCGGCATGCGTGACATGGTTGCTGAAATGGGTGGCGCACCGGAAACCATGAACCCGATGATTCCTGCGGTGCTGGTCATCGATCACTCGGTGATTGTCGAGCGCTACGCCGAGGCGGATGCCGTCGAGAAGAACCTCGACATCGATTACCGCCGGAACTCCGAACGTTATGAGTTCATCAAGTGGGCACAAAAGAGCCTGACCAATTTCAAGGTGGTGCCGCCGGGCACCGGGATCATCCACCAGGTCAACATGGAATCACTGGCCACCGTCGTTTGGGAAAGCCAGACGGCCGACGGCCAGCCGCTGCTGCATCCTGACGATATCGTAGCGACTGACAGCCACACACCCATGATCAACGCCATCGGCGTGCTGGGCTGGGGCGTGGGTGGGCTGGAGGGGCAGGCTGCCATGCTGGGCGAGCCGGTGCCGATCAGCTTTCCCGAGGTCGTCGGCATTCGGTTGAACAACGAACTGCGGCCCGGTGTGACAGCTACTGATCTGGCATTGCGCATCACTCAGATGCTGCGTGCGAAAGGCGTGGTGGGTAAGTTCGTTGAGTTCTGTGGACCTGGTCTGTCGAGGCTCAGTTGGGCGGCACGAGGGACGCTGTCGAACATGGCCCCTGAGTATGGAGCCACGGTGGTGTTCTTCCCGTTCGACGACAGCACGATGGAATACATGCATCTGACCGGGCGTAGCGACGACACCATTGCGCGCATTGAAACGTACCTTGAAGCGCAAGGTCTGTGGCGCCACGACTCATTGCCCGAGCCGCATTTTGATGACCTGATCGAGCTGGACCTAGCGGCAATCGAGCCAAGTGTTGCAGGACCCCATCAGCCGCACCAGTGGCGCAAACTGGCGGACGCCGCACCATCCTTTCGCCAGGATATTCTGGGTGAGCGGGAGGGCATCATTGCTCGCTCCTCGGATAGTGAAGCCGAATACTTCGAGCCTTCTTTTGGTCAGGCGTTGAGCCATGGCGCAATCTCTTTAGCGGCGATCACCAGTTGCACCAACACCGCGAATCCGAGCCAGATGATTCAGGCCGGATTGCTGGCACGCAACGCCCAGCGTCGCGGTTTGCGCAGCAAGCCTTGGGTCAAGACATCGTTGTCGCCTGGCTCGCGGGTGGTGGCGGACTACTTGGAAAAGGCCGACCTCTTAAGCGACTTCTCAGCCTTGGGTTTTGACTTGGCCGGGTTTGGTTGCATGACCTGCATCGGTAACTCCGGCAGCCTCGAAGAGCACATGGAGCGTTTTTCGGATCAGGGCCTCAAAACCGTGGTCGTACTGTCCGGTAACCGTAACTTCGAAGGGCGCGTTAATCCTCGGGTGCAGGTCGGTTACTTGGCTTCGCCGGCGCTAGTCGTCGCCTACGCGTTGGCCGGCACCATTGACATGGATATTCAGACTGAGCCGTTGGGCCAGGATGCGGCAGGCAACGACGTGTATCTGCACGAGCTGATGCCGAGCGAAGAGCAGATTCAGGCACTGGTCAGCCAGACCGTTCGCCCGGACCTGTTCCGCAAGCGCAACGCCATGCTGTGGGACGGTACTCATCACTGGCAGGCACTGTCGGCCAGTGGCAGCGTGCAATTTCCCTGGGCGCCGAATTCTACTTATCTGCGTCGACCAATCTATCTGCAAAACGTCAAACCTCAGGCCTCCACTGAGTTGTCGATTCATGACGCGCGTGTGTTGATGGTACTTGGCGACAACGTCACCACCGACCACATCTCACCGGCCAGTGCGATTCCACTCGAAAGTCAGGCTGGACAGTGGTTGACCGAGCGCGGCGAAAACCCCAACGATCTCAATCAATATTCAACCCGCCGCAGCAATCACGAAGTGATGATGCGCGGTGCGTTCGTCAATCGAGCGGTGAAGAATCAGCTGTTGGAGCAACAGCCGGGAGAGGGCGGCTTTGCCACGGCGTTCGACGGTTCCATTCAGCGCGTCTACGACGCAGCACTGAGTTACGTCGTCAAAGAGGTGCCGCTGGTGATTTTCGCCGGATTCAATTACGGCGCGGGCTCCAGCCGTGACTGGGCCGCCAAGGCGCAAGCCACACTGGGCGTCAAAGCCGTCATCGCACAAAGTTTCGAGCGCATCCACCGAAGCAACCTGATCGGCATGGGTATCCTGCCCATTACCTTTGCAGCTGGTGCTGATGCTCCGAGCTTGCGGCTGAGCGGTAATGAATCGCTAGATTTCAGTGGCTTGGAGACGTTGCAGGTGGGGGCAAACTCAGTGAGCCTAACGATCAGTTGTGCTGACGGAAGCCAGACGTCGGTGTCGTTGACTCTGCAGCTGGATTCACAACAGGAAATTCTGTACTTGAAGCAGGGTGGGATCCTGCCTTACGTCGTGCGCAAGGTTGTGGCGCAAGCATAGTCTTAATCGATACGGGTCTTGTAGACCTGTTGCTGCCTGCCCCAGATCTAGCCCGAACAGCAAAGTACTGGCCAGCTTCCGCGCAGCGGCTCAGTCGCCGTTATTCGCTACACGGAATGTCGCCAGGGCTGATAGCAACTACCCCCACATAAACTGTTGTTCCATTGGTGCTTTAACAAACTGCATAACAGCGTAGTTGGCCGAAAGTGGCCTGTCGTTAAGGACTACTTTCAACCCAAAGCTGACGGTGGCGACAGGCAGAAATCGGCTGATTCTGTTAAAAAAGTCGACCATGGTTTTCGCAGCAGAAAACAACCCGACCTATTCGCCGCGATGGCTTTCCATGTCGGCAATGACCTGTGCAGATACGTCGAACACGAGGCGGTGGTTGTCGAACAGATCGTCCTGATCCGATACGAGATCGACGGCGACATGCCCGCAGTTGAACATCAGTAATAGTTGACCGCCGCCCGGCAGCGGGACGATACGAATAGCTTCGGCTTCACCTGTGGTCGAGATGATGGCTTTGGCGATAAGCAGACGGGTGTGTGAATCAATCGAAAGAGTAGGCATGGTAGCTACTCCGCTTTAGCGAGTATTTTTCAAGCGCCCCCACAAGTAGGATTAAATCGGCGCACCTTTGAGTGTAGCCCACGCGCACAGACTGCATAGAGGGATCAGGATCGGCGACCGGCAGAGAACGACCCATAGCTGACGGTGGCGCCAGGCAATAAACGGCCAAAGGCAGTCCGTCGTGGTGCCCAAAAAGCCGGAGTGACTCAAATTTCCTCAACCAGGGTATTCAAAGTCTCGCCGTGCTCAAACCACCTGCCGCAGCAGCGGTCACCACGTGGCACAACCTTCGGGATGAAACTACGCTGATGAAACACTGGTTTCCCTCCGATGGAGCTGGAAAATGGAAAGGATTTCTTCTACCGCTATCGTGTTCACCGTGCTCGTCGCGCTTTCCAATACAGTTTCCGCTGAAACCCGCTCTCATAAAGATGCTCGCACATTCGTAGCCCAGGCACAGATCGGCAGTAACCTCTCTACTCTTGCACTTTTGGCAGCGAAAAGAACGATCACCTACGCGATGATCGTCACAAAACTGGGAAGTGCAGATGCAAGCAGTGCCGTGTCTGACGAAATCAATGCATTGCTGCCGCAGTACCAGCCTAAGTGGGATGAGAACCTTGCTGCAGCCTATGAGAAGTCATTCTCTCAAGAAGAGTTGTCATCACTCGTATCTGAAGGCCGCGCATCAAAATACGCGGGAAAAGTGAAAGAACAGCAATCCGAAATTGGTAGAGATATGCAGTCGAGTTCCGAACCAATTCTGATTGCTCTTGTTACCGAGGCGCTTAAGGCGACCCTGTCCAAATACATCCCGAAATAGACGGTAAAACAGGGCGGCCGGCATTGCGACCTCGAACGAAAACGCGCGCAAGACACAGGAGTCGTACATCAAGCTCGCCGGTTCAGTGGTGACCTGGGCTCCACCGAGGCACGACAAGCCCGTTAGAAAAACATCTGAGCAAAGGTATGTATGTGGTTGAGACGGACTTGAAAGAGTTCACTTCGCTAGCTGCTTCAGTGGCGAGCTGATTGGGCATTATGAGTAGCAAGGCGAACGACTAGTCATTGGCTCAATCGAACGCCTTGTCTTGGTCCTCAGTAGGGTTACCACTTAACAGAGAAGACCTGTCGTAGATCTTCAATAGCGTCTTCACCCAGTGACGCAGGTTTAGGATTGCTCATCATCCAAAGCTTTGCCGTTTCCTCAAGTTCTTCCAGCGCAAAGCTGGCTTTTGATACAGAGCTTTCCCAAACAACTGGGCCCAGCCGCTCCAGCATCACGCCCCGAACCTTGTTGGCCAATTGCGCCACTTGCCTGGCCACATCAGGAGAGCCGGGACGCTGATAGGCGATCAATGGGATGTGGCCAACCTTCATGATTTGGTAAGGGGTCAATGGTGGAAGGATGTCGTCGTTGGCCCAGACCCCTGCAAGTGTTAGAGCTACGAGCGAGGTCGAATGAGTGTGAACTACACCGTTGACTTCAGGGTTGCGGTCATACACCTGGCGATGCAATTCCAGGGTCTTCGACGGTTTGCTGCCCGAGACCCAAGTGCCGTCCTTGCCGACTTTTGCGATCTCTTCCGGCTTCAATCTTCCCAGGCAGGCGTCGGTGGGGGTGATCAACCAGCCATCGTCCAGGCGTGCGCTAATGTTGCCTGCGCTGCCCACGGTATAACCGCGTTCATAGAGGCTTTTTCCGACGATGCAGATTTCTTCGCGCAGTTGTTCTTCGGTACTCAACGTGTGCTCTCCTCGAGAAGTGATGTGAGGCCAGTGCTGAGGCCAGAAAGTGAAGGGGTGGTTTCGGCAGATTCTGATCGCAGTTTCAGGATCGGCGATTTGTGAGCAAAAGAGCCGCTCAAGTGTTGCTTCATCAAATGCGCGGCTTCCAGGTTATTGCCCTGTTCCACCAGCTCGATCATCCGAATGTGTTCGGCGCATTGTTTGTAGAGACGCTTGCGGTCGATCATCGAGCGGTACTCGATGAGCCGCCGCATGTTGTTCATCTGGACCAGAATCATGTGATAAAGCGGGTTGCCAGAGAGCTTGATGAACTCTTCGTGGAAGCGAATACCATTTTTCAAGAGGACGTCTGCCGGCAGGCTATCGATGCCACCGTTGAGCATGTCCTGCTGCTCTTTTTTAAGACGTTGGAGCTTGGCCAGGTCGTGCAGGTAAGTCGGCTCCAACAGTGCCGCTGGCTCGATCAGCGAGCGCACCTTGTAGATTTGCTCAAGGGTTTCCGGTGTCTTCGCCACATCCAGAAAACGCCAGCCATAACCAGGCTTTGGCTCAGCCCATCCTACTTTGGCGGCGCGATTGAGAATGTCGATGACCTGGGCTTTGGTCAGGTCATAGCGAGTGCGCAGAAACTGCTCCGTTACTTCACTCGGAATTGCGTTGTTCAACCAGTCTTCCGAGAGTCGGTAGTATTCATCCGGCTCTTCAAGAGGAAGTACCTCGTCTTGGATCTGCGATGGATCCTGTACTGATTCCAGTACGAAGAACCCGCGATTGGGCAGCTGCTCCAGAACACATTGTTCCGAGAGCAAGACCAGTGCTTCGCGCGCCGGAGAGCGAGAGACGTTGAATTCGTCGGCGACTTTTTGTGCGCTCAAGTGAGCGCCCAGCGATAGCTCACCGGTCTGGATTTTCTGCCGGATCTCGGCAGCGATTCGTTGTACGAGGGCGCTTGAGGCCATATCTGTGATCACTTACGAAATGGGGTGGCGACAAACACAAACCGGTTGAGCCGGAATGTGAGATCAAATGAGGCATACCTCAATTCGATCAGTTTTTGTCGCGCATGACTACTTTTTAGCGTGTCATTATGCAAAAAATTGCATGAGCGTATTTGTTACATCTTGAAGTGTTGAACCATTGAATTCAGCTCAAGGGCCAGTAAACCAAGGGATTGAGACGCACTAGTGGTTTGTTGCGAGCCTGTGGCTGATTGGACAGACAGGTCTCGGATGTTGAGCAAGTTTTGGTCGACCGAACGCGCAACATGGGCTTGTTCCTCAGTCGCCGTCGTGATCATCAAGTTTCGTTGGTTGATGTCGTCGTTGGCGGCCACGATTTCTGCCAATGCACTTTGGGTGGACTGGGCTAGTGAGAGGGTGAGGCGGGTATTTTCACTGCTGCTGAGCATGGTCGACACGGCAGTATCCGTGCCGTTCTGGATCCCGCTGATCATGTCTTCAATTTCTCGCGTGGACTGCGCGGTACGGTGAGCGAGCGCGCGGACTTCATCGGCGACAACGGCAAAGCCCCGCCCCGCATCACCCGCCCGCGCAGCTTCAATGGCAGCGTTCAGCGCCAAGAGATTGGTTTGTTCGGCTATCGTGCGAATCACGTCCAGAACCTTGCCGATGCCTTGTGCCTGATCCGCCAGACCTTCCACTTGTTTTGAGCTAAGTTGCACGTCTCGGGTGAGTGTTTCAATTGCACCGAGGGTTTCTACCATGCGCTGTTGGCCACGAAGAGCAATGTCCCGGGAAGCCAACGACAACTCTGAAGTAGACAGCGCATTACGGGCCACCTCCTCAATGGCAGCTGTCATCTCATTGACCGCCGTGGCTGCCTGTTCGATCTCTGCATGTTGCTGATGAATGTCCTGGCCTGACGCCTCTGTAACGGTGTTCAGTTGGGCGGTAGCGGAGGTCAGTTGCTTCGAAGATCCGGAGATTTGGCTCAGGGTTTTGATCAGATTGTTCTGCATTGTCGCCAGGGATTCGAGCAGACGAGTGGCTTCATCATTACCGGTCGGTTGGATGGGCTTACTCAAATCACCTTCGGCAATTGTTCTCGCTGCTCTTACGGCTTCATTCAGCGGTGCAGTGATGCTGCGGGTCAGTAACCACGCCACCAGGATTGTGCCGATACCAACCAAAATGATGACCAGCACCACGCCTCTAACGGCACGTTGATAGGCATCGATTGATTGATTACCCGCGGCTTCTGCCCCTTGGTTCGAGCGATTAATCAGGTCATCAAAGTTTTTGGTCATCTGGTCGTACGAGTCCCGGATGGTCATCAAAAACTCCCTTGCACCAGGTTTATCGCCTTGCCGAGATAGCTTGAGTAATTCGAGGTGATTCTTTGCATACACCTCTAGGCTCGCGTTGAACGCGCTCAAACGGCCCTTGTCTTCATCGCTGGTCAGCAACTGAGCATAGGTCTGCATTTGCTCCCGGACTTGCTGCAACCGCCCGGCAGTTTTGTCCTCGTAGGACTGCATGTCTTTTTCGCTGACCGAAAGAATGTGCTGCATCGATCCCATCCGATAGCGATTCAGCGCGGCATTAGCGGCACCCAACGCACGGACGCGCTGGAGCCAGTTGTCCTTGATTTGGATCGATTGATCTTGAACCTCGTCAATTTGCCGCAACGCGAATACCCCTAGAGCAACGCTCAGCGCGGCAATGATGAAGAACCCGAGAACCATTCGACTGGCGATTGAGAGGTGTCTTGGCAGCATGAGCATTGTCCCTTCGGCAGAGTAGTGCGATCCGGGTCTTGGCCGGATGCGTGTATTTGTGCTGACTAAAATATCATTGCATTTTGGTGTGTCAATGTGCCAATATTTTTTGGACGATTTTTCGAGACGGCTCACCTCAATGATTTGTGATCAAGGCAGAAGTGCTGAGATTTAAAGGATTTAATCGAGCCGAGGTTGTTAGGGATACCAATCAGACCGCTTTGCTCTGATTGGCTATTTGCACGCTAATAGCCATAAGCAGAATCAAGATTTCCTTTGCATTCAATAATAAAACCCTGTTCGAGGAAGCATCTGTCATGCAGCGCAGAACCAAGATCGTGGCCACATTAGGGCCAGCAACAGAATCATTCGAAGCCATCGAGGGATTGGTGAAAGCGGGCGTCGATGTCGTGCGTCTGAATTTTTCCCACGGCAAGGCTGAGGATCACATTGCTCGTGCCAGATTGGTCCGTGAGTTGGCTGCCAAGCACGGTCGCTTCGTGGCGGTACTGGCGGATTTGCAAGGTCCGAAAATTCGAATTGCGCGTTTTGCGGAAGGAAAAGTGATCCTCGAAAAGGGGCAACAGTTCGTTCTCGACGCTTCCCTGGACAAGAATGCGGGGGACAAGCAACGAGTCGGTATCGACTACGAAGCGCTGATTACCGATAGCCGCCCAGATGACATACTGCTGCTCGATGATGGACGAATTGAGCTAAAGGTCTTGAAGGTCGAGGCCACGCAATTGATCTGCGAAGTTCTGGTCAGCGGGCCGCTTTCGAACAACAAAGGGATCAACCGAAAGGGCGGAGGGTTGTCTGCATCGGCGCTGACCGAAAAGGACTTCGCCGATATCAAGACTGCCGCAGAAATGCAGGTGGATTATTTGGCTGTGTCGTTCCCGCGAGATGCCTCTGATATGGAGTTGGCTCGTCGGCTGCTGCATGAAGCAGGAGGGCAGGCAGGTCTGATCGCCAAGATTGAGCGTGCAGAAACCGTCAATGACCTACGCATTCTGGATGCGATCATTGAAGCGTCGGAAGGTGTAATGGTCGCTCGTGGCGACCTCGGTGTTGAGATTGGCGACGCAGAATTGGTTGCCGTGCAAAAGCTGATAATCGACCGTGCTCGTACACTGAATCGCGTGGTAATCACTGCGACGCAGATGATGGAGTCGATGATCACTCAATCGATGCCGACGCGCGCTGAAGTGTTCGACGTCGCCAATGCGGTGCTCGATGGCACCGATGCGGTGATGCTTTCAGCTGAAACCGCAGCAGGTGCCTATCCGATTGAGACGGTTGAGGCCATGCACCGGATTATCATCGGCGCCGAAAAGCACCCTCAGTCCCATCGCTCCAAGCATCGCGTCGATCAAGTGTTCCACAAGATCGATGAATCCATCGCCATGTCGGCAATGTATGCAGCGAACCATCTGCATGGCGTGAAAGCCATTATCTGCATGACGGAAAGCGGCGATACCCCTCGTTTGATGTCGCGCATACGTTCACACCTGCCCATTTTTGCATTCTCTCGCAACCTGGCTACTCAGAATCGGGTCACGCTTTTTCGTGGTGTCACCACCATTCCTTTCGACAGCGATGATTTCGCCCCAGAGTTGGTGAACGAGAAGGCCGTAGCGGAACTGACCCGGCGTGGCGTCGTGAAGGCCGGCGATCACATTCTGATTACCAAAGGCGACTACGCCAACGCTCAAGGCGGTACTAACTCCCTTCGAGTCGTGTGTGTCGGTCAAGCCATTCGCTGAGTGAGGAACCACTGATGAGTGAGATCAATTCAGCAGACCAGGACGCGACTGAAAGTGAATCGTGGCCAAGAGATTTCGATTTTCGTGAGCAGTACGCGGAGCAGCAGGAATTATTGAAGTCGCAGAGCGATGACACGTTAGCTCCGAACCATCCGAAGGGGGAAAACCATGCTTAACAAGAACAGCCAAATTCAACAGATCAGTGCTCGGGAAATCCTGGATTCGCGAGGGAACCCGACTGTTGAAGCTGTGGTAACTCTCGCGAATGGAGTTACTGCTACCGCCAGCGTCCCTTCCGGTGCCTCGACTGGTTCACGTGAAGCGCTTGAGTTGCGAGACAACGCATCGCGCTACATGGGCAAAGGTGTTATGCGGGCGGTCGAGAATGTAAACAACCCGATCCGCGAGTGCCTGATCGGACTGGATGCATTGAATCAGCGCGAAATTGACAATGTCATGATCGCCCTGGATGGCACAGAGAGTAAGAGCATCCTGGGAGCCAACGCGATTCTTGCCGTTTCGCTGGCGACAGCCAAGGCGGCTGCCAAGGTTCAGAACATTCCCTTGTACGAACACTTGGCTGCGCTATACGGCTCGCCGGGCAAATTCAGCATGCCGGTTCCGATGATGAACATCATCAACGGTGGTGAGCACGCCGATAACAACATCGACATCCAGGAGTTCATGATTCAGCCAGTCGGAGCATCGTCGTTCCGGGAAGGGCTTCGCATGGGCGCCGAAGTGTTCCATTCCTTGAAGAAAGTTTTGTCGGAGCGTGGCCTGAGCACCGCGGTGGGGGATGAGGGTGGTTTTGCTCCTTCACTGGCCTCCAACGAAGAAGCACTGGTTGTTATCAAGGAGGCAGTGAGTAGAACGGGTTACGAGCTGGGCAAAGACATTACCCTGGCACTCGATTGTGCTGCCTCGGAATTTTACGAGGGCGGTCAATATGTGCTCGCCGGTGAAGATCAGGCATTCAACTCGGCAGGCTTCGCCGATTACCTCGCGATGCTCTGTGACAAATACCCGATTATTTCTATTGAAGATGGGATGGACGAAAGCGATTGGGACGGCTGGGCAGGCCTGACTAAAAAGCTTGGTCACGTGCAATTGGTGGGTGACGACCTCTTCGTGACCAACACCAAAATACTGCGAGAAGGAATTCAGAAAGGGATCGGTAACTCGATCCTGATCAAGTTCAATCAGATCGGAACACTCAGCGAAACGCTGGACGCCATCCGCATGGCGCAGGATGCCGGTTATACCGCAGTCATTTCCCATCGTTCGGGTGAGACCGAGGACACCACAATTGCCGACCTCGCCGTCGCCACTTGCGCGGGACAGATCAAAACAGGATCTCTGAGCCGCTCGGATCGTGTGGGTAAATACAACCGTTTGTTGCGTATTGAAGAGGCCTTGCAGGAGCGAGCACCTTACAACACGGCCGCGCTTCTGAACAGGAAAGCCTGAATCATGCAGACCTCTTCGAACAAACAAAAATTGGTGATCGGCAATTGGAAAATGAACGGTAGTAGCGCTGCCAATGCGTCATTGCTGCGTAGCGTACTTCCGGTGATTTCACGCTTTGAAGGTGTTGAAATTGCAATTTGCCCGCCGTTTCCTTACCTGACGACCGTGGCTGATCTACTTGATGATTCAGACGTTTTGTTGGGTGCTCAGAATCTTAGCTCCCAGCTATCAGGCGCTCATACCGGTGAAGTCAGTGCTTCGATGCTCCATGACATCGGCTGCCGCTTCGTGTTGGTCGGGCATTCGGAGCGCCGGGCGCTTTACTCAGAGGACGATGACCTTGTGGCAAAGAAATTTGCTACGGCGCTTCGAGCCGGGCTCATTCCGGTTTTGTGTGTCGGCGAAACACTTGCTCAGCGTCAGTGCGGCGAAACGGAAGGGATCGTCACTAGTCAGCTGAGTGCGGTACTGAAGGCTGTTGGTATTCAGGATCTGGCTAAAGGCGTTATTGCCTACGAGCCTGTCTGGTCCATAGGTACTGGCGAAACTGCGACGCCAGAGCAGGCGCAAGCAGTGCACCGACACATTCGGCAGTGGCTGGCGATCGAGGACCGCGCAGCCGCCGCTGATTGCCGGATTTTGTACGGTGGAAGTGTGAAGGCCGACAACGCAGAGCAACTGTTCAAGCAACCCGATATTGATGGCGGCTTGATAGGCGGAGCCTCTCTGGACGCGATGTCTTTCGCTGCCATTTGCTGGGCGGCTCAGGCCAATCCAACTACCGAATCTATCGCGGTCTGAATTCTTTTCAATGCATAGGTGCTGCGTGTCCGTTCATTTCTTTCGGGCAGCGCCTGGTGTAGGCACAGAGGTATAAAAAATGTCTTTAAACAATCGACTTGAAGCACTGTTTCCGAGCGCTGACGAAATCCCTGCTGCTTTCCGTCCAGGACCGGCCATCGAACAGCGCGACTATCTCGTTAATGGCGAGCTGCGATTGTGGGACGGTCCATTAGCTCCGGTTCGTAGTCCTGTGTGCCTGAAAAAAGAATCAGGATACGAGTCCGTAATTTTGGGTAGCACTCCGCTGTTGGACGCGC
The DNA here is from genome assembly GCF_019947335.1 of Pseudomonas sp. BF-R-24. NCBI lineage: Bacteria > Pseudomonadati > Pseudomonadota > Gammaproteobacteria > Pseudomonadales > Pseudomonadaceae > Pseudomonas > Pseudomonas sp. BF-R-24. Next base: position 38,979 of record NZ_JAGYGG010000029.1, read on the forward strand.
AAACTGCCATGACTGCACTGGATGCTGCGGTGCAGGCATATGATCGCGGTCAAGGCGCGTGGCCGACCATGCGTGTGGTCGAGCGTATTCGTCATGTCGAGGCTTTCCTCAAGCGTATGCGTGAACAACGCGAAGCCGTGGTGAAGTTGTTGATGTGGGAGATCGGCAAGAACCTGAAGGACTCGGAGAAAGAGTTCGATCGCACCTGCGATTACATCGTCGACACCATCAATGCGCTGAAGGAGCTGGATCGTCGTTCCAGCCGTTTCGAGCTTGAGCAAGACACCTTGGGGCAGATTCGCCGCGTTCCCTTGGGTGTGACGCTGTGCATGGGGCCGTACAACTATCCCCTGAACGAGACGTTCACTACGTTGATCCCGGCTTTGATCATGGGCAACACCGTCGTGTTCAAACCCGCCAAGTTTGGTGTGTTGCTGATTCGGCCTTTGCTAGAAGCGTTCCGTGACAGCTTTCCGGCAGGGGTCATCAACATCATCTACGGTAGCGGCCGAGAAACCGTCAGCGCTTTGATGGCCAGCGGCAAGATCGATGTCTTTGCCTTCATCGGTACCAACAAGGCTGCCAGTGATCTCAAAAAACTGCACCCGAAGCCGCACCGCCTGCGTGCCGCGCTCGGGCTGGATGCGAAAAACCCAGGCATCATCCTGCCTGATGTCGATTTGGATAACGCAGTCGCGGAGGCTGTAACCGGGTCGCTTTCGTTCAATGGTCAGCGTTGTACCGCACTAAAAATCCTGTTCGTCCATGAAACCGTCGTGGACGCTTTCCTGGATAAATTTCAGTCGAAGCTTGCACAGCTGAAACCGGGCATGCCTTGGGAGGCAGGTGTGGCATTAACTCCACTGCCGGAGCCAGGCAAGACTGACTTTCTCACTGGTCTGGTAAACGACGCGGTGAGCAAAGGTGCCAAAGTAGTCAATGCTGGTGGCGGTGAAGTCTGCGAAACATTCTTCTACCCGGCCTTGTTGTACCCAGTGACATCTGACATGCGCGTGTACCACGAGGAGCAGTTCGGGCCCGTAGTGCCGGTGGTGGTCTATCGCGATCTGGAGACAGTTATCAACTATGTCCTCGATTCAGATTTCGGCCAGCAGTTGAGTATCTTCGGCAACAATTCAGCGCAAGTTGGTCGTCTGGTCGATGCATTTGCAAACCAGGTCGGGCGTATCAACATCAACGCTCAATGCCAGCGTGGGCCGGACAGTTTTCCATTCAACGGGCGTAAAAACTCAGCTGAAGGGACACTGTCCGTCGACGACGCCTTGCGGGTGTTCTCCATCCGAACGCTAGTCGCCACCAAGTTCCAGGAGAGCAACAAAGAGCTGGTCAGCGACATCATCCGAAATCGTGAGTCGAGTTTCTTGACCACTGATTACATCTTCTAGGGGGAGTGATGACTACGCGCTCTTTGATTATCCTCGACGGTGTCGGCATTCGTCAGGCAACTGACTCGAACGCTTTTGCAGCAGCCAAAAAGCCAACGTTTGATGCGCTGCTTGAGCGCTATGCGAACAGCCAAATCGAAACATCAGGTCTGGCGGTAGGCCTTCCTCAAGGTCAGATGGGGAATTCCGAAGTAGGCCACATGAACCTGGGAGCAGGTCGTGTGGTGTACCAGAGCCTGACCCGGATTGATAAAGCTCTCGCGGATGGAGAGTTCTCTAGCAACCCAGCGTTGTTGGAATTACTCCAGGGAGTAAAAACGCGCGATGGTGCTGTACACGTCTTAGGGCTGCTTTCCCCCGGCGGTGTTCATGGCCACATCGATCAGATTGTCGCGGCATGCGGTTGCCTCGTTGAGCAGGGTGTCGAAAAAATCTATGTGCACGGATTTCTAGATGGCCGAGACACTCCGCCCAAGAGCGCGCAGGCATCGCTGGATGCCTTGGAGAGTGAATTCGCTCGCTTGGGCGCGGGGCGGATTGTCTCGTTGGTCGGTCGTTACTATGCAATGGATCGCGATAACCGCTGGCCGCGGATCGAAACCGCTTACCGCCTGATTGTTTCGGCGAATGCTGAACATCAAGTGGCAACCGCTACTGAAGCTTTGTCAGCGGCTTACGAACGTGGTGAATCGGATGAGTTCGTCAAGCCGACAACGATTGGGCAACCTGTCAGTGTCGGCCCCGATGACGCGATGATCTTCATGAACTTTCGACCTGATCGTGCACGCGAATTGACCCAAGCATTGATCAAGCCCGAATTCGAAGGGTTTGAACGACCTTTTGTTTTGCCAAAGGATCGGCTGCTGACATTGACCCGGTATTCCGAAGAGTTGGACTGCCCATGGGCATTCGCTCCGGAGGCGATCAGCAACAGCTTGGGGGAACACTTGGCCATTCTTGGGAAGACGCAATTGCGCATTGCTGAAACCGAGAAGTACGCCCATGTGACGTTCTTTTTCAACGGCGGTAGAGAGCAGCCTTTTGAGGGGGAGGAGCGAATCCTGATTCCTTCTCCTGACGTTGCTTCCTACGATCTTCAGCCTGAGATGAGCGCCCCCCTGTTGACGGACAAGTTGGTCAACGCCATCGCTGGCGGCGCATTCGATCTGATCGTTTGCAACTATGCCAACGGCGATATGGTGGGTCATACCGGCTCCTTTGACGCAGCCGTCAAGGCGGTTGAGGTGCTCGATGAATGTCTGCGCCGGGTGGTGGAAGCAACCCTCGCCGCCGGCGGTGAATGCCTGATTACAGCCGACCACGGCAATGTCGAACAAATGCTCGACATCGAGTCTGGCCAGGCACACACGGCTCATACCTTGAATCCCGTTCCGCTGATTCTGGTCAGTGAGCAACCTGGCCGAGAGGGACTGAAGAATGGCCGGTTGTGCGATATCGCTCCTACCTTGTTGCAGATGCTGAGCTTGCCGATTCCGTCTGAGATGGATGGCAACTCACTTCTTACCGTCTGATTGGCTTACAGGTGCCATCAGTGCATCGCCGCACCGACGATTGGTTTGGTCGCCCCCGTCGAGGCGATGTGGCTTAACACGACTCGCTCATTTGAGCATGCGGGCATTGCCAGTTTTGGTAGTGCCTTTTTTTCTGGGCAATCGAGAGTTATGAAGTTATGGAATGGTTTCTCAATCCGGAAATCTGGATCGCGTTTTTTACCCTGACAGTGTTGGAAATTGTTTTGGGTATCGACAACATCATCATGATTTCGATTCTGGTCAGCCGCATGCCGAAAGCAATGCAGCCGAAAACACGTTTTTTTGGCTTGGCCCTGGCCATGGTCACTCGCATTCTTTTACTGCTGTCCATCACCTGGATCATGCGCCTGACGGCTGATCTCTTTCATGTCTTTGATCAAGGGATATCAGGCCGTGATTTGATTCTGTTTTTCGGTGGATTGTTTCTGTTGTGGAAAAGCAGCAGCGAAATTTTCCAGGAGTTGGAAGGTGCCGAGGAGGGCGAGTCAGCGTTTGGCAAGAAAGGCGCGGGCTTTCTGAGCACGATCATTCAGATCGCAATCATCGATATTGTCTTTTCCCTGGATTCGGTCATCACGGCGGTTGGTATGGTCTCTCACGTACCGGTGATGATCGCTGCCATTGTGGTCGCTGTGCTGATCATGATGCTGGCTGCCGGAGCGATCAGCGCATTTATCGATAAGCACCCGAGTTTGAAAATGCTTGCCCTGGCATTTTTGAATGTCGTGGGCGTCGTGCTCATCGCAGACGCCATGGGGCAGCACGTACCAAAAGGCTATGTTTACTTTGCCATGGCTTTTTCGCTGGCGGTCGAAGCATTGAATATTCGGTTCAGGATACAAAAGCCTGCATGAATCATTGAAAACGGGGCAAGGACGCCTCGTTTCAGCAATCCACAGTTCTCATGTCAGGTCATCGTGACAACGTGTCAATGCATCGTGACAATTGGGGCCTGATCTTCAGCCACCTCTTTCCAGCTGTCATCCGGATCAAAGCGTTTCATCGCCAGCGCCAGTTTTTCACCTTCGGGCCCCAGGTCTTTTTCGAATACCTGGCCTTCATGACTGATCATGAAACTCATCACACCGGTGTCGTTGTACTTTGCCGGCCAGGCGATCAGCGCAAAGCCGCGGCTCATCTTGTCACCGATGAGGTAGCTGTAGGCGCCACCCGGTGCCGAAGGACCCTGGCCATGAAGGATGCGGAAGCGATAGCCATGCCACTCTTCATCGGCAATGGCTTTGCCGAACGAAGGCCCCAGCGGGCTGATCTGGCCGCTGTCGTCTTCGGCCCAATAGAGTCCGTCGTGCATGCCGGGGGTGCTGAAGATTTTCTGCGCATACTCGAGTGCGCCATCATCGTCCCGATCCACTGACGCATAGTCCATCTGGGCGTCGTGATAGGCCAGCACCGATTGCACCGCGGCAAGTTCATTGCGGCCGATTTGACGTGCACGGATCTCTGCACTGCCGGCCTTCATGTCGAAGCGCCAACCGTTCTCGTTCTTTGTAAGGGGGATAGGCAGTGTCCAGTTCTCACTGCCGACCGCCAGGACAGCCTTGCGGTCACTGGTGTTTTCAAAGTGGTGTTGCTCGCGGTACTGCTGCAAGAATGCATCCACATCTTTGCGCTGCACGCCTTCGCGGGGGATGTAATTGTGCCAGTCATTGCCCAGCAGTTCGGTCAGGCGTGCCTGGTCGGCGTGTTCCGTGCCCAGTGCTTCGACAAAGGCTTCCGCGGCCTTTTCCGGGGTTGGAAAGGCCTGCTGTGCCGTCGCCATGCACGACCACAACAAGCCGGCGGCTATAACCAGGACATGAGGGAGCAAGCCCGTGAGTCCCTTCAATCGAGGATGGTTGTTCAACGACGGCCCCCCCTTTGACGCGATGGTGGATTGGACGGCCGGCTGACCTGGTGGCCGGCTGATCGCGAAGCACTGGGGCGTTGGGCGGAAACCTGGCTGGCCCGGCCACGATTGGCCTGGACGTTGGCCTGGGACGGTGAGCGTGCGCCGGCGAACGCATTGTTGCGGGCACTGCCGGCACTGGCGGCAGGCCGTTTATTCGTCGCTTGCCGCGTCTGCGCGGAGCCTTCTCTGCGCTGATTCAACTGGGCGCTCTGGTTCCTGGGTTGCTGGGTCTCTCGCCGGGGCTGCTGATTCTCCCGGGTGTTCCTGGCCGTGCCCTGGCTTCTGTCCGCCGCTTTCGGTCTGTCTGCACCGGCCTGTAACCGGTCGCCGCCCGAGGCCCCGGACTGGAGTTTGCGTGTTTGATCACGGGCTTCGCGGTTGCTGGTGGCAGGTCGTTCGATACCGTGCCTGTCCATTGAGGTGCGGGCATTTTCACGGGCCTGGGCGCGTTGGGCATTGTCCCCGCGATAGGCTTCACGCTGATTGGCACCGTTGAGTTGGCGGCCGTACTGTGCGCGGCTTGCGTTGTCTCGATAGGGCATGCCATTACGGTGCACCGGGTTGTGTTGCCATTTGTTGTTGGTGATCCGGTTGTTGGCATTGATGTTGTTGTAGCGATTGACGTCGATGTCGATGTCGTTATTGCCCCAGTCACATTCACCCCACAACGATCCAATGATCGCCACTCCGGCACCGAACGCGAGTCCGGCCATCAGGGCCTGACCAGGGTAATAGGCCGGCGGCGGTGGATAGTACGCGGGCGGCGACGCCGGGTACGGCCAGGTGCCGTAGGTGGTTGTCGGGTTATAGGTGGGGACGTACACCACCTGCGGATCGGCAGGCTGAATGATGATGGTGGAGTTGCTGGCGGGGGCCGATTCAGGGGCTGGAGCTGGAGCTGGAGCTGGAGCTGGAGCCGCAGTCGTGGTCGCCGGTGCCGCGACATTCTGGATCGTCACGTTCTGATATTGGTTGCTCTGCAGATTGCCGGCTGCCTGTGCCTGGCGCCGCAAGCGTTGCGCGCTTTCCATGACATCGTCGGGCTGCGCCAGGAAGGCATCACCCAGGCGCTGGACCCAGACGGGATCCTGTCCCAGCAATGCCAGAACCTGCGGGAAGGCGACCAGTGCCTGCACGCTCGGATCCCAGGGCTGGTTCGCCACCTGTTTGACCGCGTCGTCACCCTTGGCGTCCGGGTGCGCTTTGGACCAGTTGACCGCCTCCCCGACTTCCCCGGGGTAGGTGGTGGCCATCAGCACCTGTGCAAACAGTGGGTCCGGGTAAAGCGCAATGGGCGCCAGCATCTGATCCAGTTGTTCCTGGGTGAATACCGGGTCCTTGGCCACCGGGGCGACGGGCGCTGCATTGGCTGTGCTTGCCGGTGCGGGGGCTGCGGCGGGTGCCGGAACCGGGGCCGGTGCGGCAGCGGTCCCATCCGTACCCAGTGCCAGGCAGGACGATCCGCTCAAGAACAGTACGGCCGACAACGCGTAAAGTAATGGATTGTGCATTGCACCCCCCATGGGGTCAGGCAGGCTTGAAATGAGTGGATCATTCCCTGGCAGGTGAAGCCGACTTTGCAAGCCACAGAGCCTGGCCTCGACACCGCTTCCTAATGGTAGCAGTTGATTTTAAAAAACCAGGTTGAGTTTAAAACGGTGTGATCCTGTTCCTTGTCAACGTGCACTGGCATCGCTTTCGTGTTCTTCGGCGAATGCCATGAACACATCCAGGTCCAGCACCTCCAGCTTGATCTGGGCGATGAACGCCGAGAAGGCCAGGTTGGCGGCCAGCAGGCGCAGGTCGCTGGCCCAGGCCGGAAGATAGACCGGCCCCTTGAGCCAGCCAGACTCGAACAGGGGCGCCAGGCGCATGGTGTCAGCCAGGCTGAGGCGCCCTGCAAACAGATGCCCGATCAGTTCCGGCCGGTTATCGCGGATAGCAATGCGCAGCAGGGTGTGGACGCCGAGCAACCCGGTCAGGTAGGCGGCGTCCTTGGTGAACGCCGAGCCGCCCCGCAGGTCGGCACCGCGGAACACCCGTTGGGTTGAGCGAAAGGATTCCTCTTCTGTCTGTCCGGCCGCCAGAAAACCTTCGAACACCTGGATGAAATCCGCACCCTCCAGTGCCTGCTGGACGGCGAGCACGCGCAAGGCCAGGCGCCGCAGGCGGTTGATGTCCATGCTGCCGGTGAACAGTTCGGCCAGGGTGGCAATGCCTTCCTGGGTCTGGGTGGTGCGGGGCGCCCCCAGGCCCAGGCTGGTGAGGTTGGGCTGGCGCGCGCCGTTCTGTGCCGTGGCGACATGCACGAACGCCTCGTGTTGCAACAGCTGATGCTTGTCCAGTTCCGAGAACAGCGCGCTGGCCCGCAGGCGAATGCGGCTCGATCCGGCGATGGCCTTGGCGGCCAGGTTCGGATCGAGCACGACCGTGATTTGTCCGACGCCGAAGAATCGGTCCAGTTCCGGTTGAATCCAGGCGGCGAACGCCTTGGCCGGGATCTCGGCCGGGCAGGGTGGAATCCGCGCACTGCCCAGCAGCGCGTCGGTGGTCTTGAGGAAGAACCGGGCCGCGTCAAGCATGCTTAATTGCAGGCGTGTGTAATAGAAATCCGGGCGCCGGTACAGCGCGGATGAATACTGCGTAAAGGCGGGAGTACCGATGGCTCCCAGCATGTGTCCGGCCGTGGCATAGCTACGGGCGGTCATGGCCAGGTAATTGCCGGCCGGATGCCCCACATCGCAACGGCGGATAAAGGTTTCCAGGGCGGCGATGTCGGCGCTGTGGTCGCGGGGCTGCAACTGGACCTTGGGTAACTCGGCCCGCCCGCCGCGCCATTTCGCCAGGAAGTCTTCCTCGACGCCGTCCGGCCAGGACAGGGCATCCAGCACGCGGATCTTGCGGGTCAGGCCGGGCAGGGCGGCATCGAGTTCGGACAGGGCGGCGCTCATGGATAGCTCCTTGAGGGACGAAGTGACGTTACAAAAGCTTAGTCGTCGCGCGCGGTTGTGTGCGTTTACGAAGTGAGGAAAACGGCCTCAGAGCAGGCTCCACGACACCCCGATGTACATTGCCATGCCCTCACCGGGGGTGGATCGTGCCGCGTCCAGCCCTTTGTCGTCGTAGCCCGGCGTGACCGTGGCGGCATAGTGCTTGTCGGTCAGGTTGCGCAGGTCCAGCCAGGTCTGCCAGTCGCCCTTGGGCGCGTTGTAGCCCAAGGTCGCGCCGAATATGGCATAGGGATCGGCGTAGAAGCTGTTGGCGTAATCGACGGCCACCTTCGACACCCATTGCGTGTTGACCGCGGCGAAGAAGCCTTGTGGCCAGTCGTAGCGCAGTTCGCCCTGGTAATAGTGCATCGGCAGGCCCGGCAGGCGGTTGTCGCCGAAGCGCTCATCGTCGCGGTAGTGGAAGTCACTGAAGGTATAGCTCTGGCGCAGGCTCAATTGGCCGCCATCGTCCGGCGACCAGAGGGGGCTCAGCAGGCTGGCTTCCACGCCCTGGTGCACGGTCGGGCTGGCGTTGAGCTCGTAGGGCGTGGTGGCGTTGGCGTCCGGCAGCACCGAAAGCAATTCGTGGCGCACCTGGGCGTAGTACCAGGCCAGGCTCCACTGCCCCAGCGTGCTGTCCCCACGGCCACCGATTTCCAGGGTGGTGGCGGTCTGGTTTTGCAGCGTGACCGGTTCGCGCTGGGCGCCCGTGGCGACGCCACTGCCGGCGGGGAATCGGATGTTCGAGCTATAGATCAGCGACCACGGGTGTGGTGCCTCGACCGAGCGGCTGAGATTGCCGAACAGTTGCAGGTCCGGTGTCAGTTGGTAACGCAGGCCCACGCGCGGGGCGTAGTCCCAGTCGTGCAGGCTGGTCTTGCCACCTTCTTGCGGGTAGGTGACAGCGCTTTCACGGCGGGTGTAGATCGCGGCAAGGCCGGTGGTCAGCCACAGGTCGTCGGCGATCTCCAGGTCATTGCCGACATGCAGGACCGTGTCCGAGCCCTGGTAGGTGAAGTTGCGAATCAGCGTGCCCGGTGCGTAACCGGCGGTGTTGCCGGCGGGGATGCGCACGAACTCGCTGGCACCGGCGTTGGGCAGGTGTTTGGTCACTCGCAGGCCCAGGGTGCTTTGGCTTTCCAGCCCCCAGAGCGTGTCGCGACGCTTGTAGTCGAACGTGCCGCTGACATCCGTGTACGCCACCTTCAGGCGGTTGGGGCCCTCGCTCAGGTCCATGGGATAGTCGTGGTAGACAAGGCCGGTCTGGATGCTCGAATCGTCATCGATGTACCAGGTGGTCTTGTTGCCGATAAAGGTGCTGCCCGGCTCGTCGCGGCGGTCGTCCCGCGCCACGTAGGCAGGGTTGGCCGCCCGTGGGTTGTGCTCGATGGAGTGTTTGGTCACCCGTCCCGCGAGGTCGTTGTCGGTCTGGCGGTGACGCAGGTAGAAGCGTGTTTCCAGATTGGGGTTGAAGCGATAGCCGAAGTTGGCGATGACACCCTGGCTCTCGCTGGCCGTGTGGTCCTGATAGCCGTCGGCGTTGGCGTCGGTCATGGCCACGTAGTAATCGAAGGCGCCGAGCACCTGTCCGGAGCTGACTTGGCGCTGCTGATAGCCGTGACTGCCCGTTGCGTAGCGTACCTGCAACTTCGGCGCGTTGTAGCCGGTATGGCTGACGTAATCGATTGCACCGCCCAGAGCCAGGGCGCCCCGGTCGAATCCGTTGGCGCCGCGCAGCACTTGCACATGGTCGAGCCACAGCGGTTCCAGCAATTCATAGGGCGTGCCGCCGGGGCCGGTCAGCGGCAGACCGTCGAGCATGGCGTACAGACCCGAGGCATGGGCGCCCGGTGCACGGTTGATCCCCGATCCGCGGATCGAAATCTTCACCCCTTCGTTGCCCGCCGACTGGGCATAGATCCCCGGCTGGTAAGCCAGCACATCCTGATTGCTGGCCACGCGGCCCTGCAACGGACGGCGCATGTCGACCACGTTGGTGCCGCCGGGCACCTGGGCCAGCCGGGCCCTGGCGTCCTCGATCCCCTGGTCTTCGTCGCTCTGGTCCTCAGCGCCAATCAGCACTTGTCCCAGCTCCAGGCCCTGAGCCTCGGTCATGGCCGGACAAACAAGGGCCAGGCCCAGCAGCGCAGCGGGCAAGGAATGAGGCGAGGGCATTGGGAAAACTCCAGACGTACGGGAACGGGCAATGAACAGTGCGACGCAAGAAGGAACGAAGGGAGCACATGGCAATTTTGTTATTTTGCCCGCCAAGGGCTGGCGGCTATCGATTCAGCAGCGGTGCCAGCAATGCGCACATACCGCGCCAGTGCGAGCCCTCCCAGTAAACCCGTTGGCAGGCGTCGCAGCGCAGGAAGTGCGAATAGAGGACGCCAATGCGTGGCGGCACCTGCGTCCGGGCCAGTTCCAGGCTGATCTCGTGCAGCGGCAGGTTGCAATGCAGGCACAGGCTGAATGGCCGCGCACTACGCGCCAGGTCGAGGCGCTCGTACAATTCGCGCAGCTGCAGCGACGGTTTCAGGGCATGCACATAACAGCCGTGGCTGATGATTCGCCGCTTGAGCAGTTCGCGGTCGCGGGTCAGTACGATGCGTCCTTGCTGCGCAGCGATCTCGGCGATCTCGCTATCCTCGAAGCCATTGTCGTAGAGGGTGTCGAAGCCGCTCATGCGCAGCAGGCTGGCCAGCCCGCCAAGGTGCGCATCCGCGACGAAACGCAGCACCCGTAAAGGTTGCGCACGAACCTTGAGCAGCGGGCTGATGTCCAGCGCTTCGAACTTGGGATACACCGCCAGCCGGTCATTGTCGAGGATCACCCGCTCCAGGCCCACCGACTCGCCGTTGAGCAGCACCAGTTCGACCTCGGTGTGCGGTATCCCGAGCGCCTCGATCATGTGCTTGACCGTCGCCCCTTGCGCGCACTCACAGGTGAAGGGTTGCCGCCGCCGTTCGGCCGGCAGGAAATCGTTGAGCTCCTCGTAGAAGCGGAAAGTTGCACTGGTCATGTTGAACAGTATGGCAGGGCTGCAGTGTGGTTGTTCTGGTGTTGATGCCAGCCGGGTCAGTCCAGTGGCAGCGATATCGTTAATCTCGTTCCTTTGTCCGGTGCGCTGTCGATCGTGAACTCCCCGCCCAGCATGCTGATGCGTTCCTTCATCCCCACCAACCCGAACGAGTTCAGTTTTTTGCGATCCGTCATGCCTACGCCGTTGTCTTTGATCTGCAGGTAAAGCCGGCGACCCTCCCTGGAGAGTTCGATATGCACCTGTGTCGCTTGCGCGTGCCGGGCAATATTCGACAGCGATTCCTGCACGATGCGGAACAGAGTGGTGGCGGATTTTTCATTCAGATCGCAACGGAAGTTTTCGTCTTTCGCCGACATCGTGCAATCGATCGCGCTGCGCTGCCGGAACTCTTCAAGTTGCCACTCGATCGCTGCCTGCAATCCCAGATCGAGTACGGGAGGCCGAAGATCATTGATGATACTGCGGACACTGCGGATGGCTGTATCGAGGTGATTCAGAGCATCGCTGGCCTTTTCGTTGAGCTTGGGGTGCATGGTACTGGTGCGCGTCTGCAACATGGAGACATCGATTCGCAACGCCAGCAGACTCTGCCCCAGCTCGTCATGGATGTCCCGTGCGATCCGCTTTCGCTCTTCTTCCTTGATGTGCTCCTGATAGGAGGCCAGTTCACGCAGCTGCAGCTTCGATTGCAGCAATTCTTCGGCCTGCATCGTCAGTTTGCGCTGCAAGTAGAACAGGTCGACAAACACCTGGATCTTGGCGCGAAGAACCTCGGCCACAATCGGCGAGAAGATGTAATCGACTGCGCCGGCCGTATAACCGCGGAAACGCTCGGAATCGGTGTCGGCCTCCGCCGTGACGAAGATAATGGGCGTGTGGGCCGACTTCGGGCGGCCGTGAATGAGTGCAGCGGTTTCAAAACCGTCCATCACTGGCATTTTCACGTCGAGCAGAATGACGGCGAAGTCGCGCTGCAATAGCAGGCGCAGCGCCTCGCGTCCGGAAGTCGCCGTGGCAATATCGAGGCCCATGTCGGCAATCACCGCGGCGAGCGCCGTGAGCTTGGCGGGATTGTCATCCACCAGCAACACGGATGCTGGCACGCCATCAGGCGGGAGCGGGTGCCGCACCTGGGCTCTTTCATTGAATACCGGGGGTTCCTGCTGCATATTTATGCCACTTCGGTTTGCGTTAGCGCCTCTTGCCGTTACGGCAACACCGGTAAAGTCGAGCCGGCCTTGCGCACTTTGCCACCTTTGCTGTCGCGCAATGAGCGCGGCACAGAATCATCGATAGAGCCATTTGCGCATCAGTGACAGTAGCTGGTCGGTATCCACCGGCTTGCTGACATAGTCCGAGGCTCCTGCTTCGATGCACTTTTCACGGTCACCCATCATCGCCTTGGCCGTCAGCGCAATCATGGGCAGGGCTTCAAATCTTTTGAATGTACGGATCTGGCGCATGGTTTCAAAGCCATCCATCTCGGGCATCATGATGTCCATCAGCACGATGTCGGTATCGGGCTGCTGCTGCAGCAGTTCTATGGCGGTTCGGCCGTTTTCGGCCGTGGCCACCAGCATTTTGTTGCTCTCAAGCACGCTGGTCAGGGCAAAAATATTGCGCACGTCATCGTCGACCACCAGGGCCTTTTTACCCTCGAGACTGTCCGAACCTTCATAGAGTTTTTCCAGCATTCTGCGCTGGGTCTGCGACAGCCTGGCGACGACACGGTGTAGAAACAGAGCGGTTTCGTCGAGTATGCGCTCGGGGGACTGAACGGCCTTGATGACGCTCTTGCCGAGCAGTGTCCTGAAACGCTCGTGTTCCGGTTTGGTCAGCGTCTCTGCACCATAGACGACGATCGGCAATTCACGCATGGCGTGGTCTTCCTGCAACGCCTCGAGAAACCTGATGCCGGATGCGTCGGGCAGTTTGAGATTGATTGCCATGCAGTCGTAGCGTTTCTTTGCCAGTTTCTTCATGGCGTCAGCGCCGCTGTCGGTCGCTGTGATCTTCACGTCGGTGTTATCGAGCAGATCGAGGATGCGAGCGCGGTTCCCTTCGTCGCCGTCGATGAGCAGCAGGTTCCGGGTCTTGCGCCGAGCGAATGCCACGATGGCGGCCAGCGCATTTTGAATCTCGTCGGCTGTGACCGGCTTGAGCAGATAGTCGAAAGCGCCATAGCGCAGCCCGCGGGTGTGGTCGTCAGCGATCGAGATGATCTGGACCGGGATGTGACGCGTGGCGAAATTGCGCTTCAACTGTTCGAGCAGCGACCAGCCATCGATGTCCGTCAGGCCCGGGTCCAGCGTGATCGCGGCGGGTTTGAAGCGCTCGACAAGCTCCAGCGCATCCGCGCCACGGGTCGTGACGATAGCCCTGAACCCCTTCTGGTGCGCGGCCTCGAGCAGAATGCTGGCGAATCGGGCGTCGCCCTCGAGCATCAGCAGCACTTGATCCCCGGGTTGGACAGACTCGCGGTCGTCCAGTACCTGTGCGGTCGGGTTTGACATGAGGTCGCGCTTGACCTGGCCAGGTACTGCCTCTGTCGCTGATTCGTCTAGCGTCTGACCCTGGGCATCCTGTGTACGCAAGGGCACGTACAGCGCGAAAGTACTGCCCTTGCCGATCTCACCGGGGATCAGTCGCAGCTCACCGCCCAGCCGGTGTGCGAGCTCGCGGCTGATCGACAGGCCGAGGCCGGTGCCGCCGTATTTTCGTGAAGTTCCGGTATCTCCCTGCTGGAACGCTTCGAAGATCAGCTTCTGCTTGCCGGCAGAGACGCCAATGCCGGTGTCGGTGACCACGAAGGCGACCACCGCATCGGCACGATTCAGTTCGCTGTTATCCACGCTCCACCCGGACACAGCGGGCGCGATGCTGATCTTGACGCTGCCTTGCTCAGTGAACTTGAAGGCGTTGGACAGCAGGTTCTTGACCACCTGCAGCAGGCGCTTTTCGTCGGTCCGGATGACGGGGGGCAGGGTAGGCGCCAGTTCAATCGTGAAGGAGAGGCCCCGGCTTTCGGCGACCGGCCGGAAGGTGCGTTCGATCTGGTCGTGCAGATCGGCGAACAGCGCTTCATTCAGATCCAGTGTGACCGTACCCGACTCGATCTTGGACAGATAGAGAATCTCGTCGATCAGCTCCAGCAGGTCTTTGCCCGCGCTACGGATGGTCTTGGCATATTCGACCTGCCTGGGAGTGAGATTGTGTTCCGCGTTGTCGCTGAGCTGGCGGGCCAGGATCAGCAAGCTGTTCAATGGCGTTCTGAGCTCATGGGACATGCTGGAGAGGAATTCGGACTTGTACTTCGAGGTCAGTGTCAGTTGCTCCGCCTTCTCCTCCAGCGATAGCTTGGTGATTTCGACTTCGCGGTTCTTGCGCTCGACTTCGGCTTTCTGCTCCGCCAGCAGTCCAGCCTTGTCCCCCAGTTCCTCGTTGGTCTGCCTCAATTCTTCTTGTTGCTTTTGCAGTTCCTGCGCCAGCGATTGCGACTGCTTGAGCAGTTCTTCGGTACGCATATTGGCTTCGATCGTGTTGAGCACGATACCAATCGATTCAGCAAGCTGATCAAGGAAGGTTTGATGAATGATGCTGTAGCGCGTGAACGAAGCCATTTCGACGACGGCCTTGACCTTGTTCTCGAACAGGATCGGCAACACGATGATGTTCAGCGGGGCGGCGGCACCCAGTCCGGATGAAATCGCGACGTAATCTGCGGGTACATCGGTCAGCAGGATGCGCCGCTTCTCGTAGGCGCATTGCCCGACCAGGCCCTCGCCGAGCCGCCACTCATCGTTCACATTGATGTTTCCCTTGTACGCATAAGCGGACAGTAGCTTGAGTTTCGCAGGGTCGGGCAGGCTTTCGTTCATCATGTAGAACACCCCGTGCTGGGCGTTGATCAGCGGAGCCAGTTCAGACAGCACCATCTTGGAGACTGCCGCCAGATCGCGCTGGCCCTGCAGCAGACGGTTGAATTTCGCCAGATTGCTCTTGAGCCAATCCTGCTCCGCGTTTTGCCGCGTGGTTTCCCGCAGGTTGCGGATCATCTCGTTGACGTTGTCCTTGAGCTCCGCCACTTCACCCTTTGCTTCCACCTCCACGTAACGCGTCAGATCGCCCTTGGTCACGGCAGTCGCCACATCGGCGATTGCGCGCACCTGATTGGTCAGGTTGGCCGCCAGACCGTTCACGTTGTCGGTCAGATCGCGCCAGGTGCCGGCAGCACCCGGCACGTTGGCCTGGCCCCCCAGCTTGCCCTCGACGCCCACTTCACGCGCCACCGAGGTCACCTGATCGGAGAACAGCGCCAGCGTATCGGTCATACCGTTGATGGTGTCGGCCAGTTCGGCGATCTCACCCTTGGCTTCCAGTGTCAGTTTCTTCTTCATGTCGCCGTTGGCTACCGCGGTCACCACTTTCGCGATGCCTCGCACCTGGCTGGTCAGGTTGGCGGCCATGAAGTTCACGTTTTCGGTCAAATCCCTCCAGGTGCCGGACACGCCTTGCACCTGTGCCTGTCCCCCGAGCTTTCCTTCGGTGCCGACTTCGCGCGCCACCCGCGTCACTTCGGCGGCAAAGCTATTGAGCTGGTCCACCATGGTGTTGATGGTGTTCTTCAGCTCCATGATTTCGCCCTTGGCTTCCACGGTAATCTTGCGCCCCAGGTCGCCTTTGGCCACCGCCGTCGTCACGTCGGCGATGTTGCGCACCTGATTGGTCAGGTTGGCCGCCATACTGTTGACCGAGTCGGTCAAATCTTTCCAGGTTCCACCGACGCCTGTCACCTTGGCCTGGCCACCGAGCTTGCCGTCGGTCCCCACTTCGCGAGCCATGCGCGTCACTTCGTCGGCAAAGGTCGAGAGCTGGTCCACCATCGTGTTGATGGTTTCCTTGAGTTGGAGAATTTCTCCTTTTGCTTCGGCTGTGATCTTGCGTGACAGGTCGCCGTTGGCCACCGCCGTCGTCACGTCGGCAATGTTGCGCACCTGGGTGGTCAGGTTGGCCGCCATGCCGTTGACCGAATTGGTCAAGTCCTTCCAGGTACCGGACACGCCGGTCACTTCGGCCTGTCCGCCCAGTTTGCCTTCGGTTCCGACTTCCAGTGCGACGCGTGTCACCTCCGCGGCGAAGCTGGAGAGCTGGTCGACCATCGTGTTGATGGTGTTTTTCAGTTCGAGAATCTCGCCCTTGGCTTCAACCGTAATTTTCTTGCCGAGGTCGCCACGCGCCACCGCCGTCGTCACCTGTGCGAGGTTGCGCACCTGGGTGGTCAGGTTGGCTGCCATGCCGTTGACCGATTCGGTCAAGTCGCGCCAGGTGCCTGATACGTCGCGCACTTCCGCCTGACCGCCCAACTTGCCTTCGGTACCGACTTCCAGCGCCACGCGGGTCACCTCCGCAGCGAAACTCGAGAGCTGGCCGACCATCGTATTGATGGTGTTCTTCAGCTCGAGAATCTCACCCTTGGCTTCGACGGTAATCGTCTTGCCCAGATCGCCTTTGGCCACCGCAGTCGTCACGTAAGCGATGTTGCGCATCTGGGTGGTCAGATTGGCGGCCATGTCGTTGACGGAGTCGGTCAGGTCTTTCCAGGTGCCGGACACCCCTTTGACATTGGCCTGCCCACCGAGAATCCCTTCAGTGCCGACTTCGCGCGCCACGCGGGTCACCTCGGAAGCGAAGGAGCCCAGTCGCGTCACCATGGTGTTCACGATCTCGGCGGATTTGAGGAACTGACCCCGCAGTCTCAGGCCGTTGAGTACCGGCGGTACCTGCTGGTTCAAATTACCCTCGGCAACCGAACCGACAACGCGAATGATCTCGTTCATCGGGCTGATGAGGTCGCTGGTGAGCGCATTGCTCGAGTTGACGATCTTTTGCCATGAGCCTTTCATCATCGGCAATTCGATACGCTCATCGACCTTGCCCTGCTTGCCGATCAGACGCGCCACGCGTTCGAATTCGGTGGTGGTGTCGGCTGCCATGTCGATGATCTCGTTGAGCGTGTCGGCGATCTTGCCCGGCATGCCGGTCCAGTCTTCCGGCATACGCGTAGTGAAGTCACCTTTGCGCAACGACTTCAGCGCTGCCAGCAACGTCTTCATGTCGAAAACTTCGATCGGTGTCGTCACTGTGGCCATGCCTCTGTCCAGTCATATTTGATGCCACGGGCAAGGCATTACCCATGGGCGTGCAGACAATCCTAAGAGCTTAGGCGCCGCTAACGCCTGAGGCAAAAGTGCAAGTGTGCTCTGTGCCTGCTAACGTCAAACTCTGCAGTAGATTCCATGGCTTGCTGGCCACTGGCCGCAGGGCTGGTGTGGGAATGCATGGGCGCGCGCCACTGTGCCGGCGGGTTCAACATCATCTGTACGTCGAGACACGATACGGCCGGGGCCATGCGGGTGCGAATGGAAAATACAGATGATTGACCACAAAATCAGAGTCTTGCTGGTGGATGATCACAGCATCGTGCGTAGCGGCGTACGACGCATGCTGGAGACTGCCGGCGAGATCGACGTAACGGGTGAAGCCGAGACGGCACAAGACGCAATGCTCCTTGTCCGGGAGCAGGATTTCGACGTGGCGCTGGTGGATATTCAGCTTCCCGACAAGACCGGCCTCCAACTCCTCAAACTCATGCGTGCGCACAAGCCCAAGCTCGCCGTTCTGATGCTGAGCATGCATTCGGTCGAGGCCTATGCGTTACGCGCAATCAAGCTCGGCGCTGCGGGCTACCTCACCAAAGATATTTCCGCAGCCACCCTGGTTACGGCAGTTCGCAAGGTGGCCTCAGGTGGCAAGCACGTCAGTCCTGAGCTGGCGGAAAAACTGGTCAACGCTATCGGCAAAGGCGACGCGGCGCCCCACGAAGCGCTATCCGACCGGGAGCTTGAAGTACTCAAGCTCCTCGCTGCAGGCGAGAGAATTGTCCGCATCGCTCAGATATTGCACTTGAGTCCGAGTACCGTCACGACGTACCGGGCACGTATCCTGGAAAAAACAGGGATGGACAGCAACGCGAAACTGGCCCGCTATGCACTCGAAAACGGCCTGTTGACTTAGATCGCCCTGCCATCCGACGCAGCCGGGCACCAGACTGTTTGTAGTGGAATCACTACAAGCTCTTGGTCGATAGCTCTACAAAGAAGTCCTGCTAACGTCGATAGCGCGAGCCGTTCCAATCAAGCATATTTACCTCTCGGCAAATTTTCGTTCGCTCAATGGAGTTGTCTTCGTCAAAGTCTTGTACCGCCATGGCCTTCAGGATATGCATGAGAGCAAGTTTCACGAGTCAGAAAAGACTCCGGAATTGATACTCGCAAGTTGAGCGCGGAGTGCACGCTGCATTCATGTTGAATCAATGTTCAAACTGGAGGGCATCATGATGATAGGTTATTGGTTATGCGCATTGCTGTGGGGAGTGGTGCTGCTGGAGGAGATCCAACTCATACCCCGACAGGAATGGAAAGACGAGGGTCTGAAAAAGGTTCTGTTGCTGCGCCGGACTAGAAACCGGACAGGCTACTTTATTGCGTTGATCGCGGGCGCCATGTGTCTTTATAGCGAAATCCTGGTGGCGCCGGTCGATCAGAGTGTTTTCAATCCGGAGCTGATACTTGCCCTATGTGGTGTTCTTTGGGGTGCATATCTGTCCGTAGTCTGCATGAAGGGGAAGCGATAGATGCCTGTCTCCATGACTACTGCGGGTAATTGAGATTTCACTATCGTCGCCCGGCGGGGAGACTTTGCCGGTCAGGCGCTCAACTCAAATTTTGCGAACAGCTAATTTTTATTGGCTAAAGCTGAACTTCCTTGTTCAACCTGGCTTCACCATCCTGCGAGGGCGGCGTTACCCAGGGTCCTGGTGCCTTGCTCCCTGCGCGCTTCGGTGTCTCTGTCTTTTGCCCAGGCGGTGAGCAGTACCATCATCCCGAAACCGCCGACGATGAGTACCGGATAGGCTGCCAGCAACTCCACCAGCGAGTACTTCCAGGCCAGCGGACGACCAATACCCAGCATGGCGGCATAGAACCATGACACGCCAGAGAGGGCGCCGGAAAACAGCGCCAGCATGCGCAGGCTGAAGGAGAGTTTGAGTAACGAACCGGCTTTTTTCAGCGCCGGCAATACAGCGCTATGCAACAGGAAGCCGTTAAAGGTCAACAGCACAACTATGCCGATTTTGGCTTGCAGTTTTGGATTGAGGAAATATTCCATCCCCTTGCCGGCATAATCGATCCCGACAATACCAATGCCGGTAATCCAGAGCGCTACAAGTGCAAGCACTACGGTTTTTTGAAGGCTTTCCATGTGCGCGTCATCGTGGTGGCCTGACGCATCCCCCTTCAGGAGTTGCTTGACCATTGCAATGTCACTGGTCAAAACCAGCCCGATTGCCACACAGCAGGCGATAAGATGAAAATATACAACGCCCAAACGCACATATTCCACGGTGGACGAAGAAAACATACTAAGTTCCATGGTGACCTCTTGGTTTCAATAGTGAATCAACTTGGCTCTCGGCACGGCTTGATTGGGATTTACCGTTGCTGACTGCCATTTAGATTCAGCAATTGTTATCAGTTAATCTTGCGACATTACGCCAGCAAGATAATAGTGAGTTTCTCGAATGAACGTTTAGTCATTCGATCATGTCCATTTTCAGGTAACCAAAAACCTCAATCGCACTGAGTGCATGGGAGGTTTAACTTCCGCTTCTGGGGGGCGGTGAGGCCCGGAACCCGATCGACGAGCGAATCAGGCAATGCTGGTAGGGTCGGCGGGGCTTCCACCCCATTCGAGGAAACGGATCTTGTGAACCTCGCCCTCGCTGTCTTCGTAGACCAGGGTCACCGGTACCACGCCGGTCTTGTCGGATGTATCGGTGCGCTGCAGTACCCGTTTCACATCGATCTCCATCCCGTAGTGGTATTCGACGGCTGAAACATGCGCACCGGGTTCTTGCAGGCTGCTCTGGTCAAAGACACTGGGTGCGAGACTGGAAATCACGGCACTGACAATCGTGGCCATGCTCATAAGGCTGTACCTCCACTGAAGTTCGCTTGACAAGGACTTAATGTGACACGTGGTGAAAGTGAAGTTCACTTGACCGCGACGAACGCGCCTGCCTGAAAAGCCTGTAGTGGCTGCAAACTCCCGGCAATTCCCCACGCTTGACGCCTCTCGACCGTTCGTCCTTTAACCCCCGTATTTGTTGGCAAAAGTCCGTTTTTCAAGGAGGTCATGACATGTCATGACCGATTGTCACGCGTCGGGTATTGGCCGATTTCTGCTTGTCACCGAGGGCTATATCCGACCCATGGCGGACTCTCGGAGGCAATCTTTGGCATCTCCAAAATCACAATGAAACCAACATGCTCCACGTAGTAAAGCGTGCTATCCGCGATTATATTGCTGCAATCAGTGCATTAATGTCCTGCAATCAACCAGTCTTGTTCATCGACAGGTCAGTTATCAAACTGAGGTCACTCATTTGATAACGGCTTCTGACTGAAGGAGAGATGACCATGGTATGTGCGATCCGGTTTAACCAGTTCGGCAACCCTGAAGTACTGAACCTGGAGACACTGAGCGAACAAGCGCCAGGCCAGGGCGAGGTATGGCTTGAGCAAGAGGCTGTAGGTGTCAACTTTCTCGATGTTACCCAACGAAAAGGGGCGGTGCCCGTTGCTTTGCCATCTGGACTTGGGCTGGAAGGCGCGGGGCGTGTCGCCGCTGTGGGTGCGGGTGTCAGCAACGTGCGAGTAGGGGATCGCGTCGCCTATGCCACCGGCCCCTTGGGTTCCTATGCTTCGGCCCGGCTTTATCCGGCAGAGCGGCTGGTCAGAATTCCGGATTCGCTGTCATTTGACGATGCAGCAGCCGTCATGTTCAAGGGCATCACTGCGCAGTACCTGTTGAAAGCCACCTATCCTGTGGGGCCCGGTACAACCATTCTCCTCTACGGTGTGGCCGGAGGGCTGGGGGAAATCATGGTGCCGTGGGCCAGACACTTGGGTGCCATCGTGATCGGCGTGGTTTCAAAGCAGGCCAGTGTCGAGAAAGCTCTGGCGTCGGGATGCGATGAAGTCCTGGTGTTCGATGCGCACAGCCTGTCTTCCCAGGTCGCTCGTATCACCAAGGATAAAATGGTCGACGTCGTCTATGACCCGATAGGGCGTGTTTCTTTCCAGGCATCCCTGGATAGCTTGCGACCACGAGGCCTGATGGTATCGTTCGGAGCCTCATCGGGTGCGCCGTCAGCCGTGGAACTGTCGACACTCAATACCAAAGGCTCGCTGTTCCTGACACGTCCTTCGTTGGCAGCCCATACGGCGAGTGTCTCTGAGTACCAGGAACGAGCGCAGGATGTGTTGGCCGCCATTGGTGCAGGTATTATCAAACCTTCGGTCCGGGCAAGTTACTCTCTGGCGGACGCAGCATTGGCGCATGCGGACCTGGAGTCGGGGCGTTCATCGGGGGCGATCATTCTAAAACCATGAATCTTGATGTTCTGAACAATCAGCACAGCGACGAAATCGCTGCGTTTCTGGCCGTGGCCTCGCAAGGCTCGTTTGTCGGGGCAGGCCGGCTATTGCAGCGACACCCAACCGTCGTTTCGAAACGACTCGCCGCAATGGAAAAGCGCCTTGGCGTTCGGCTTGTGGAGCGCTCCACCCGCCAGGTTCGAATTACTGAAACAGGTGCCAGGCTGGAGCAACGCCTTCGCTCAGCCATCGAATTGATGAATGAAGCGCAGCAGCAAGCGTCCGAAGGCGCCAGCGAAATCCGCGGTACTTTGCGCCTTGCATTGCCGGCAGCCATGGGCAGGCGTTGGCTTGGCCCGATGCTGCCGGAGTTTCTCAAGGCTCATCCGCATGTCTCGATCATCGCTGACTATAGCGAGCGTCTGGTCGACATCATCGATGAAGGTTTTGACGCGGCGATCCGAATCGGAGAGTTGGAAGACAGCCGGTTGATAGCCAAAAAACTGAGTGACCATCGCCGGATACTGTGTGCCTCGCCTGCTTACATCACAAAGCACGGCATGCCCGAAACGCCACAGGACCTGATCAGGCACAATTGCCTTCGCTTCAGTGGCCTTGCGTCTTTTCCTCAGTGGAGACTCCATCGCGGCAATGAACTGCAGACGGTTTCTCCCAAAGGAAACCTGACGGCCAATGACAGCGAATCATTACTTGCAGCGGCCTGCGCCGATGCGGGAATACTGGGGGCAGGTGACTGGTTGATGAGTCGTGATATTGCTGCCGGGGGACTGTTGCAGGTCCTTCCTGACTGGCAATTGGATACCGCCGGTGGGGTCTACCTGGTCAGGCCATCAGCCAAGTTTCCAGGCGCCGTGGTCGTCGCGTTCAAACAATGGATCGAGTCAAAGTTTACCCCCGCGCCCCCGTGGACCATCTGACCGGCTGACCTTCGATTCCCCCTGACCGATACATGGCTGCCGGTCATGTGTGTTCATAAAATCAGCATTGCATCAAAGCCAATACAGGATAGTAACGGACCACAACCAGCCGATGCAGAGGGTGATGGCAAGGTAGATCGCCACAATCATCAGAGGCTGATTCCACATGACACACCTCCCATAACCGATTTCTTTGCATGGGTGCCTGGTAAAACGGGCGCTCGTCGCATGAGCAATAACTCGTCAGAACACTCCAAGGGTCAATTCCATCGCCAGAACAGCGGACAACGCCAGCGTCATCACCAACGCGATAAACATCAGGCCCAACTCGGCGAGTTGCTTATATAGGGCCATCGGCCGTTTCGTGATTCGAGCAATTGATCTATCAGTGGAAGCCATCACTCATCCTCACTCTTGCGTGGAATACGCACCACAGGCTTGACTTGGGCAGTAAGGCGATGGAACCGCATGGTGGTGTCGCGCGTTTCATTTCCTACCCCTCGCGTCATGCCGAATCCGGCGAGCCCCGCCGTCTCCATGATGTCCGGGACGACAGCTGTTGCGGGTACCAGGGGTGGTGCAACTAATGAGCCATTTCAATAGGGCGAAGAAAAAACTCAAATTAATTAACAAGCTGTTTGCGAGGGGTTTCAAGCGAGAGAAAGGGGGGAGGGGGGAATATTCCTCAAAGTTGGTGGTAAACGCCTGGTTGGGTGGGTGTAGTACCCCATTTTTGGAGAGAGTAGCGGCCCTGTTTCACCGATTGTTTTTGGTAGGGGCTACTTGTCCCTGAGGCGAGGTGGATTTAACGGGGCGGAAGGGCCGCTTCTAACTGTGGTTTCAACCGGTCGAAGCAACACACTGAATTCTGTTTAATAGACGAGTGAGTTTTCGGCACCGCACATTACCCGCGGAGAAACATCGATGCCGAGAGTCACGTAACCGCTACTCAAGCAGCTGATCTATCAACACCGCATTGGTGTAGATCAAACTGCCGTCACTCGCCCGGTGTCCAACCAGATGGAACTGTCCGCGTTCGTGGTGCAAATAGACACGCATCTGACAGTCGGACAAGGGGGCGTATCCCTCGGGCATGATCAGATCCATCGAGTCCATATCGACATCGACCATGGCTTCCGGCTCGTGGGTCTTCTGCAAGCGCTCTTCGGCCTGCTCCAGACGGAGGTGCAGAGGGCCGTCGACGTAGAAATGAACTTCCCCCATCGGGGTAGACTTTTGGGCGCCGCTGGTTTTGCACCAACCTTCGATCGTCAGGGCACTCATGACGAAACCTCCCATGTGGATTGCTGGAATCTGTAGCTATCGTTCCTGCTCGATGCCATCACTTATGTTGGATGACTGCACAAGGGCAGGGTTCGATTTTTGGCGCCGCTTCTGGCCGACCCTGCTGCCCGTCATCAGACATTCAGTATAGCCGGTCGCCGGGCCTCGCTTGCCAACCTCACGTACAACCCGATGGGCTCTATACTTCTTACTGACTTTGCCGCCCCGATGGGTGGTATTTGTCTGCCCTGCTTGGACGTCAGTGGCGATGCTTTTGCATAACCAATGAACAACAGGAATAGGATGAAGAGGAAATGGCAATAGCAATTGTCCTGATACTAATCGTTATTGCATCAGTGCTATTCCACATACTGGCGCCTTGGCACGCGACACCGGCAGCTTCCAACTGGGGTTCCATAGACACCACCCTGTTCATCACCCTGATCATTAGCGGAATATTTTTCATTGCCATCACGGTATTCATGGCTGTAGCGGTGATGCGGTATCGTCACAAGGAGGGTGCCAGGGCGGCCTACCAGCCAGAAAATAAGAAGCTGGAACTGTGGTTAATTATCATAACGTCGGTAGGTATTGCCGGGATGCTGGCGCCAGGCCTTGTTGTTTACAACGATTTCATCCGGGTGCCGAAAGAGGCTTACGAACTTGAAGTGGTCGCCCAGCAGTGGCAGTGGGCCTTTCGTTTTCCCGGGCAGGACGCAAAGCTGGGCAAATCGGATATCAGGTTTATTGATTCCGCCAATCCCTTCGGCCTTGATCCCAAGGATCCTGCAGGGCAGGACGATGTGCTTGTAATGAATAATGAAGTTCGCCTTCCGCTCGACCGGCCGGTAAAAGTCTTGTTGCGCGCTAAAGATGTCCTGCACGATTTCTATGTACCGCAAATTCGCAGCAAGATGGATATGGTGCCAGGAATGGTGTCGTACTTTTGGTTTACGCCAACTAAAACCGGAAAATACGAAGTCCTTTGCGCTGAATTTTGTGGCGTAGGTCATTACAACATGCGCGGCCATATGATCGTGGAAGAGCAGGGCGTCTTCGATCAATGGCTCAACGGCCAGCCGACTTTTGCGCAGACATTGACGACAACTGCCAAACCCGGTCGCGACAGCGTGCTGGAAAAAGGCCGCCAGTTGGTCGAACAGCTCGGCTGCAAGGCCTGCCATAGCCAGGATGGCAGTGCCAGTCTCGGCCCGGGATGGAAAGGGCTGTACGGCCGCACTGAACAGTTTGCCGATGGCACCAGTGCGGTGGTCGACGAGGCCTACCTGAAAGAGTCGATTCTCGATCCGAAGGCCCGGCTGGTACAGGGCTACCCGCCGGTGATGGTGGCCTATACTCTCAAAGACGATGAACTGGGCGCTGTCATCGCCTTGATCAAATCACTGGGCGCTGCGGGGCAAGACGATGAACCTTCGACCGGCGAAGCGTCGAGCCCGGGTGAAGACCTGGTGGCGCAGGGGCAGCGACTGGCCGGCTCGCTCGGCTGTCTGGCCTGCCACAGTGTCGATGGCAACAAGGGCGTCGGCCCCAGCTGGCAGGGCCTGTATGGCAAGACGCAAACCCTTGCCGACGATACGAGCGTAAAGGTCGACGAGGGCTATATCAAAGAATCGGTTCTGCATCCCAATGCCAAAATCGTCAAGGGCTATGCAGCCGTCATGCCGGCCCTGGCTCCGAGTGACGAGGAGCTCAATGCACTGATCGCTTTTATCAAATCCAAAGCGAATGCTGACGCTGATGCGAGCAAGGCGGAGCCAGGGAAGTAGCCGTAAAACAGCCAGGAATGCACTGAAACTTCGGCAGGAGGATGACGTGATGGCCTATGCGGAGCAAGCCGAGACAGAAGCACTGCACGAGCCCAAGAGTTTCCTGACCAAATATATCTGGAGTCAGGACCACAAGGTCATAGCCATTCAATATTCCTTGACGGCCATCTTCGTGGGTCTTATCGCTCTGGTATTGTCCAGCTTGATGCGCATGCAGATAGGTTTCCCCGGCAGTTTGGCGTTCATGGACGCCAGTACTTACTATCAGGCGATGACCATGCACGGCATGATCATGGTCATTTACTTGCTCACAGCCTTGTTTCTGGGGGGCTTCGGCAACTATCTGATCCCGCTGATGGTGGGCGCCCGCGACATGGTCTTCCCCTATGTCAACATGCTCAGCTACTGGTTCTACCTGGTGGCGGTACTGGTGTTGCTCAGCAGTTTTTTTGTCCCTGGCGGCCCCACAGGTTCGGGCTGGACGCTCTATCCGCCACAGTCCATTACCCAGGGGACACCGGGGGTCGAGTGGGGCATTGTCCTGATGCTCGTCTCACTGGCGATTTTTATTGTCGCCGCCACCATGGGCGGGTTGAACTACGTCACCACGGTGTTGCAGGCGCGCACGCACGGCATGACCTTGTTTCGCATGCCGCTCTCGGTATGGGGCATCTTCATGGCCTCGATCATGGCCTTGCTGGCCTTCCCGGCGTTGTTTGTCAGTGCGGTCATGATGTTGTTCGACAAGCTGTTGGGCACCAGCTTCTTCATGCCGGCGATGATCTCGCTGGGGCAGCAGCTCGATCACCAGGGTGGCAGCCCGATATTGTTCCAGCACCTGTTCTGGTTCTTCGGCCACCCGGAGGTCTACATCGTCGCCCTCCCTGCGTTTGGTCTGGTCTCCGACTTGATCAGTACCCATGCGCGTAAAAATATCTTCGGCTACCGAATGATGGTGTGGGCCATTATTGCGATTGGCGTACTCAGTTTTGTGGTCTGGGCGCACCATATGTATGTCAGTGGAATGAACCCGTACTTTGGCTTTTTCTTCGCTGTCACTACTTTGATCATCGCGGTGCCGACGGCGCTGAAAGTCTATAACTGGGTACTGACCCTGTGGCGCGGCGACATCCACCTGACCGTGCCGATGCTGTTTGCCCTGGCCTTTATCGTCACCTTCCTGGTCGGCGGTCTGACCGGGTTGTTTCTCGGCAATGTGATCGTGGACATCCCGCTCTCGGACACCTATTTCGTCGTGGCCCATTTTCATATGGTCATGGGGGTAGCCCCGGTACTGGTGGTGTTCGGCGGCATTTATCACTGGTACCCGAAAGTCACCGGGCGCCTGTTGAACGACACCTTGGGCAAGTTGCACTTCTGGATAACCTTTCTGGGCACCTACGCCATTTTCTTCCCCATGCACTACTTGGGTTTCCAGGGCATGCCACGTCGCTACTACGCCTATGAAAACTACGCGTTCATCCCGCAGTCCGCGCAAGACTTGAATGCCTTCATTACGGTGGTCGCATTGACTGTCGGCGTTTCCCAGTTGCTGTTCCTGTTCAACCTGGCCTGGAGTGCATTCAAGGGCAAGCCCGCAGGCAGTAATCCCTGGGGGGCGGCCAGCCTGGAATGGCAAACGCCGGACACCCCGCCGAAACACGGTAACTGGGGCGCGAAGTTGCCGGTCGTGCATCGCTGGGCCTATGACTACAGTGTGCCGGGGATAGAGCAGGATTTCGTGCCGCAAACGGTCTCCGCCGAGGAGCTGGAGCAGATGCGGCAACTCAGTGCCGGAACCAAGGCGGACATCAAGACATGAACAGGCTGCTATTGAGAAACGCCGACGGCGCTGATCCCGGCGGCAGCTGGAGTCGCGACCCTGAGGGTATTCCGGCCGCCGAGGATGCCGATAGAAGGCAAACCGCAAGGGTAGGCCTGCGCTTGTTTCTGGTGGTGGTGAGTTCGTTATTCTTCCTCTTCCTGATCGCTTTTATTGCCCGTTCTCAAATGGCCGACTGGCTACCCCTGACAGAGCCTTTGGCGCCGTTAGGCAATCTCCGGCCGCTCTGGCTGAATTCGGCTTTTCTGGTATTGAGTTGCATCGCACTGCAATGGTCGCGTATGGCCGCCCGAAAGGCTCGGCTGGGCGCAACGGTCATTGGTTTTGCATTGGGGGGTGTGTTTGCCATTGCCTTTCTGGCGGGGCAACTCTGGGTCTGGCAGCAGTTTGTCGCCTGGGGCTACTTTGTCGCCAGCAATCCGGCCAACAGTTTCTTCTACCTGTTGACCGGCCTGCATGGGCTCCACCTGCTGGGCGGGCTGATCGCCTGGTGCTGGATCGTCGCCAGATTTCTGCGTCATGTGCCACTGGCGCAACTTGGCGCCAGCGTAGAGCTCTGTGCCATCTATTGGCATTACTTGCTGGGCCTTTGGTTCGTGCTATTCGCGCTGCTGGCCAGCACGCCGCAAACCTATGAAGCCATCGCCAGATTCTGCGGCCTAAGGTAAACAGTCATGGCATTGCACCCACAAGCCCAAGTCGAATCCAGTTCATCCAATCCACCAGGTTCGCCGCCTGCACCGGGATGGCAGGGCATCGCCAGCGATTGGTCCTCGGATAAAGAGGCCTTCAAGCAGGTGCCCTGGGGCAAGGCGATGATGTGGATATTCCTGCTCAGCGACACGTTTATATTCACCTGTTTTCTGACCGGATACATGTCGGTACGCATGACCATCACCAGCGCCTGGCCGAACCCCAGTGAAGTATTCGCATTGACGATCGGCGGCAAGGAAATCCCGCTTATTCTGATCGCCATCATGACCTTTGTGCTGATCAGTAGCAGCGGCACCATGGCCATGGCCGTCAATTTCGCCTATCGCCGTAATCGCGCGAAAACCGCGACCCTGATGCTGGCGACCGCTGCCTTGGGTGTGACTTTCGTCGGCATGCAGGCATTTGAATGGAGCAAGCTCATCGCAGAAGGGGTGCGTCCCTGGGGGAACCCCATGGGAGCGGCGCAATTTGGCGCCAGCTTTTTCATGATTACCGGTTTTCACGGACTGCATGTATCAATCGGCGCCCTCTACCTCAGCATTGTGGCGCTGAAGGTATGGCGCGGAGATTATGAGCGTTCCGGCAACTATCAGAACGTCGAGATAGCCGGGCTTTACTGGCACTTCGTGGATTTGGTGTGGGTATTTATTTTTGCATTCTTCTATTTATGGTAGAGGAGCACGGGTGATGGCACATGCTCAGGGTCAGCAACATCCAATCAGTTTGTACCTTAAAATCTGGGGACTGTTATTCGTCCTCAGCACGCTGTCGTACCTTGTCGACTATTTCCACTTCCATGGCTACCTTAGGTGGTCCCTGATCATCACTTTCATGTTGTTGAAGGCAGGTTTGATTGTCTCCATCTTCATGCATATGGCATGGGAGCGCCTGGCATTGGTCTACGCCATACTGGTGCCACCTTTGTGTTTACTGGTGCTTATCGGGCTGATGGCCTCCGAGGCAGACTACATTTTCCTCAGCAGGGGCATTTTCTTTGGCCAGTAGGCAAGCAGCTTTCGGATGGCCTTGAGTCCCCAGGCGCTAACCCGATATCACTCGCTTGAACTGATGCCATTTGTGCTGCCAGGCCACTGTCCAGTGGGGGGCTGCCGTTCCCGTGCCGGCGATCTTCAGCTTCGGATGCTGTTTGATGACCTGGTCCAGTACCGATTCCTGATTCGGTTCAACATCCACGAAGAAGATATGTTTGCCTTCTTTTACTGCCTGTTTGAAATTGCGGAAGTGAGTGTTCGGCACCTGGAACCCAAAAAAGCCGCCTTCCCAGATGCAGAAGCCCAATACAACAATGGCAAGGAAGATAAAGGGCATCCAGCCTGCGGCGGATTCGGTCCAGCCCATCCAATAGGCGCCACCCAGGACCAGTGCTGCGAGTGGCACGCCGATCACCGCACCAATCTCACCAGAGTGAACAGCATCCTGTTCCATCAGCGAGCTGATCTCGTGGAGGTGATGTTCTTCTACATCAGCAACTTTTTCACTGAGCACATGAATCTGTTCGGAATTGATGCCGCTGGCTTCCAATTCATATTCAACGTTTTCAAGATCGTTGAGATTGTCACTGATGTAATAGTGTCGGTTCATGCCACACCTCCCATCTCGGGTTTGCTGCAGACCTCCTCTGTCCGGCAGCACTTGGCAGCTGTACTGTGGGGAACGTTGCACACCCGGTGCAATTTGAAAAAAGTATAGCACTCACCATCCTGCGGACCGGTCACTGGCTGATCTGCACAATGACCGGACCTTCCGTCACGATCGGCGGGTTCGCGCGGATATTCGATGCATTTTTCTGAATCCAGTCACGCGCGACTTTCAGGCTCGCATCGCTGCCGGCCTTGTCCGTGCAAACAGTCACCGCTGTACCACCATCACCCGTATTCAACAGTGTGTAGCTGACGAGGCCAGGCACTGTCCGCAGGGTCGCTTCGACGTCGGCATTGCGCTCTTCCAACAACTCGAAAAGCTGCTTTGCTCCAGTACCCAGGTAGGTTCTTATAACCGCATACATAGTCGTCTCCCTTGGGAGTGTCGCCTTGATGCCAATCCAGATCCGTTGATGGCCGCTATTACTCAAGGCTTCAGTTCGCCCTGATTTATTAAGCTTAGCCAAACGCCGGTGACAATCGTAATGCAACGACCACCGGCCATTTTTGCCGTCGTGAATCGCGATGGCACATTAGTGGCTATGCTTGGTCAGGTACCTGTACGCGTTGGAGGGGAACACCATCCAGCAGGCTCGTGAAATCGTGATCATCTCGCTACAGGCGTTATCACAATTTGCCCTTGTGCCACGGAGTCGTCACTAATATGAAAAAAAAAGAAGCTAAAGCCAAAATAAAAGACCTGATCTCGTCCGGAGTACCTAAGTCGGAAGTATTCACTCGGCTCTCAGGACAAGGGATCAAGGACAGTCTGCTTGCTCGCTTGATCGCTTCAACTGCTGACCCCTACCTCTGTGATATACATGATCGTAAGGTTAATGCCGTTATTACGCTAATGTTTATCCAGGCAGCATTAGCTGTTCTAATCGGCTTTGGTATAGGTTCAACTATTGGACCTAACGCTAGATGGATAATTGGCGGTTTGAGCGCACTTGTCCCGCTCTTGTTTGCCTGGGGCTTCTACAATCACTTGGCAGGAGCTTACAATGCGTACATTGTTCTATCCATGGGCTCGGCAGCGAAGCAGTTTGAAGGGTTGATCTCAGGCTCCATCCCAATGTTTGTCGGCTCGGTTATAGGTATCGGAATGTTTGCTTTTGTATACTACGTTCGCCAGAAGATATTTCCAGATTTGGCTTTTTTTTCACCAAGAAAAGTCAGGGGGCAATATGTGTTTTCTAATTGAAGAAGCGATTGAAGTAAGTCGGTTGAATAGTGCGAAATAAATAATGGGGGTGCTTGAGTGGAGGCGCGGGGCCAGATCTGTTTTTCACGTTAACCTGAACAGTGGTGGCTCCAGACTCGCTGCGGGAAAATGAGGGATTGAAATGCAATGGCCGAAAGGAGGTTTTGAGCAGATCAGGTTGACCTTCGGTGTCTTCGGAGTGGTCATATTGATTTTGCTCATTATTATTGATTCCTATGGCTACCGTGGAGCCGACATTGAGTTCATGCGTGGCAGGGCAGTTCATTTCAGCGGTAGTAAAGTGTCCGTAATCACAGTTCGGGATTCGGAGACCGGCCGATATAAACAGCTTGATTATCGATTAACCCGCGCACCCGGATTGTTCAGGGAGGCAAAAGGTAAAGAGATTGAGTTGTCTTTCATAAATGGCAGCTTGCTGGACTGCAGTGTCGATGGCGTGAAGCTTTGCTCTGCTCGATGTTCTTCAGGAGGTGAGTGCGAAGAATTATATGAATCCAGGGAAAGCAGAAAGGCTCGTTTTCTCGTATTCATGTTTTTTTCGTTCTCGGCATTTGCTCATCTGATGCTCATGTGGAAAAGATGGAAGCTCAGGAACGGCCGCGGAACTATTTAGCCAATCTGTTGCATCGGTTGAATCCACGGCCGATTGCTGCCTGCTACGGTGCGCAGCTATCGGCCCAAGATCCAAAACGCGATCAGCACAACGACTTCTGGTAATAGAACCGGGTATGCCCCGGTGGATAGTCTGCCAGGCGGCCGAATTCGGAGTAACCAAGTTTTCGATAAAACCCGGGTGCCTGAAAGCTGAAAGTCTCCAGCCAGATACCAATACAGTGCTTTTTCTGCGCGACTTCTTCAGCCATGCGCATTAGCCGTTCTCCGATACCCTGGCCACGCATCGACTCGGGAACGCTGACAAGATCGATGAGCAGCCATCGATAAGAGACCTTGCCGTACAATCCGCCAATGACTTCGTTACTGTCTGGGTCTCGTAGCAACAGAGCAAATGTTTCATGTGCGTCGTCTCCACCGTTGACCTGGTTATGGGCCAGCAACGGGGTCAAAATTCCCAGCCGCTCTGCTTCAGTAGCATTTTCAGAAAGTTGGATTTCTACAGACATGGTGCTCTCCCTGAGCGGTGAGTAACTGGGTCAACAAGGTATCCCATTCCTGTCACCCCATGGCGGACAGTCCGGACACTAGAGTCCGGTGTTGGATTGATGAGCCGCCCAGTGTTTCATCTCTTCTGCAATGAAGTGGTTCACCAGGTCACTGTACATCCTCTCGATTGCATCCGGGCTCAGGCCCTCAGCCTCGGCCCACTCGCGTCTTGTCGCCAACATGGCCTTGAATCGCTCCGGAGCACGCACCGAAGTCACTGAGGTCTTGTACTTCGAGGCAGCCAGTACGTAGTGAAAACGCTTGCCCAACAGTTTGATAACAACCTGATCAAGGGCATCGATTTCACGTCGAATATCCTCCATTCCTGCACACTCTTCGGGCTGCAACTGATTGATGACGTCCATGTAGGTGACTCCGTTTACTGAAAAATTCGTGGGCCTTCGCAAGAAGTATCGGGGTTGGCTAAGGCGGATCGGCGAACTCTTTAGACTGCGTTAATCGATAGGGCAGTGGGCGAGGGTGACTGTGTTTGAGTGACCGCTGATAGTTGCCTGTCACGAATTTTTTCATCGAGACAATCAGGACTCACTGAATTTTCGGCCAGAAAACCGGATTAATCGCTTACTCAAGAGCCCTGCAAACAAGCGTCGGCTGAAGCATTGCCAGTTGCTCACGAATTGCATGTTCATCGGCAGGAACAAGACAGTACGCGAGCCCGATTCGACTGATCAGCGCGATGATGTTCTCAAGCGACGCGACAGACCCGTCGTTGCGTTCGACATAACGACGATAGGGCTCTTCCAGCAAATCACGCCACATCGGTGCGATGTTTTCGAGGATGTAGGTGAACACCTCCAGGGTTGAGTTCTTCGTCAGGTAGCTATGGTGGAAGCCGCCGTTATGACGATCCAGGTAGCGTACGGAGAAACACACGCACTCTGTGAGATAAGCCTCGAAGTCATCTTCGAACTCATTCAGGGAGCGTTGCATTTCCTCAAAAAAGGCAGCGTTCTCTGCACTGACGACAGCCTGAATCAGCTCCTTCTTGGAACCAAAATACCGGTACAGGGTGCGTCGCGAGATGTTGGCACCGCGGGCCACGTCATCGATCGAAAAACCTTCGGCGCCCTCGGCAATCATCGCATCGAGGGCGGCACGCAGGATCAGCGACCGGCCATCACTGGCGTTTTCCATCCTGCTGGCATCACCCCAGCGTAATTGTCGACTCATTTGCACCTTCAAACGCTCGGGGGGGGGG